>CAZFQC010000335.1:0-2756 GCA_964520795.1 uncultured Brevundimonas sp.
ATGGCCAGCGCCTACAAGGGTGATAACAAGATCGCCATCAGCTGGATCGGCGACTGCGCCACGGCCGAGGGCGACTTCCACAACGCCCTGACCTTCGCCAGCGTCTACCGCGCTCCGGTCATCCTCAACATCGTCAACAACCAGTGGGCCATTTCGTCCTTCATGGGCATCGCGGGTGGTCTTGAGACCACCTTCGCCTCCAAGGCCATCGGCTACGGCCTGCCGGCCCTGCGCGTCGACGGCAATGACTTCCTCGCGGTCTGGGCTGCGACCCAGTGGGCCGAGGAGCGGGCCCGCTCCAACCAGGGCGCGACGGTTATCGAGCTGTTCACCTACCGCGGTGCCCCGCACTCGACCTCGGACGATCCCAGCCGCTACCGCCCCGCTGACGAGCACGACAAATGGCCGTTGGGTGATCCGATCGCCCGCCTGAAACAGCACCTCATCGCCCTCGGCGAATGGTCGGACGACCAGCAGGCGGCCGCCGAGGCCGACGCCGTCGAACAGGTCCGCGCCGCCGGCAAGGAGTCCGAGGCCATCGGCACCCTCGGCCAGTCGCGCCCCTCGGTGAAGACCATGTTCGAGGAAGTCTACGCCACAGAGGACTGGCGCATCACCGAACAGCGGCGCGAGGTCGGAGTCTGACCATGACCACGACCCCCATGAACATGATCCAGGCGCTGAACTCGGCCCTCGACATCAAGATGACCGAGGACCCGAACGTCCTCAGCTTCGGCGAGGACGCCGGCTATTTCGGCGGCGTCTTCCGCGTCACCGACCATCTGCAGAAAAAGCATGGCCTGACCCGCAGCTTCGACGCCCCGATCAGCGAATGCGGGATCGTCGCCGCCGCCATCGGCATGGGCGCCTACGGCCTGCGCCCGGTCGTCGAGATCCAGTTCGCCGACTACATCTATCCCGCCTACGACCAGATCGTCTCCGAGGCGGCCAAGCTGCGCTACCGTTCGGCCGGCCAGTTCACCAGCCCGATCACGGTGCGCAGCCCCTATGGCGGCGGCATCTTCGGCGGCCAGACCCACAGCCAGTCGCCCGAAAGCCTGTTCACCCACATCGCCGGCCTCAAGGTCGTTATCCCGTCCAACCCCTATGACGCCAGGGGCCTGCTGACCGCGGCCATCGAGGACGATGACCCGGTTATCTTCTTCGAGCCCAAACGCCTCTACAACGGCCCCTTCGACGGCTGGCACCAGAAGCCGGTCAGCCCGTGGAAGGCCCAGGAGCTGGCCCAGGTCCCGACCGGCAAATATGTCGAGCCGATCGGCAAGGCCCGCGTCATGCGTGAGGGCAATGACGTCACCATCCTCTGCTACGGCACCATGGTCTGGGTCTCGCTCGCCGGGGCCGAACACGCCGGCGTCGACGCCGAGGTCCTCGACCTGCGCACCCTCGTGCCGCTCGACATCGAGACCATCGAGGCCTCGGTGAAGAAGACCGGCCGCTGCGTCATCGTCCACGAGGCGCCGAAAACCTCGGGCTTCGGCGGCGAGCTGTCGGCCCTGGTGCAGGAGCGCTGCTTCTACCACCTCGAGGCGCCGATCGCGCGGGTGACCGGCTGGGACACCCCCTATCCACACGCCTTCGAGTGGGAATATTTCCCGGGACCCGAACGGGTCGCCACGGCGCTGAAGGCCGTCATGACTGGAGGGCGTTGAGATGGGTCGCTACGTCTTCAAACTGCCCGACGTGGGCGAAGGCACCGCCGAGGCCGAACTGGTGGCCTGGCACGTCAAGGTCGGCGATATCGTCGCCGAGGACCAGATCATCGCCGACATCATGACCGACAAGGCGACAGTCGAGCTGACCAGCCCCGTCGCCGGCAAGGTGCTCGCCGCCCACGGCCAACCCGGCCAGCAACTGGCCGTCGGCTCGCCGCTGGTCGAGTTCGAGGTCGAGGGCGCGGGCAATGCCTCCGCCGATGCCGCTCCGGTGCCCGTGAAAGCCGAACCCGCTCCGTCGCCGAAAGCTGAGGCACCGAAGGCCGAGGCCGCGCCTGCCGCTGCTCCGGCCGCCGCCGGCGGAAACTTCGTCTTCAAACTCCCCGACGTCGGCGAAGGCACCGCCGAGGCCGAACTGGTCGGCTGGCACGTCAAGGTCGGTGACACCGTCTCCGAGGACCAGCTCCTCGCCGAGGTCATGACCGACAAGGCCACGGTCGAACTGACCAGCCCCGTCGCCGGAACCGTCGTCGCCCTGCACGGCGAAGCCGGCCAGCAACTCGCCGTCGGCGGCCCGCTGGTGTCGTTCAATGTCGAGGGCAAGGGCGATCAGGCGGCGGTTCCTGCTCCCGCCGCCGCTCCCACGCCGAAGGCCGAGGCCGCACCGGCCCCGGTCGCGAAAGCCGCCGCTCCCGCGCCTGCCAAGGCTCCGGCCAAGGCTGTTGCGGAAGCCTTCACGACCCGCGCCGCCGGCCAGCGCCCGCTCGCTTCCCCCGCCGTGCGCAGCCGCGCCCGCGATCTCGGGATCGAACTCCAGTTCGTGCCCGGCTCCGGCCCCGCCGGCCGCATTGAACACGGCGACCTCGACGCTTACGTCTCCAGCGGCGGCCACACACCATCCGCACCCGGATCATCGACCGCCTCCGCCTACGAGCGGCACGAAGGAACGACCGTCACCCGCATCATCGGCGTCCGCCGCAAGATCGCGGAGAAGATGGCCGAGAGCGTCCGCCGCATCCCCCACATCACCTATGTGGAGGAGATCGACGTCACCGCGCTTGAGGAGCTCCGCGCCCACCT
>CAZFQC010000336.1:0-2754 GCA_964520795.1 uncultured Brevundimonas sp.
TTCTGGGAGACGCTGGAACGGCTCAAGGCCGCCGGTGCCTCGGCCATCCTCGTCCTTCCGATCGAGAAGATGATGTGATGCGCCGGATCGACTGGAACGCCCTGGACGCAGGCGGCCGCCTTGAGGCCCTCGCCCGTCCGCGCCGCCGTACCGAATCCCGTGTCACCGACACGGTGCGCGAGATCATGGACGATGTCCGTGAACGCGGCGGCACCGCCGTCACGGAGTGGAGCCTCAAACTGGACGGTGCCGCGCCGCGCCGGCTGGTCCTGACTCCCGATCGCGTCGCCGCCGCCCGCGACGCCCTGCGCCCGGCCGACACCCGCTCGATCCGGATTGCCGCAGAGAACATCCGCATCTTCCACGAGGCGACCCGGCCGGAGGACACCGCAGACGTCGAGATCGTCCCCGGTGTCCGCTCGCGTCTCGTCTGGCGGCCGTTGCGTTCGACGGGACTCTATGTCCCCGGCGGCTCCGCTCCCCTGTTTTCGTCCCTGCTGATGCTGGCCATCCCGGCCGCCGTCGCCTGCGTCGGTCGTCGCGTCGCCGTCACCCCGCCCTCGGCCTCGGGCGAGCCCCACCCGGCCATGATCTTCGCCGCCGCAGAGGCCGGCCTCGACGACCTTTGGCAGATCGGCGGAGCCCAGGCCATCGCCGCCCTGACCTTCGGTGCCGAACTGGACGACGGCGTCATTGAGCCCTGCGACAAGCTCTTCGGCCCGGGCAACGCCTGGGTCGCCGAGGCCAAGAAACAGGCGTCGAACCTGCCCGGCGGCCCCGCCGTCGACATGCCCGCCGGCCCGTCCGAACTGCTGGTCATTGCCGACCGCGACGCCGACCCGGAGATCGCCGCCGCCGACCTGCTCAGCCAGGCCGAGCACGACGCCGACGCCCAGGTCATCCTCGTCTCCGAAAGCCGCGCCAATATCGACGCCATCCTCGCCGAGGTGGACCGCCAGCTCGGGACCCTGCCCCGCGCCGACATCGCCCGCGCCTCCCTCGCCGAGGGCCGCGCCATCCGCGTTCGCGATGTGGCCGAGGCCTGCGAGGTCGCCAATCTCTACGCGCCCGAACACCTGGCCCTCCAGACCGTGGACGCCGAACAGCTGGTCAAGCGCATCTCCGCCGCCGGGGCCGTCTTCGTCGGTGCCTTCGCGGCCGAGACCCTGGGTGACTACGCCGCCGGCCCCAGCCACGTCCTGCCCACGGACGGCGCCGCCCGCACCCTGGGCGGCGTGACGACCGCCAGCTTCATGACCACCATGTCGGTTCAGGTCGTGACCGAGGCCGGGGCCGCCGCCCTCGCTCCCGTCGCCGCCCGCCTCGCCCGGCTGGAGGGTCTGGAAGCCCACGCCCGGGCCGCGGATCTGAGGACCGGCGGATGAACAACCTGCCTGCTCCCTTCGCACCGCTGGTCGCCGGCGGCGACGGCCTCGACCGCTATCCGGCCGAACCCCGCGCCCTCGCCGCCCGCATGGCCGAAGTCTATGGCGTGGCCGTCGACAGCGTCCTGCCGGTCCGTGGCCTGACCCATGGCCTCGAACTGGTCTTCCGCCTCGCCGCCCGGGAAGGTCTGCGTGTCGAGGCACCCGACGCCGAACCCTGCCGCGCCCTCGCCGCCCTCTATGCTCCGCCCGCCGCCGGTGTAGCGACCGGTGCCGTCATCCTCCGCGCCCTCGGCTCCCCCGAGGCCGTGGCCGAGATGGCCGAACGGGTCGCCCCCGCCCTGCTGGTCATCGACGAGGGCATGGCCGAGTTCGCCGACGCCCCCTCCGCCGCGGTCGCCATCCGCGACCACGCCAACCTCATCGTCCTGCGCAGCCTCTCCCTCGCCTGGGGTCTCGCTGGTGCCCGCGTCGGTGCCGCCCTCGGCCAGCCGGACACGCTCGCGCGCCTCGTTTCCGTGCTGGAGCCCTACGCCCTGCCCGAGGTCTCCATCCGCCTCGCCCTTCAGGCGCTCGACCCTTCCCGGATGATGGAGACGACGGCCCGCATCGCCCTCGTCCGGTCGGAGCGCGACCGGCTGATCAAGGCCCTCTCGCGCGACATGACGATCGAGCCGGGCTTCGGCCCCGTGATCATGGCCCGCCCCGCCGACCCTGACGTCGTCCTGACCGCCCTCGCCCGCTTCGGCCTCGCCGCCGAACGCACCGGCGACCGGCTGCGCCTGCCGGTCTCCGCCCGGGCCGAGGTCAACGACCGGCTGCTCGCCGCGCTCGGCCTCGGCACCGCATCCAGCCGCGCCCACCGCACCGGCGAGGCCATCCGCGATACGAAGGAGACCCGCATCGTCTGCGCCGTCGACCTCGACGCCACCGGCCCCGTCTCCATCGCCACCGGCGTCGGCTTCTTCGACCACATGCTGGAACAGGTCGCCGCCCACGGCGGCTTCTCCCTGCGCCTGGCCTGCGAAGGCGACCTGCACACCGACCCGCACCACACCATCGAGGACTCGGCCATCGCCCTCGGCCAGGCCCTGAAACAGGCGCTGGGCGCGCGCCGCGGCATCGCCCGCTACGGCTTCGTCCTGCCGATGGACGAGGCCAACGCCAGCGTTTCCATCGACCTGTCCGGCCGCCCCTTCCCCGTATTTGAAGGGACCTTCTCGACCCCCTTCATCGGCGACTACCGCACCGATCTGACAGCCCACGTCTTCCGCTCGCTGGCCGAGGCCATGGGCGCGGCCGTCCATGTCTCCGTCACCGGCGACGACGACCACCACAAGACCGAAGCCGTCTACAAGGCGTTCGGCCG
>CAZFQC010000337.1:0-2750 GCA_964520795.1 uncultured Brevundimonas sp.
ATGCCGTCAGCATGACCACCACGGTCGAGAGTGTGTTCGGCTCGGGCCGGATGGCGGCAGGCTTCTTCCTCAACAACCAGCTGACGGACTTCTCCTTCTCGCCGACGCGGGCCGACGGAACTCCGGCCGCCAACGCCGTGGCGGCGGGCAAGCGGCCGCGGTCGTCAATGGCCCCGATCCTCATCCTTGACCGCGAGGGCCGGTTGCTCGGCGCCCTGGGCTCGCCCGGCGGGCCGTCGATCCTCGCCTATAATGCAAGGGCCCTGATCGCCATCCTGGACTGGGGCCTGCCCGTCCAGACGGCGTTCAACCTGCCCAATCTGGTGGCGCGGGGCGACGGCTTCGGCGCGGATACGGAGCGGTTCTCCGAATCCCTGCGAGCGGGCCTGGGCGCGCGCGGCGTGACCCTGCGGCCCAATGACAGCGAGACCTCGGGCCTGCATGGCGGGATATGGCGCCCGGGCCCGGACGGCGTCTGGGCCTGGGACGGCGGCGCCGACGACCGCCGCGAAGGCGTGGCCCGAACAGGCAGTAGTGAGTAGGGCTTGGGGCCCAGGCGGCGATGAGGTCGCGAACAGGCTTCCCAAGCCCTGAGCCCTGAGCCCTGAGCCCTGAGCCCTACTCAGGCTTGATCGACAGCTGAAACGCGATGACGCCCTCGGAGACGTCGGTGTCGACGCCCTCGCCGGCGCGCAGGCCGTCGACCCCCAGTTCGCGGTAGACCAGGCCGATCGAGCTCTGCACCGGGCCGCGTCGCATGGCCAGGCCCAGCGAGGCGTCGCCCATGAAGACGCCGGAGTCGTGGCTGATGCCCGAGCGGGCGAACTCGCCGTCCCGGGTCCGGGCCCAGTTATAGCCGACCGCCCGGCCCGAGCCGGCGGCGTACAGATACCAGCGCGGCCTCTGGCCGAACGCCTCCTCGCCCTCGGGCACCAGGCGGTCGAGATCGGGGCCGATGCGGAGGGTGGCTCCGGCCTCGGTCGAGCCGCCGCGCGATCCGACGCCGACCCCGACATGGGGGGTCAGGGTGACATCGAGCCCGGACGCGGTCCGGCCGAGGATGCCGGTCCAGCCGCGGGTATAGGTCAGGTCATAGTGTTCCGCCTCATAGGCGGCCGGATCCAGCGGCCCGGGCGGCAGGGGCGATCCGTCGGCCCGGCGCACCGGCCCCTCGGTGCGCAGCCGCAGCCGGTCGTCGAAGGCGCTGTTCTCGAACCAGACGTCCCGGCTGGACGCCACCCAGGGCGAGGCGCGGTCGCGGCTGGGTGGCGAATAGCCGCTCCAGCCGTCTTTCGGGGCGAAGTCCTGGCGGTCCGCTCCGTCGAGCCGGGCATCACGGTCGGTCCGGGCCATCAGGTCGGAAACGGTCGCGGGCTCGTCGCGGACGACGGCCCATGGAGAGGACCTGGGGGTCTGGGAGGCCGGCGTTTCGGGGCGGGAATCCGCAGCGACCGCCGGGGCCCCGAGGACCACAGTCGCCAACACTCCGAACGAAACCACCGTCATACGCATCAACGGTCCTCCCGATCCGTTAATGATTCCAACCCTGCACGATGAAGGCCGGCGCGCCAACAGACTTTTGCAGCCGCAGCCGAACGTCGGCGGCAGAACGAGGTTCCAGGGTCACAGGCCTCAGGCGGTCCGTCAGCGCCCTACTGACAGGCCAGACACTCGTCATAGTCGGTGCGTGCGGCGCTGAAGAGGTCCGGCTGGTTCGGATCGACCTCGGCCTCAACCTTATCCTCGGCACCGGCGAAGGCCGCGCGCTGAACCGACTTGGAGCGCAAATAGTAGAGCGATTTCACGCCCTTCTCCCAGGCCGACCAGTGCAGCATGTGCAGATCCCACTTGTTCACATCGCCCGGGATGAACAGGTTGATCGACTGGGCCTGGCAGATCTCGGCGGCGCGGTCGGCTGACAGTTCGACGACCCAGCGCTGGTCGAGTTCGAAGGCGGTCTTGAAGATCCCCTTCTCGTCGTCGCTCAGCTGGTCGAGGTGCTGGACCGAACCCTCGTGCTCGAGGATCGAGTTCCACACCGCCTCGGTGTCGATGCCCCTCTCGCCCAGGATGCGCTCCAGATAGGGGTTCTTGACCGCGAACGAGCCCGACAGGGTCTTGTGCGTGTAGATGTTGGCCGGGATCGGCTCGATACCGGCCGAGGTGCCTCCGCAGATGATCGAGATCGAGGCGGTCGGGGCGATGGCCAGCTTGTGGCTGAACCGTTCCATGACGCCGCGTTCGGCGGCGTCCTCGCAAGCGCCCTTCTCTTCGGCCAGCAGGCGGCTGGCCTTGTCGGCCTCGCGGCGCAGATGTTTGAACAGCCGCATGTTCCACGACTTGGCCATGGCGGATTCAAAGGCCACGCCCTGCTGCTGCAGGAAGGAATGGAAGCCCATCAGGCCGAGGCCGACCGAACGCTCGCGCTTGGCCGAATAGACGGCCGCGGCCATGGCCGGCGGGGCGCGGCGGATGAAGTCTTCCAGCACATTGTCGAGGAAACGCATGACGTCCTCGATGAATTTCGGCTCCTCGCGCCACTCCAGGAACATTTCGGCATTGACCGAGGACAGGCAGCAGACCGCCGTCCGGTCGACGCCAAGGTGGTCGCGGCCGGTGTGCAGCATGATTTCGGCGCACAGGTTGGACTGTTTCACCGACAGGCCGAGGTCGCGCTGATGCTGCGGCATCTGGCGGTTCACCGTGTCGGAGAAGATCAGATAGGGCTCGCCGGTCTGCAGGCGGATCTC
>CAZFQC010000338.1:0-2723 GCA_964520795.1 uncultured Brevundimonas sp.
TCGGACAGGACCGCCGCGGCCGAAGCTGCGACGGAAGAGGCGCGCTCTATACACGGAGGAGCGTGGAAATCAACGGGTCAGGGCAGACTCAATATCGGTCCGGGCGAAATCGTCACCCTTGAACAGCAACGGGACCCCATAGCTGCGCGCACAGGCATAGGCAAAACAGTCCCCCATGTTCAGCGCGGCGGAATGCCGTCCCTTGCCGAAACGATCAAACGCTTCGAGCGCGAACCGATGGGTGCCGGCCGGTATCTCGACGACCTGCACCCCCGCCACCACCAGATACCGCTCTACATCGGCCAGGGCCGTCTCGACCTCGACGCCCTGTTCACGAGCCATTGCCCGAACGGTTTCCCAAACGGCAATCGGCGAAGTCACAGCGTCCACCGCCCGCGCGATCTGCAGTTCCAGCTCCGTATGATCGGGCTCGCCCAGAAGGACGGCGCACAGGGCTGACGCATCGATAAACATCAGTCGCCGGAAATCTCATCAAAGAAGGCCTTGTCCGCCTTCAATCCGGTGCGCGGCCTCCGCGCGAGTTCGTCGGAAATCTCGCGCATCCGACGTAGCCGCTCCCCCGCGTCTGTCTCAATACGATGAAGTTCGGCGGACACCGCCAGCCGCACGGCCTCTGTCAGGCCGACGCCCCGCTGATCGGCGAGTTTGCGCACCAGGGTATCGGTCACCTTGTCGCGAACGTGAAATGCCATCAGCACCTCCGGCTAGCCATTCATTAGCATTGGATAGCCGGCCTCGCAATTGCCCGCGCCCCGAACACCCGCCCCTTCCCAAACCCATCCGATGGGGCTCAAAATGGGGTTGAGGGACCGCATCATGACCGACACCACCGAAGCGACCGGCCGCGACAGCCTCGGACGTGCCGGTTCACCGATGCTGGGCCCGATCCGGATCGGCATCGGCCTGTTGCAGGGCCTCGGCCTCTACTGGCTTCAACGCAGCACCGACGTTGATCTGAGGGTCTGGCCCGCGACCGAGCCCCTGGTGTTCGGCCCCCTGCTGTTGATCGTCGCCTTCCTGCCGCTGGTTCTGCTGGCCGGGGTCGGCCGGCTGCGCCCCCTGACCCTGGCGATCTGGACCGCCGTCGCGGGTGCCGCCCTCGCCCTGCTCGGCCTGCACGACATCGCGCGCCAGAGCGCCGACACCCTGGGCAACCCGCCCTTCCTGTCCGCGCCCGTAGTGCTGTTCTTGGCCGCCGCCCTCTTCATCAGCCACCATCTGGTGGTACCGGCGGACGTCGAGCGCCGCCGGATCGCCGGCTTCCCGACCTATTTCGACACGACCTGGAAGGCCGGGGTCCAGTTGGCCATGTCGGTCGCCTTCACCGCTGCATTCTGGTTTCTGCTGACGCTCGGCGGGGCCCTGTTCAAGGTCATCGGCCTGGGTTTTCTCGAGGATCTGCTGCGCGAGACCTGGTTTGCCTTTCCTCTCGCCTTCCTCGCCTTCGCCACAGCCGTCCACCTGACCGATGTGCGCGACGGCCTGATCCGGGGGGTGCGCACCGTCGCCCTCATGCTGCTCTCTTGGCTCCTGCTGGTCATGACCGTCCTGGCCGCCGGCTTCCTCGGCGCCCTGCCCTTCACCGGCCTCCAGGGCCTGTGGGAGACCGGCAGCGGCACCTCGCTGGTGCTGGCCGCCACCGCCGCCCTGATCATCCTCATCAACACCGCCTATCAGGACGGCCGCCCTGACAACCTGCCGCCCGTGGTGCTGCGCGTCGCCGTGCGGGTCGCCGCCGTCCTGCTGACCCCGCTGGTCATCCTCGCCGTGCTCGGACTGTCGCTCCGCATCGGCCAGTACGGCCTGACCCCCGACCGCATCATCGCCGCCGCCTGCGCCCTCGTCGGTGCCGCCTATGCCGCCGGCTACGGCTGGGCCGCCCTCAGCCCCTTCTGGCGAAAGGGCGACTGGATGCGCCCTCTGGAGCGCACCAACATCTGGACCGCCATTCTGACGGTGGCCGTCATCCTCCTGCTGTTCAGCCCGGCGCTGGACCCGGCTCGGCTCTCGGTCATGGATCAGGTCGCCCGACTCGAGCGCGGCGCGGTCGCGCCCGACAAGTTCGACTACCGCTTCCTGCGCTTCGAGAGCGGCAAGGCGGGACAGGCGGCGCTGGAACGGCTGACCCGGTCCTCGAACACCGCCGTTGCAGCCGGAGCCGTGGCCGCACAAAAGATCGAGAATCGGTTTGACGCGCGGCTTGCCGACGAAGAAGAGCGCGCCCCGGCGATCGAGATGTGGCCTACCGGTTCCGAACCGCTCCCCGCAGGCTTTATCGCCTCGGCCAATCGCAGCGGCGACCTGGACCACTGTCAGTACGCCAACCTCTGCCTTGCCACACGCAGGGATCTGGACGCAGACGGCGCGCCGGAGTTGCTGATCGTCGGACATGACGACATCGCCGTATTCGTTCCGGACGCCGAGGGCTGGAGACTTCTGGGCCGCTTTGACCAGACCTGCCGGCAGTCCACCCGGTCCGATCCGCGCGAGTCCCTGCGAACCGGACGCCTTCGGACCGTTCAGCCTGCCTGGCCGGACCTGATCCTGGAGACCGGGCAGCAGGTGGCGCGCTTCCGACCAGACCACCGCTCCGCCTGCGCGACGGCTCCGGCGCAAAGAGCTCCGCTCGTCGCATCGGGCCGTCCCGCCCCTTGACCCGGCCCGCCGACGTAACATTACACTCCGTTCACAAACCGGGATCG
>CAZFQC010000339.1:0-2718 GCA_964520795.1 uncultured Brevundimonas sp.
CAGGTGCCAGTGATAGAAATGTCGTGGAGGTTCGAGTCCTCTCCTGGGCACCAATATTCAGACGGCGTCGCACTTCGGTGCGGCGCCGTTTGTGTTTCGGGGGTGTGGCGAGGTGGTTGGTGATTGGTGATTGGCCCGGGGCCGGGTCGCACCAGCAATGGATCCCGTCCTGAAGATGCCCACCAACCACCAATCACCAATCGCCAACCACCTGCGACGCCGGAGGGAGACATCCCCGCCGCCACACGCTAGTTGAGGGCCTGAAAGGGTTTCACGAATGACGGTGTTCCTCCACGAGGGCGACCTGCCCGCCGACCTCGATCTCGGGCCCGAGGTGGCCATCGATTCCGAGACCATGGGGCTGCGTTTCCGTCGCGATCCCCTGTGCGTGGTGCAGCTGTCGGCCGGCGACGGGGACGCCCATGTCGTGCGCATGAACCGACCGGGCTACGACTGCCCGAATCTCAAGCGGCTGCTGACCGATCCGAAGGTGCTGAAGCTGTTCCACTTCGGCCGGTTCGACATCGGCATGTTCCAGCTGCACCTCGGGGTCGAGACGCGGCCGGTCTATTGCACCAAGATCGCCTCCAAACTGGCCCGTACCTACACCGACCGCCACGGGCTGAAGGATGTGGTGCGCGAGCTGGTCGGGGTCGACCTGTCCAAGGCGCAGCAGTCCAGCGACTGGGGCGCGGCCACGCTGTCGCCGGCCCAGCTGGAGTATGCGGCGTCCGACGTCCTCTATCTGCATGCTGCCAAGGTCCGGCTGGACGAGATGCTGGCGCGTGAGGGCCGCTCGGAGCTGGCCCGCAGATGTTTCGACTTCCTGCCTACCCGGTCGGCGCTCGACCTGGCCGGCTGGGACGAGATGGACGTCTTCGCGCACAGCTGATGACCGATCCCGCCGACACCCACGCGCATGAGGACGAGGCCCGCGTCGCCGCGACGGCCAGGGCCTTCCGCGCGCGCTCGCGGCGGGTGCAGCTGCTGCGCCGGGTCCTGCCGGTGGCGATCATCGTGCTGGCGGGCGGCACGGTCAGCTGGATCGTGCTGCGCAGCGTCATGTCCGACGTCGAGCGCAAGGCCGGGACCAGTCGTGAGATCAGGCTCGACGCCCTGCGCTTCCATGGCCAGGACGCCGCCGGCCGCAGCTTCGTCATCGGCGCCGACGGCGCGGTGCGCGATCCCGACACCGGGCGTTACCGCCTGATCGGCCCGGCCCTGCGGCTGAACCTCGGCGGTCGCAAGGTGACCACCCTGACCGCCGACGGCGGCACCTATGACGAGGCCGGCAAGACCGTGACCATCGGCCCCAATGTGCGGATTTCCGACGGCGGCTCCGGCTTTACCCTGGTCACGCCCGAGGCAGTGGTCGACACCTCGACCGGCATTGTGACCGGCAACAAGGGTGTCCAGGGCTCCGGCCCGCTTGGAACCATCTCTGCTTCGTCCTATGTGATCCGGGAACAGGGCGGGCGCGTCGAGTTTCGAGGCTCCGGCGAAAACAAGATACGCGGCACGATCAGCGCCGGAGGGCCGACCCCATGAGCATGACCCGAACCCTGACCATCGCGGCGACGGCGCTGGCGCTTCTGGCCCTGCCGACGATGGGCGGCGCCCAGACCCGCCCGAACAGCAGCGACCAGCCGATCTCGTTCGGGGCCGACGCCGGCGAATATGTCGGCAATACCGTCACCCTTCGCGGCCGCGCCGAGCTGGTCCAGGGCGACAACCGGCTGCGCGCGGACACGGTGTCCGGCCTGAACCAGACGGGCGAAAGCCGTATCGAGGCTTCGGGCAATGTCTATTTCGTCACGCCGGAACAGACCATTCGCGGCGACAGCGCTGTCTATACGACCGCCGATGACATGATCGTGGTGACCGGTGACGTTATCCTGACCCAGGGCCAGAACGTCCTGACCGGCTCGCGCCTGACCTACAATGTCCGTACCCGGACGGCGCGGATCGAGGCCGGCGGTCAGGGCCGTATCCGCGGCGTCTTCTATCCCGACAACAGCGGCAACTGAGCCCCGGCCCGGTCTGACCATTGGCGCGCAAGGAACTCTCAGCCCTCAATGTGATCGAGGCCCCGGCGACGCCGGCGGTCGCCGCAGAGGTGCGTCCGACGGGCCTGCGGGTCGAACACATCGCCCGTTCGTTCGGCCAGCGGCAGGTGGTGCGCGACGTCTCCCTGCACGTCGAGCGGGGCCAGGTCGCGGGCCTGCTGGGCCCCAACGGTGCCGGCAAGACCACCTGTTTCTACATGATCACCGGCCTGATCCCGCCTGACAGCGGTACCATCTGGCTGGACGGCGAGGACATCACGGCCCAGCCGATGTACCAGCGCGCCCGCATGGGTCTGGGCTATCTGGCGCAGGAGGCCTCGATCTTCCGCGGCATGACGGTCGAGCAGAACGTCCGGGCGGTGGTCGAACTGCACCACACCGGCCGGGACGCCATCGCCGGAGAGACCAGCCGCCTGCTGGAGGAACTGCGCATCGACCACCTGCGCCACGCCCCGGCCTCGGGCCTGTCGGGCGGCGAGCGTCGGCGCTGCGAGATCGCCCGGGCCCTGGCCGGCAAGCCCAGCTTCATGCTGCTGGACGAACCCTTCGCCGGGATCGACCCCCTGGCCATCGCCGACATCCGCCAGGTCATCCGCTATCTGGCGGGCCAGGGCATCGGCGTCCTGATCACCGACCACAATGTCCGCGAGAC
>CAZFQC010000340.1:0-2717 GCA_964520795.1 uncultured Brevundimonas sp.
ATCGTCCCGTCGCGCATCACCGCCGTTTCCCAGATCAAGCAGCGCGAACTGGCCAAGGCCATCAAGCGCGCCCGTTATCTGGCCCTCCTGCCTTACGTGGTGAAATAAGATGAAGGTCGTTCTGCTTGAGCGCGTCGATAATCTCGGCGCCATCGGCGACGTCGTGTCCGTCAAGGACGGCTTCGCCCGTAACTTCCTTCTGCCGCGCGACAAGGCCCGTCGGGCCACGTCGGCGAACCTGAAGGCGTTCGAACTCGACCGCGCCGCCATCGAGGCCCGCAACGAGAAGAACAAGGCCGACGCCGGCATGATCGGCTCCAAGATCGACGGCCAGACCTATGTCATGATCCGGCAAGCCGGTGAGACGGGTCAGCTGTACGGTTCGGTCGCCGCGCGCGACATCGTCGAGGCCGTCACGGCCGAAGGCGGCAAGGTCGAGCGCAGCCAGATCGTGCTCAACACCCCGATCAAGACCCTGGGCGTCCACGAAGTGCTGGTTCGCCTGCACGCCGAGGTCTCGGCCACCGTCAAGATCAACATCGCCCGTTCGGCCGACGAAGCCGAGCGCCAGGCGAAGGGTGAGGACGTGATCAAGGCCGCCTATGACGAGGACCGCGAACTGGCCCTCGAACAGGCCAAGGACATGGTCGCCGGCGGTGCCGGCCAGCAGGACGGCCTCGGTTCGGAAGCCTGAACCGAAGCCTTCTGATAACAAGTCAGTGATCGGGCGCGTCCAGTCGGGCGCGCCCTTTCTCTTGGTCGCCATACCGCCGCAAAGTCACGGTCAGGCTTGGGTAAACGGGGAGATTGACCATGAAGAAGATTGCACTCGTCGTCGGCCTCGCCGCGACCCTGTTCGCCACAGCCGCCGAAGCCATGACGGTGCAGGAGTTCCTGACCGCCGCCGCCCGCATTCCGCGCAATCCCACCGCCCTGCTGCGCGCCGACACACGGCGGCTGATCGCCGAGGTTCGCACGGCCAGCGAGACCATCGGCAATGAACGGGAGGCAGCCATCGCCGCCGGCCGCCGGCCGCCATTCTGCCCGGCGGGTGGCAGAGTCTCGATCTCGGCCGACGCCCTGCTGGCGAGGTTCAATGCCATCCCTCCGGCGCGGCGCAATATCAGCGTCACCCAGGCGATGCGCGAGTGGATGGCCGAGCGTCACCCCTGCCCCGCAAGCTGAGCCGGAACTGATCAGACAACGGAATTTCGGGGCATCCACAGAGCCGCCGACTTATCCTCTGCCGCGGCTACGTCCGCGCATGTCGCAGGCCGCATGCATCGTTAAGACATGCACCCGATGAACGCCTTCGCCCCCGTCCAATTTCCTTCGCCGATGGACTCCGGCTCCATCCCGTCGATGCCGCACAACCTCGAGGCCGAACAGGCGCTTCTGGGGTCGCTGATGTTCGACAATGCGGTGTTCGAACGCCTGTCCGACCGCCTGCGCGGCACGCATTTCCATGAGCCCTTCCACCAGCGGCTCTACGACGCCATCGAGGACCATATCCGCCAGGGCATGCTGGCCGAGCCGACCATACTGATGGAGCGGTTCAAGCTGGATCCGGCGTTCCAGGAGTTCGGCGGGCTGCGCTATCTCGCCGACCTGGTCGACCGCGCGCCGCCGGCCGCCAACGCCCCCGACTATGCGCGGGTGGTCTATGACCTGGCCCTGCGCCGCGACCTGATCCGTATCGGCGGCGAGATCGTGCGCGAAGCGCCCCAGCCTGAAACCGCCGCCATCGACCAGATCGAACAGGCCGAGCAGCAGCTCTACACCCTCGCCGAGACCGGCAAGCCATCTTCCGGATTTGTCAGCTTTTCCAGCGCCCTGTCCGGCGCGGTTCAGATGGCGGCCGAAGCCTATCAGCGCGATGGAAAGCTGGCTGGCCTGGCCACCCACCTCGACGACCTCGACGCCAAGCTCGGCGGCCTGCACCCGTCCGACCTGCTGGTCCTCGCCGGCCGTCCGTCGATGGGCAAGACCGCCCTGGCCACCAACATCGCCTTCAACGTCGCCCGGAATTACCGCTGGGAGCCGACGCCGGAAGGCCGCAAGACCGTCAGTGGCGGGGTGGTGGCCTTCTATTCGCTGGAAATGAGCGCCGAACAGCTGGCCATGCGTATCCTGGCCGACGCCTCGGGCGTGTCCTCGGACAAGCTGCGCAAGGGCGAGATCGACGCCGCCGACTTCGGTCGCATCCGCGAGGCCGCCATCGAGATCGGCGAGAGCCCCCTGTTCATCGACGCCACCGGCGGCCTGTCGATCTCCAAACTGGCTGCCCGCGCCCGCCGCCTGAAGCGGCAGGAACACGGCCTCGACCTGATCATCGTCGACTATCTGCAGCTGATCACCACCGGCGAGAACAGCCAGAAGAACCGGGTGCAGGAGGTGTCGGAGATCACCGGTGCCCTCAAGGCCCTGGCCAAGGAACTCAGCGTGCCGATCCTGGCCCTGTCGCAGCTGTCGCGTCAGGTCGAGCAACGCGAGGACAAGCGGCCCCAGCTGTCCGACCTGCGCGAATCCGGCTCGATCGAGCAGGACGCCGACTGCGTCATGTTCGTCTATCGCGAAAGCTACTATCTGGGCCGCGCCGAACCCCGCGAGGGCACGCCCGAACACCTGCAGTGGCAGGAGGACATGGACCGGCTTGAGCACCAGGCCGAGGTCGTCATCGGCAAACAGCGCCACGGCCCGATCGGCATCATCAAGCT
>CAZFQC010000341.1:0-2709 GCA_964520795.1 uncultured Brevundimonas sp.
GCTGCTGGCCGAGGATCAGGCCGAGGATCGCGCGGTGCTGGCGGGTGAGCCGGCCTATGTGGCCCTGCGCGAGCGGGACCGGGCGCGCCGGGAGGCGGTCATGGGGCTGCTGGCAGACGGCTGGCCGGAGGACGCGGACGCCCTCTACGCGGCCGCATGGGTCCTGAACCATGGAGAGCTGAGCGGGGAGGCGGCGCTCGGCAGCCGGTTGGCGGCCCTGGCCGCCGACAAGGGCCGGCCCGGCGCGCGCTGGCTGGCCGCGGCGGCGCTGGACCGGTCGCTGATGTATGCGGAGCAGCCTCAGAAATTCGGGACGAATATCGTGCCTGACGGCGTCGGCTGGCGGTTGTGGGACGTGGATCCGGCGACCACCGATGCCGAGCGGCAGGCCAACGACGTGCCGCCGCTGGCCGAAATGCAGGCCCGCGCCGCCGCGATCACGACGCCCCAGCCCGACAGGGCCGGCGCGCCGGAGTCGCTCAGGCGGGCGATGCGACGCTGGGGGACGCTGCCGGAGGCGTAACGGCGGCGGGCGGGGCTGCGTCCTTGCTCTCGACGCCCTTCAGGAATTTGGCCTTCTCTTCCTCGCTGATGTCGAGGAAGGCCGGGGCCGAGGCGTTGAAGGCGTCCATCCGGTCGGTCCGCACGATCACCGACCGCGCGCCGTCCCAGATCATGTGCAGGGCGACATAGAGGACGATGGCCAGGCCGACGTAGCCGATCCAGCGATGCTTCGTCAGCAGCTTGGCGATGAAGGTCGCGGCGACGCCCATCAGGGCGATCGACAGGATCAGACCGAAGACCATGATCCAGGGATGCTCATGCGCTGCGCCGGCCACGGCCAGGACGTTGTCCAGCGACATGGTGACGTCGGCGATCATGATCTGGATCAGGGCCGCGGCGAAGGTCTTGCGCTTGATGCCCAGGGCTTCCGGCGGGGGGCCGCCGCCATGGTGGGCGGACAGGGCGGTCTCCAGCTCGGCCTCGGCCTCGGCCTGGTCGTGGGTCTTCTGCTCCTGCAGTTCGCGCCACATCTTCCAGCAGACCCACAGCAGCAGGACGCCGCCGGCGAGCAGCAGGCCGATGATGGCCAGCAGCTGCACGGTGATCAGGGCGAAGCCGATGCGCAGGACGACGGCGGCGGCCAGGCCGATCAGGATGGCCTTCTTGCGCTGTTCGGGCGCCAGGGCTGCGGCGGCGAGGCCGACGGCCACGGCGTTGTCGCCGGCCAGCACGAGATCGATCATCAGCACCTGGCCGAGGGCGGTGGCCTGGCTGGCGAGTTCGGGAGACGAAAGGAATTCCATGGCGCGCGTCTAGGGCAGGGAGTGGGGCGGGAGCAAGCGGAGTTCAATCAAGCGGTCAGGAAGACTGTTTGCGGTGGGCTTCATATAGCGCGACCGCGGCGGCGTTGGAGACGTTCAGGCTCTCAAATCCGCCGGGCATGGGGATACGGGCCATGGTGTCGCAGTGTTCGGCCACCAGCCGGCGGATGCCGTCGCCCTCCGAGCCCATGACCAGCACCGTCGGGCGGTCATCCAGCGCCTGTTCCAGCGTCATTTCGGCCGCTCCGTCGAGGCCCACGGCGCGCCACCCCATGTCGGCCAGGGTCTCAAGGGCCCGGCTGAGATTGGTCACGCGCGCACAGGGCAGGCGTTCCGTGGCGCCGGCCGAGGCCTTGGCCAGGGCACCGGCGAGGGCGGGCGAGTGGCGATCCTGCACCACGATGCCCCTGGCGCCGAAGGCCAGGGCCGAGCGGAAGATGGCGCCGACGTTCTGCGGGTCGGTCAGCTGGTCCAGCATGACGATGACACCGCCGTCTCCGGCGATGTCCTCCAGTGCCACGCCTTCCAGCGGCTGGACCTTGAAGGCCAGGCCCTGATGCACGGCACCCGGCGGCAGCATCCGGTCCAGCGCCTGGACCTCGATGATCTCGATCCTGTGGCCGTTGGTCAGTTTGTCGCGTTCCAGTTCGGCGGCGCGGTCGGCGGTCGCCAGCAGCCGGCCCATGCCCTTGCGGGCCGGATTGGCCAGGGCGGCGATGACCGGGTGGCGGCCCCAGACGAAATTGTCGGCGTCGGCTTTCGCTCGCGATGCACGCGGGGCGGAATCAGAGAAGGCCTTCGGCCGGGGATTGGGGTTCCAGCCGCCACGGTCGGGACCGCCTTCGGCCTTGCCCTTGGCACCCGCTCCCGGGCCGCCCGGGCGAGCCGCGGACCGGTCGGCGAAGACCGGTTTTTTGCCCGATTTCCGGTCGTTGCGTTCTGGATTTCTCGACACTATAAGACGCCCTCCGATTTGGAGCCCTGAGGGCTTTCGGGTCTGGCGCCCCTCCTAAACCAGGCGACGCAGGAACCCGAGAGCTTTTGTTGTTTCGACGGCCGAAAGGTCGCCGGCGCATCGGTCCGACGGTTCGAAAACGCGCTGGGGGAATGTCCCGAGCGGCAAAGGGGGGGGACTGTAAATCCCCTGCGTAAGCTTCGCAGGTTCGAGTCCTGCTTCCCCCACCACGCGCTTTCGAAACGAGCGGCCGGACCCATGGCGGGTCGGCGGGCGAGGGGACATGCCGCCCGGGGCCGTTCCGCCAGACCCTGGTCCCCGGTTCCCGGATTGCCATTGAACGACATCGGTTGCGTCAGCCGGGGCATGCGAGCGCCCACGGGTCAGCGGGTACCCGAAACCGTCAGGCTACCGGCCCCCATACCCTGG
>CAZFQC010000342.1:0-2703 GCA_964520795.1 uncultured Brevundimonas sp.
GCGGCAGGGGCGGGTTGATGTCCTGGCCGTTGCGCAGCTTGCCGTCCTGGCGGATCGGCGGGATCTGGATGATCCGGGCTCCGACCTCGCGCACGGCGACCTCGAGTGTCTTGCCGTCCTGGCGGGCCTTCTCATAGGCCTCGACGCGGCGGTAGACGGCAGCGCGGGCGTCTTCCGCGCGCAGTTCGGCGATCACCTGGTCGCGGACGTCCGCCAGGGACGCGGCTCGCCCCGGCTGGATGCTGGTCACCCGGGCGACAACGAAACCGACGCCGGCCTGGATCGGCGCGGATACCTGGTTGACAGGCAGGCCGAAGACGGCCGCGGCGACGGCCGGATCGCCGAGGGCGCTGCGCGGGGTGTCGACATATTCCGCAGGCTGGATGTTGTTGGCGCGCGCCACGTCGGCCGGAGACTGACCGGCACGCAGGGCGGCGGCGATACGGTCGGCGGCGGCACGGTTCGGCGCGGTCAGGGTGACGAAGCTGCGCTTCTCGGGCAGCGACAGGGCGTCGCGGCGGAAGTTGAACCGCTCGGTGATCCGCGCCTCGGTCGGGACAGCCGCGGCAGCCACGCCGTCATCGAACAGGACCACCGATGCGGTGCGGGATTCCGGGAGCCGCAACTGGTCGGCGTTCTGGTTCATCAGGGCCGTCAGCTGGGCGTCGGTCGGCGCGCCGGCCGTGCCGGCCATGGCCTGGGTCACGGTGAACCAGCGGGCGTCGCGGGTCTCGAGCGCCTGGCTGGCGAGGATGGCGCCATAGATGCGCGGCAGTCGCATTCCCGCGCCGAGCGCCGCGCCATAGTGCTGGGTGGAATACTGGTCGCGCAGCTGCGCCTCGAACATCTCCGGCGTGGCGTTGTTCTCCGCCAGGGCAGTGCGATACTGCTCCTCGCTGAACTGGCCCGTGACGCTGTCGAAGAAGCCGGGGGCCTGGCGGATCTGGCGCAGGACCAGGTCCTTGCCGGGGCGGATGCCGGCCTTCCAGGCCCAGTTCACGAAGCCGAGTTGCTGGGACTTCTGTTCCAGATACTGGCGCAGGCCGCCTTCGCCGATCAGTTCCTCGAAGTCGAGGGCGCGGCCCGACTGCTGCTGGGCCTGTTCGCGGATGCGGTCCAGTTCCCCGCGGAACTCGGCCTGGCCGAGACTGCGGTCGCCCGCCGTCACAACGTGCCGGGGACCCAGGTTCGCCAGCACATCCATCTGGGAGCCGCCGGTCACCAGCAGGCCGATGGCCAGCAGGACCAGCAGGCCGACGGCCCATTTCGATTTGGCGAAGGTGCGGAAGGCGGTGAGCATGGTCGGTCCTGGCGGATCAGCGGCAAGGGTGCTGCTTGGCCTATAGGGTGTCAGCGCCCCGCACGGCAAGACGAAGGCGTGATTGTTGGGCCGCGGTCGTCGGCCCTGCGGGACCTCCCGACCCGACGCGGCCCGACGCGGCTTGGCTTGTCGAAAGGCGCCGCATAGAAGGCCCGGATGATGCAGACCAAAAAACTGATCGCCGGAAACTGGAAGATGAACGGCCTGGGCGCGAGCCTGGGCGAGGTGGAGGCACTGCGCGCGGCGCTGGCGGAGGCGGCTCCGGCCTGCCGGGTCGCCCTGTGTCCGCCCGCGACCCTGATCGAGCGCATGGCGCGAGCCGCCGGCGACGGCATCGAGATCGGCGGGCAGGACTGCCGGGCCGAGACCCACGGCGCGTTCACCGGCGACATTTCGGCGGCCATGCTGAAGGACGCCGGCGCGACGCTGGTGATTCTGGGCCATTCCGAACGCCGTCAGGGGCACGGCGAGACCGATGCGTTGGTGGCGTCCAAGGCCGCGGCGGCGCTGGCCGCGGGCCTGTCGCCGATCATCTGCGTGGGCGAGACGCTGGCGCAGCGCGAGGCGGGCCGGGCTGTCGAGGTGGTGCGCGACCAGATCATGGACTCGCTGCCGCTGGCCCTGGCCGGCGCTGACTTCGCCGTGGCCTATGAGCCGGTCTGGGCGATCGGCACGGGCCTGACGCCCACGCTGGAGCAGATCGAGGAGGTCCACCGGGCCGTTCGCGCGGCGATGATTGAACGTCTGGGCCTGGGCGTCGCCGCGACGCCGATCCTGTACGGCGGCTCGGTCAAGCCGGACAATGCCCGCGAAATCCTCGCCGTGCCGGAGGTCGGCGGGGCACTGGTGGGCGGAGCCTCGCTGAAGGCGGCGGATTTTCTGGGCATTATCCGCGGCGCCTGATTCCGTCGTTTGCTCCCGTCCCGCATCAATGTTAGACGCCGCCGCTTGATCGGTGCCGTCTCGCGCCACACATATCGGCTGCCATGCTCCAGACCATTCTCCTCGTCGCCATGATCCTCATCTCGATCGCGCTTGCCGGCGTGATCCTGATTCAACGTTCGGAGGGCGGTGCCCTCGGGATGGGCGGCGGTCCGTCGGGCTTCATGACGGCGCGCGGCGCGGGCAATCTGCTGACCAAGACGACCTGGGTGCTGGCGACGCTCTTCTTCCTTTGCGCCGTCGCCCTGACCATCCTGGGCAATGTCGAGCGCTCGAACCGTTCGATCGTCGATGCTGACGCCGTGGGCGAGCTGATCGCCCCGACGACGCCGGCGGCGGATCCGGCCGTGGATCCGGCGGCTCCGGCGCAACCCGCCGCGCCTTCGCTGCAGAACCTCGAGTCCAGCCTGGCCGGCGTTTCCGCCGCTCCGGCCCCCGCG
>CAZFQC010000343.1:0-2700 GCA_964520795.1 uncultured Brevundimonas sp.
CATGGCGATGGCGAGGGCATCGACCTGGGTCTCGCGTACGAAGTCCACCGCCTGGTCCGGGTCGGTCAGCAGGGCGGAGTGATCCAGCTTGCCCTCGAATCCGTGGCCGTCCTCGGCTTCGCCCATGCCGGTCTCAAGCGACCCCAGCACGCCCAGCTCGCCCTCGACCGAGACGCCGCAGGCGTGGGCCATCTGGACCACACGGCGGGTGACGTCGACGTTGTATTCGTATGAGGCGGGGGTCTTGGCGTCCTCTTCCAGCGAGCCGTCCATCATGACGGAGGTGAAGCCGTACTGGATGGCGGTGGCGCAGGTGGCGGGGCCGTTGCCGTGATCCTGGTGCATGCAGACCGGGATGTGCGGATACAGTTCGGCCAGGGCGTCGATCAGCTTGGCCAGGACGATGTCATTGGCATAGCTGCGCGCGCCGCGGCTGGCCTGGATGATGACCGGGGCGTTGACCGCCTCGGCGGCCTCCATGATGGCGAGGCCCTGCTCCATGTTGTTGATGTTGTAGGCGGGCAGGCCGTAGTCGTTTTCCGCCGCGTGATCGAGAAGTTGTCGCAGCGTGATGCGCGCCATGGGGTGTCTCCTGGGACCGTCTGTTTTGCCGGTGGTTTAACGGCCCCATGCCTCGAAGTCACGCATTGTAACAGGTCAGGCCGGCGGGCAGCCGGTCCAGTGATCTGCCAGCAACGCCCGCCAGGCCGCCTCGCCCCGGGCCTCGCCGGTCCGGACGAGACGAAAGTCCGAATAGCCCGGATGACTGGGGCGGCCGAAGCGCGCCTCGACGACCGTACCGTCCCCTGCGTCCAGCCACAGGTCGCCGCCCGAGCCCCCGGCGAAGGCGGAGCCCTCCATCCGGTACCGCAGTGACAGAACGTCGCCGTGGATCTCGGAGCCGACGAATCGGGCGACGGCCGGTCCCAGAGACTGCATCATTCGGCCGTCGTCGGCGGGCTCCGGCCAGATCAGGGCCATGTCGACGGTGATGTCCTGACCGGGCGTCGGGGTTGCTGTCAGGGCGTTCCAGTCGGCGAAGTCGAAATCGTACAGTCGCCACGGCGCGGCTCCCGACAGGGACGCGGTCTCGAGCGGAGAGCCGCCCGGGCCCTCAAGGCTGACCGTCAGGGTGTTGTTCTCGGCATCATGGGCCAGCCAGGCGAAGGCCTGCTGCGTCCCGGCGCGGGTCAGCCGCCCCCCGACCAGCGAGGCGACCCGGTTCCGCGCCGGGTCCAGTTCGGCCGTGACGAGGGCGGCGTTGGTGCAGCGCTCGCGCATCTTGTAGACCGCAATCGAGGTCGCCGAGGCCCGGAAGGTCGAGATGTGTTCGGCCTCCGACCCGTCCGAATTCGACCGGGTATAGTGCCGGATCAGGCCGACAGGGTCGGGCTGTGCGGCAGCCGGGGCGCTCGCCAGCAGGGCGGCGGCGGTCAGGATGGCGGCGATGGTCATGGGGTCCTCCGACCCGTGAGAGGTCGCGAACCGCAGGTTTGGATGCACTCAGACCCGCAGGGCCTCGACGCCGGGCAGGGGCTTGCCCTCCATCCATTCCAGGAAGGCCCCGCCGGCGGTGGAGACGAAGGTCATGTCGTCGGCCACGCCCGCGTGGTGCAGGGCCGCGACCGTGTCGCCGCCGCCGCCGACCGCGATCAGGACGCCGGCTTTCGCCAGGGCGGCCGCATGGTGGGCGACCGCGACCGTGGCCGTGTCGAACGGCGGCACCTCGAACACGCCCAGCGGGCCGTTCCAGATCAGCGTCTTCGAGGCGGTCAGGGCGTCGACCAGGCGAGCGACGCTGGCCGGGCCGGCGTCGAGGATCTTGTCGTCGGCCGACAGCGGCTGACCGGCGACGACGGGGCGTGCGGCCGCGCCGGGCTTGACCTCGGTCGCCACGACGAAGTCGACGGGCAGCAGGATTTCGCAGCCGCGGGCCTCGGCTTCGGCGAGGATTTCGCGGGCGGTGTCGGCCATGTCGCGTTCGGCCAGGGAGCCGCCGATGTCTGTCCCTTGCGCGAACAGGAAGGTGTTGGCCATGCCGCCGCCGATGGCGAGGCGGTCCAGCTTGCCGACCAGATTCTTGAGCAGGTCCAGCTTGGTCGAGACCTTGGCCCCGCCGACGATGCCGATGACGGGCTTTTTCGGCTTGCCGAGGGCGGCGTCGAGCGCGTCCAGCTCGCGGCGCATCGACTCGCCGGCATAGGCCGGCAGCAGCCGGGCGAGGCCCTCGGTCGAGGCGTGGGCGCGGTGGGCGGCGGAGAAGGCGTCATTGACATAGACGTCGCCGAGTTCCGCCAGTTGCGCGGCGAAGGCCGGGTCGTTGGCTTCCTCGCCCGCATGGAAGCGGACGTTCTCCAGCAGAACCACGCCGCCCAGCGGCAGGTCGGCGATCATGGCCCTGGCCTCTTCGCCCACGCAGTCGGTCGCGAACCGGACCGGCGCGCCGAGCAGGTGTTCCAGATCGTCGACCACGGGTCGCAGGCTCATGGACGGGACGACCTTGCCCTTGGGCCGGTCGAAATGGGCCAGAAGCGCGACCCGGGCCCCGGCGTCGCGCAGCTTGTTGATCGTCGGCAGGGCGACGCGCAGGCGGGTGTCCTCGGTGACCTTGCCGCCCTCCATCGGGACGTTGAAATCCACGCGGACGAGGGCGGTCTTGCCGGCGAGGTCGCGAGCGTCGTCGAGGGTGCGGAAGGTCAT
>CAZFQC010000344.1:0-2681 GCA_964520795.1 uncultured Brevundimonas sp.
CATGATCGACGAGCTCTACAGCGCGCGCATCCTCAAGCTGGCGGCCAATCTGCCGCACAGCGGACGGCTGGCTGCGCCTGGGGGCACCGGCGAGCGGGTCGCCAGACTGTGCGGCTCGAAGGCGATCGTCGATGTCACGCTCGACGCGACCGGCCGGGTCGAGACCTTCGCCCAGGACGTCAAGGCCTGCGCCCTGGGTCAGGCGGCAGCGGGCGTGCTCGGCGAGGTCGTGATCGGCGCGACCCCGGACGAGATCATCGCCGCGCGCGACGCCATGTCGGCCATGCTCAAGGCCGGCGGCGAGGGTCCGACGGGCCGGTTCGAGGGCCTGCGCGCCCTGAAACAGGTCGCCGACTACCCCGCGCGCCACGCCTCGACCATGGTCGCCATCGAGGCGACTCTGGACGCCGTGCGGCAGGCTATGGCCCGCGATCGGGCCGATACCCGAACTAGCCTCGCCGGCGCGGCCTGAAGCCCCGTTGCTCCTTCGCGTCTGGCGAGGGATAAGCGCGGCGACATGGCTTCCGGCGAAACCCTTTATGAACGCGGCGTGCGGCTGGCCCATCGCGGCTACAAGCTGACGCTGTCGCCCCTGATCGGGCAGCACTGCCGGTTCCGGCCGACCTGCTCGGACTACGGTCGGGACGCGCTGATCCAGCACGGACCGATCAAGGGGGGATGGCTCACGGCCAAACGCCTCTGCAAATGCCAACCCTTCGGCGAAGGCTGGAAATACGATCCGGTGCCGCCCGCAAAGACGAAGACATGATCGACCTCAAATTCCCCGACGGTGCCTCGCGCCAGTATCCCGACGACGCCACGGGCCGTGACGTCGCCGCCTCCATCTCGCCGTCGCTGGCCAAGCGCGCGGCGCTGGTCGCCCTGAACGGCGAGCAGCGTGATCTGGACCGCCCGCTGGGCGGCTCCGGCGACTTCAAACTGATCATGCGCGATGATCCCGAGGCGCTCGAGACCATCCGCCACGACGCCGCCCACGTGCTGGCCCAGGCCGTGCAGGAGCTGTTCCCCGGCACCCAGGTGACCATCGGCCCGGCGATCGAGGACGGCTTCTATTACGATTTCCACCGCGAGGAGCCGTTCTCGACGGACGACTTCGCCGCCATCGAGAAGAAGATGGCCGAGATCGTCGACCGCGACGAGAAGCTGGTCCGTCAGGTCCGGGACCGGGACGAAGCCATCCGCTTCTTCGAGTCGAAGGGCGAGACGTTCAAGGCCGAACTGATCCGGGACCTGCCGGGGACGGAGACGATCACCACCTACGCCACGGGCGACTGGGTGGACCTGTGCCGGGGACCGCATTTCCCCTCGACCAAATTCGTCGGCAAGGCCTTCAAACTGACCAAGCTGGCGGGGGCCTACTGGCGCGGCGACCACCGCAATCCGCAGCTGCAGCGCATCTATGCGACGGCCTGGGCCTCGAAGGAGGACCTCGACGCCTATCTGCTGCGCGTCGAGGAGGCCGAGAAGCGCGACCACCGCCGCATCGGCAAGGCCATGGGCCTGTTCCACATGCAGGAGGAAGGCCGGGGCATGGTCTTCTGGCACCCCAAGGGCTGGATCCTGTGGCGCGTGCTGGAGGCCTATATGCGCCGCCGGCTGGACGCCGCCGGCTATGTCGAGGTCAAGACGCCCCAGGTGCTGGACCGGACCTTCTGGGAGAAGTCGGGCCACTGGGAGAAGTATCGCCCCAACATGTTCGTCTGCGAGACGGTCGAGGGCGAGACCCTGTCTCTCAAGCCGATGAATTGCCCGGGCCACGTCCAGATCTTCGACCAGGGCCAGCGATCGTACCGCGAACTGCCGCTGCGCATGGCCGAGTTCGGGGCCTGCCACCGCTACGAGCCGTCGGGCGCGTTGCACGGCCTGATGCGGGTGCGCGGCTTCACCCAGGACGACGCCCACATCTTCTGCCGCGAGGACCAGATCGTCGAGGAGACGCGCCGGTTCATCGAGCTGACGCGCCTGATCCACGCCGACCTCGGCATGAACACCCATGAGATCGCCCTGGCCACGCGGCCCGAGGTGCGCGCCGGCACGGACGAGTTCTGGGACAAGGCCGAGGCCATGCTGGGCGAGGCCGCGCGGCTGGCCGGGGTCGACCCGGTCATCGCCGAGGGCGACGGGGCCTTCTACGCGCCCAAGCTGGACTTCATCGTCAAGGACGCCATCGGCCGGACCTGGACCTGCGGCACGCTGCAGCTCGACTATGTCCTGCCCGAGCGGCTGAACGCCGAATATATCGGCGAGGACGGCCAGAAGCACCGGCCGGTCATGCTGCACCGCGCCATCCTCGGTTCGTTCGAGCGGTTCATCGGCATCATGATCGAGAACTACGCCGGGGCCTTCCCGCTCTGGCTCGCGCCGACCCAGGTGGTGGTGGCGACCATCGTCTCCGAGGCCGACGACTACGCCCGCGAGGTGGTCGAGAAGCTGAAGGCCGCGGGCCTGCGGGCCGAGACCGACCTGCGCAACGAGAAGGTCGGCTACAAGGTGCGCGAACACTCGGTCGGCAAGGTCCCGGTCATTGCCGTGGTCGGCAAGAACGAGGCCGAGGCGGGCACGGTGGCCATCCGCCGTCTGGGCTCCCAGGCGCAGGAGGTGGTGTCGCTGGACGAGGCGATCCGCATCCTGACCGAAGAGGCGACGCCGCCGGATCTGCG
>CAZFQC010000345.1:0-2680 GCA_964520795.1 uncultured Brevundimonas sp.
ACGCCGACTTCGTGACCGCCATGATGGCCTTCTTCCTGCTGATGTGGCTGATCAACACGACCGATCCGGAACAGAAGCGCGGCATCGCCGAATATTTCGCCCCGGCCAGCGTGTCCCAGACCACGTCAGGGTCGGGCGGGATCCTCGGCGGCACCGCCCTTGGCGAAGACGGGGCCAAGGGGTCCGGCGCCACCTCCGTCATCAATCAACTGGCCCCGGAAGCCCCGGCGGACGCCCCGCCCGAGGCCGGCCAGAACCAGAATCTCGCCGCGGCCAGCGAGGAAGCCCTGCGTCAGGAGATCGCCCGCCGCGAGGCCGCCGAATTCGCCTCGGCCGCCGAATCGCTGCGGCAGGCCATGCAGTCGATGCCCGAACTGGCCGAGCTGTCGAAACAGCTGATCATCGACCAGACCCCGGAAGGTCTGCGCATCCAGCTGGTCGATCAGGAGGGGCGCTCGATGTTCGACCCCTCCTCCTCGCGCCCCAATGCCCGCGCCCAGCTGCTGCTGCGGACCATTTCGCGGGTCATCAACCAGCTGCCCAACCGCATCTCCATCACGGGCCATACCTCGGCGGCCCCGGGATCAAACCGGGCGACCGGCCCCAACGACTGGGCCCTGTCCTCGGCCCGCGCCAACGCCTCCCGCCTGATCCTGCAAAGTGCCGGAGTCGATGCAGACCGGGTCTATCAGGTGTCGGGCAAGGCCGGCTCCGATCCACTGTATCCCGACGACCCCACCCTCGCCGGAAACCGCCGCATCGCCATCGTTCTGTTGCGCGAGGCGCCGGTCCTGCCCACGGACACCAGCCTGTGATGATCCGCCCCGCATGTGTGACGCGGGGCGAATCGCCTTGCTCCGGTCCAGGGAGCGGGTTCAAATCCGATCATGAAACGCCGAGCGCCTCACCCGCAGCGAACCCGGACACGGACGTGAACCCGTGACCTTTGTTCCCCAGCGCCAGCTACGCTTCTACATGACGACCGTGGCCCCCTGCCCCTATCTGCCGGGTCAGACCGAGCGGAAGGTGTTCGCCAACCTGCCCTTCAGCGAAGGCGTCCACGTCAATGACGAACTGACCCAGGCCGGCTTCCGCCGCAGCCAGAACATCGCCTACCGCCCGGCCTGTGAATCCTGCGACGCCTGCGTCTCTGTCCGCCTGCCTGTGCCCGAGTTCAGCTTCTCAAGGTCCCAGCGCAAGGTCCTGAAACGAAACGCTGATTTGTCCCGCGATCTGGTCGAGGCGGAGGCTACCACCGAACAGTTCGACTTGCTGCGCCGCTATCTGCACGGCCGCCATCCGGGCGGCGGAATGAGCGGCATGGGCTGGCTCGACTATGTCGCCATGGTCGAGGACACGGCCGTCCGGACCCACCTGATCGAATACCGCCTGCCCTCTCCCGACGGCGGTCCCGGCGATCTGGTCGGCGTCTGCCTGACCGACCTGCTCGGGGACGGCCTGTCGATGGTCTACAGCTTCTTCGACCCGTCGCTCGAGGCCCGCAGCCTCGGTCGTTTCGCCATCCTCGACCATGTGCGACAGGCCCGGATCGTGGGTCTGCCCTTCGTCTATCTCGGTTACTGGGTCCGGGGCTCGCGGAAGATGGACTACAAGGCCGAGTTCCGGCCGATGGACCAATTGACCCGGCTGGGCTGGGAGCGGATGGCTCAGCCTGCGGCGGGCACCGAGGTCGCATAGGGCGTCGGCCCGGCTGACCCCGCCCCCGGGTCCACGCCCCCGCCGAATTTCACCAGGGCGTCGATCCGCTTCTGGATCGGCGGATGGCTGGCGAACAGGCCCTCCAGGCCCACGCCATCGGGCTGGTTATCGAGGAACAGCTGCTGCAACTCATCCGGCCCCTTGAGGCTCGACCGGCCCTCGACCTTGCGCAGGGCCGAGATCATGGCGTCGGGGTTCTTGGTCAGCTCGACCGCCCCGGCGTCGGCGACGAACTCCCGCGTTCGCGACAGCATCATCCGGATGACGATCGCCAGGGCGAAGCCGACGGCGGCGAAGGCCAGACCGATCAGGATCAGCGGCAGGGCGTTCTTGTTGTCCCGCTTCCCGCCACCGCGCGAATAGATCAGGCCGCGGAACACCAGCTCGGCCATGACGCTGATGATCCCCGCGAAGATCGAGGCGATCACCATGGTCCGCACGTCCTTGTTGATGACGTGCGTCAGCTCGTGAGCCAGCACCGCCTCCAGCTCGTCGCGCGTCAGGGCCGCGACCAGGCCGCGCGTGACCGTGATGCTGTACTGGCCCTCGTGCAGTCCGGTGGCGAAGGCATTGAGGCTGTCATTGTCGATGACGCGCAGCGTCGGCGTGCGCAGTCCGCGAGAGATCGCAAGGTTTTCCAACAGGTTGTAGAGGTCAGGCTCGGATTTCCTCTCAACCTTCCGGGCCCCAGTCATCATGTCGATCATGGTCTGGCTGCCGAAATAGGAGATGGCGAACCAGATGCCGGCGACCACGAAGGCAAGGGGGATGGTTCCGCCCAGCCAGGAGGCGGCCAGGGCCATGTCGTCGCCCAGTCCCCGCCCCGTTCCGGGCAGGAAGCCGAACCCCATCAGGACCAGCTGCAGTCCGTAGATGATGAAGATCATCAGCACGGGGAAGGCGGCCAGCAGCAGGATCGAACGGGTGTTGTTCGCCCAGATATGGGTCTGGAGCCCGACGG
>CAZFQC010000346.1:0-2678 GCA_964520795.1 uncultured Brevundimonas sp.
GAGCCGCTGGCGCGGGTCGAGGTCCGGGCGCTGGTGTCCGGCGTCGTCACCGATTTCACGGCCCAGGGCGCGGCGGTCGCGCTGGAGCCCGGCGAGCCGATCGACTGGCCCCTCAGGCCCGAGCTTCTCGGCCGCGCGCTCCGCAACCTGATCGACAACGCCGTCCGCTACGCCGGCGGCGCGCGACTGCGTGTCACGGTCGAGGGCCGGGCCCTGCTCATCCGGGTCGAGGACGAGGGCCCCGGCCTGCCCGCGGACCAGCTCGAACAGGTCCTCCGTCCCTTCGCGCGTCTGGACCAGTCGCGGAACCGCGGCACCGGCGGGGCGGGCCTCGGCCTGGCCATAGCGGTGTCGATCGCCCGCCTCCACGGCGGAACCGTCGCGCTCGAAAACCGCGCGGAGGGCGGCCTGACCGCCACCCTGCGCCTGCCCGAGGGCCCGCCCGCCGGGCCCTGACTCCCGCCTGTTTCAGCGGTCGATGCAGCGCGACCGACGTCTGGAGCGGTGACGCTATTCCTTGTCCTTGGGCTTTGCCGCGCCCTTGGTCGCCCGCTCCACCACCGCCTTGCCGGCGTCGGTCTGGGCCAGCCCTTCCAGCATCGCCCCGAGCGCCTGGCCGCCCCTGGCGCTGAACACATCGGTGATGCTGTTCATGCCCGCGGGCACGTCGCCGCCGGTCACGATCACCTTGATGTCGGCCGCGCTCAGGGCCTGGGCCTGGGCGACGCCCACGGTCTGCCCCGCCTTGATCTGCTCCACGCGCACCAGATAGGTCTGGTAGCCCTCATTGCCGCCGATCTCCCGGGCCAGTTCGATCTGGGTCGAGACCGGCGCCAGCAGCAGCAGCCGCTCGGCTTCGGCCCGGCTCTGGCCCTGGGCCAGCAGGCCTTCGGCGTCGAGCTTCTGCTGCGCCAGCGTGCCCTGGGCAACCAGTTCCAGCCGCTGCCGTTCGGCCTCCGCCCCGATGACCTGCTGCTGACGCTGGCCCTCGGCCCGGATGATGGTGACCTCGCGCTCCTGGGCGGCCTGGACCTCCGCCACCCCCTTGGCGATGTCGGCGGCGCGCGTATCGGCGACCAGCTTCACATCCATCTCGCGTTCGGTGGTGTCCTTCTGGGCGACCAGGACCTGCTGCTCGGCGACCTGTTTGGCGATGCCGACCTGCTTTTCCTGCTCGGCCGTCCGCATGCCGACCTGCTGCAGGGCGTCCTGCTTGTTCACCTCGACGATGCGTTCGGCCTCGATCTCCTTGGTCCGGGCCATCTGGCTGTTCATCGCCACGGCCTCCCGGCTCTCGCGGTCGATGCGGGATTTTTCCTTGGCCATGATGTTGGCGATGACCTGGGAGTTGGCGCTGTCGCGGATGTCCATGAACTCGATGTTCTTGACCGTCTCGACGCCCCAGGCCTGGAGCTGGTTGTCCACCTGGGCGGTAAAGGCCTCGGCCAGGGTCGACCGGGCCTCCAGGATCTCTTCCAGCTTGTGGGTGGCCAGCACGTTCCGGACCGCGCCCTGGAGGATGCCTGACAGCTGGTGCTGCAGCTCGTCGAAATTGGCGACCTTCTCCGCCGCCGTGTCCGACTCGGCGATCCGCATGAAGGCCTGCACGTCCACCCGGAACGGCAGCCGCCCGGTGTCGTAGGCCTCATAGTCCTTCAGGTTCACGTCAAAGATGGAGACCGGGAATTTGGTCACCAGCACGCCGATCCTCGGCAGGAAGGCCGGCCATTCGTAATAGACGTTGCCCGCGGACTGGCTGGCACCGTAGCTGACGCGCGACCGTCCGCGCTGGACGATGTGGACCTCATTGGTCGGGACCACCCGGCGCAGGATCAGCGCGATCAGGAATCCAATGGCGAAGACGCCGAGGGCGACGCCGCCGGCAACGAAATACATGATCATGGGATCCCCCGGGGTGCCCGCCGACTATGTCCATAAACCCCGGGCGGAGCAACCATTGCGGGAAGCTGCCCGTCCGCCCGCAGCGCGCCGGACTCCCCTTCGCGGGACGGCCGTGTCAGCTTCCCCCGATGTGCAATCTCTACAGCCTCTCGAAACACCAGGCGGGCATCCTCCAGATGGTCGGGGCGATGACGCCCGACGTTGGCAATTTCCCGCCCCTGCCCGGCATCTTCCCCGACTACGCCGCCCCGGTGATCCGCACCAACGCCGCCGGAGCGCGCGAGCTGGCCATGCCGCGCTGGGGGATGCCGTCCTCCCGGAAGGCCCTGTTCGACGCCGCGACCAAACGCGCCGGAAAGCTCCGGGCCAAGGGCAAGGAGGTGGATTTTGACGAGCTCCTGCGGATGGAGCCCGACGGCGGCACGACCAACATCCGCCGGACGGACAGCCGCCACTGGTCGCCCTGGCTGGGGGTCCCGAACCGTTGCCTTGTCCCCTTCACCGCCTTCAACGAACCGGATCAGGTCGAGCGCGGCCCGTCGGCATGGTTCGCCCTGTCGGAAGACCGGCCCCTGGCCTTCTTCGCCGGCGTCTGGACGCCCCACGCCGGCGTCCGCAAGATCAGCAAGGGATGGGAGGAGCTTGAGGTCTTCGCCTTCCTGACCACCGACGCCAACGCCGAGGTCGCGACCTTCCACCCCAGGGCCATGCCGGTGATCCTGCGGACGGAAGAAGAGCGCGAAACCTGGATGCGCGCCCCCTGGGACGAGGCGAAA
>CAZFQC010000347.1:0-2672 GCA_964520795.1 uncultured Brevundimonas sp.
AAGACTAGGCGACCAGCGCACCCCGGCGGGCAAATCGTCGCTACAAAATCTCAAGCATCTGATTTTGAACGATCTTGTCGCGCCAACCCGACCATGAATTCGCGGATTGTCAGCACAGCGTCACGCCGCAGGGGACGGCTCAGGCGGCCTCGGACGCCTTGTGGATCGCCCGTTGCTCCAGCCGCGCCGAGATCACCCGCATCAGCTCCGCCACCTGGATCGGCTTGCCGACGTGATCGTCCATGCCGGCCTCGCGGCAGCGCAGCACCTGCTCGGGCTGGACATTCGCGGTCAGGGCGATGACCGGAACACGGCCGGCATCCCCGTCCAGCGCCCGGATCGCCCGGGTCGCGTCCAGTCCGTCCATGACCGGCATATGCACATCCATCAGGATCAGGTCATAGGCGCCGGTCCGCGCCGCCTCGACCGCCTCGGCGCCGTCCGCGACCGTCTCCAGCGCGACACCCAGCCCGCTCATGATCGCCACCATCAGTTCGCGGTTCGCGGCGGCGTCATCGGCCATCAGGATGCGCAGTCCGTCCGGACGCGCCATCTCCCCGTCTGCCTCTGACTCCGACGCCTCGGCCTCGGCCGGTGCCAGCGGAACCTCGCACCAGAAGGTCGAACCTTCCCCGATCCGGCTCTCCGCCCCGATCTCGCCGCCCATCATCTCGACCAGGCGGCGCGAGATCGAAAGCCCCAGCCCGGTCCCGCCATAGACCCGCGTCGTCGAATTGTCGGCCTGGCTGAACCGTTCGAACAGGGTGTCGATCTTGTCGGCGGCGATGCCGATGCCGGTGTCGGTGACCGCGAGTCTCAGCCGCTCGCCCGTCCATGAGGCCTTCAGCGTCACGCAGCCATTCGCGGTGAATTTGGCGGCGTTTGCGAGGAAGTTCAGGGCTATTTGCCGCAGTCGTCCTTCATCGCCGGTCAGGGCCGCCGGAAGGTCCGGATCCAGGGTCACATTCAGCGCCAGTCCCTTGACCTCGCACTGGCCTTCAACCATGGCCGCCGCCGCCTGCGTCAGGGCGCGCGGATCGAAGGCGCGGGCCTCCATCTCCACGGCCCCGGCCTCCAGTTTGGAATAGTCCAGAATGTCGTTGATCACCCCCAGCAGGGCCTCGCTGGCGGTGCCGATCCGGTCGGCGTAGCGCCGCTCGGTCTCCGGCAGGGCCGCGCTCTGTTGCAACAGGCCCGAGAAGCCGATCACGCTGGTCAGCGGCGTTCTCAGCTCGTGGCTCATATTGGCGAGGAACTCCGACTTCGCCCGCGCCCCGGCCTCGGCCCGGTCACGCGCCTCGATCAGCGCCTCCTCAAGCCGCTTGGTCTCGGTGACATCGCGCACCAGATCCTGGAACTCGATGACCCGGCCTGAATCATCCCGGATGATCGACGTCCGCGCCTCGAACCACCGGCACCCGCCGTCCTTGACCAGACCCCGATAGGTCACCCCGCGCTGCGACCACTCCGGCGGGGCCTTGACGAATTCCCGGAAACTCTCCGCGAGGCCCGGCACATCCTCGGGATGAATCAGATCCGTCACCGGCCGGCCGACGACCTCGTGCGGCAGATGTCCGCTCACCCGCTCGATCGAGGGCGAGACATAGGACACCAGCCCGTTGACGCCGTAGGTGATGATGATGTCGGTGGCCCGGTCGGCCAGCAGCCTGTGACGCTGCTCGCTCTCGGCGATCCGGCGGGTCGCCGCCTCGGCCTCGGTCACGTCCTGGAACACGCCGAACATGGACACGACCCGTCCGTCCGGTCCCCGCTCGGTATCGGCGTGCGCCTCGACCAGACGTTCCTCTCCGTCCGCCCGGATCAGGCGCATCCGCTTCCGGAACCCCTCGCCGGTCTGCAGACCGCGCATCACCGCCTCCCGGACGGCCTCCCGGTCATCCGGGTGGAAGAAGGCGAGGGAGTCGTCCAGGCTCGGATCGAACGTCTCCCGGGTCACGCCATAGATGCGATAGACCTGACCCGACCAGGTCGACTTCAGGGTCTCGGCGTCCATCCGCCACTGGCCGACACCGGCCATCTCCTCGGACAGTCTGAGCAGTTTCAGTTGCTCCGACTGTCGCTGGTTGGCCGAGGCCTGGTCGATCATCTCGCCGGCCATCCGGGCCAGGACCTTCAGGTTCTCGATCTCGGCATCGGTCGGTCTCGGGCGCGGCCTGACGTCCATCACGCCGATCGCGCCAACGGGCTCGCCGTCGGCGTTGGCGATCGTCACGCCCGCGAAAAAGCGCAGGAAGGGCGCGCCCGTGACCATCGGGTGGTTCCGTAGCCGCTCATCCTTCAGCCCGTCCTCGACGATCAGCACCGCGCCCGGTCCCATGGCCACCATCAGATGGGTCGCCGTCAGTTCACGCGGCAAGGCGGTCTGGTCGAGGCCGACATTGGCCCGGAACAGGGTGTGCTCGCAGTCGACCACCCCGACCATCGCATGGGGCGTTCCGAACATGGCGCGGGCAAGCGCTGTCAGCCGCTCGAAGGGGCTGTCCAGGTTCAGAGTTTCCGTCGCCGCTTTTCGCGGCGTATGCGGACGTTTCGCTCCCATCCGGCCATTCTGGGAGAGAACAACGAAATTTCAGTTAGCGATGGATCGTTTGCCGAGCCGCCCCGTTCCAGGTCCCACTCCGGTGCCTCGAAATCCAGCGCGTCCTCGGGCT
>CAZFQC010000348.1:0-2658 GCA_964520795.1 uncultured Brevundimonas sp.
GCGGCCATGGAGCGGCGCTCGGTCATGGTCACCTGTTCGGCGATGGCCGGCAGCTCGCTGATCTCGCGGTCCGTCAGCCCGTCGTGGTTTCCCTTTGGGCCGAGGCCAAGGGCCCGGATCAGGCCGCGGTGGACGATCAGGTCGGAATAGCGCCGGATCGGCGAAGTGAAGTGGGCATAGCGGTCGAGGTTCAGGCCGAAATGGCCGACGTTCTCGGCAGCATAGATGGCCTGCATCTGGGTCCGCAGGACGACCTCATTGACCACATCGGCATGGTCGCCGCCGCGGGTCTCGTCGAGCAGTTTGTTGAACCGTCTGGTGGTGGCGGGTTCGCCCTTGTTCCACGGCTTGCCGATGGTCTGGAGGAAGTCGCCGAGGTTGAACAGCTTCTCCTGACTGGGGGCGTCGTGGACGCGATAGAGCAGGGGGGTCTTCTTCTGCTCCAGCGTCTCGGCGGCGCAGACATTGGCCTGGATCATCATCTCCTCGATCAGCCGGTGGGCCTCGAGGCTGACGCGGGGCTCGATCGAGATGATCTGGCCCTGGTCGTTCATGCGGATGCGGCGCTCCGGGCTCTCGATGGCCAGCGGGCTGCGCTTCAAACGGCCTTTCAGCATGGCCCGATAGGCGGCCCACAGCGGGTCGAGGATGGCCGCCATGATCGGGCCGGTCGCATCATCAGGCTGGCCGTCGATGGCGGCCTGGGCCTGTTCGTAGCTGAGCTTGGCGTGCGACCGCATCAGGCCGCGCACGAATTTGTGGCCCGTCTTCCGGCCGTCCTTGTCAAAGACCATGCGCACGGCGAGGCAGGCGCGGTTCTCGCCCTCCTTGAGGCTGCACAGCCCGTTGGACAGTCGTTCCGGCAGCATCGGCTCGACGCGGTCGGGGAAGTAGGTGGAGTTGCCCTTGTCCCGGGCCTCGCGGTCCAGATTGGTGTTGGGACGGACGTAGGCGGCGACATCGGCGATGGCGACCCAGACGATCCAGCCGTCGGTGTTTTTCGGGTCCTCGTCGCGCATCGCATAGACGGCGTCGTCATGGTCGCGGGCGTCGGCCGGGTCGATGGTGATCAGCGGCAGGTCGCGCAGGTCCTCGCGGCCCTTCAGCGACGGCAACTCCTGATCCCCGGCCTCCTTCTCGACGGCCTCGGAGAAGCCCATCGGCACATTGTGGGCGGCGATGGCGATCAGGGAGGCGGCGCGGGCGTCGCCCTCATGGCCGATCTTCTCGAGGATCTTGCCGCGTTTGGGGCCGTAGCGCTGGTCGCCCTTCTCGATGGCGGCCAGCACCAGATCGCCGTCGCGCAGGCCCTCGGCCTGGGCGTGGGGCACGATCAGCACGTCCCTGGACTTGCGGTCGACGGGTTCGACCCGGACCTCCTTGTTGGACTTGCGGATGACGCCCAGCACCTTGTTGGCGCCGGCGTCCAGCTTCTTGATCAGCCGGGCTTCCCAGCCGTCCTCGCCGCGGGCGAATTTGACCAGGACGCGGTCGCCCATGCCGGGGGCGGGGCCGGTCTTGCCGCCATTGTCGGGAATCAGCAGGGCGCGCGGGGCGTCGGCCGAGGCCTCGACCAGCCGGACATAGAGTTCGCCGTCGAGATCGCGCTCGACCACATCGGCGACGCCGACAGGGGGCAGGGCACCGACTTCGGAAAAGCCCTTGCGGCCGCGTTTGCCCAGTTTGCCGGCCTCCTCAAGGGCGCGGATCATTTCGCGCAGGGCGCGACGCTCGCCGCCCTTGAGACCGAAATGGCGGGCGATATCGGTTTTTTCGGCCGATCCGGCTTCGCGAAGGAAGGCGATCAGCGTGGCTTCGTCGGGGAGTCCGGCGACGGGCCGGCGGGGTGATTTGCTCATTTGTATCCTTGATAACGCACGACACGTCTCTTCGGAGGCGAAATCTTGCGCAGCTTGTGATGGGCAGGGGCTGGGCCTAGCTTCCGGCCCGAACCCCCTGGAGTGATTGAATGTCGTTGGCCGCCACCCCCGTCCTGTCCGGTCCGACCGGCTCCCTGCTGGACCTGATCGGCAAGACGCCGATGGTGGAGGTGTCGAAGATCGACACCGGCCGGTGCCGTCTGTTCCTGAAGCTCGAGGCACAGAACCCGGGCGGGTCGATCAAGGACCGCATTGCCCTGTCGATGATTGCAGCGGCGGAGGCGGAGGGGTTTCTGAAGCCCGGCGGGACCATCGTCGAGGCGACGGCCGGCAATACGGGCCTGGCGCTGACGCTCGTGGGTCAGGCCAAGGGCTATAAGGTGCTTCTGGTCATCCCGGACAAGATGTCCAAGGAAAAAATCCAGCATCTCAGGGCCATGGGGGCCGATGTTCGCCTGACCCGGTCGGACGTGCCGCACGGTCATCCCGAGTATTACACCGATATGGCCGAGCGACTGGCGCAGCAGATCCCGGGCGGATTCTACGTCAACCAGTTCGCCAATGACGCCAATTCGCTCGCGCATTTCCAGACCACGGGTCCGGAGATCTGGGAACAGATGGGCGGCGACATCGACGCCTTCGTGGCGGGCATCGGCTCGGGCGGCACCATCACGGGCATCGCCCGGTATCTGAAAAGCGTGGGCTCGGACGCGAAGATCATCCTCGCAGATCCCGTGGGCTCAACGCTGGCGGGGATCGTCAACGAGGGCGTGCCGGG
>CAZFQC010000349.1:0-2652 GCA_964520795.1 uncultured Brevundimonas sp.
TAGGGGCGGCCGTTGATCTCGACGGTCACCGTCGCCATCAGCGGGCCTCCTGTTCGGCCAGGCTGTCACGAATCGCATCCGCGGCATGCGACAGGGCCTCGGCGGCATCGCGGGCGGCGGCTTCCAGCTCATGGATGCGCGCGCGGTCGGTTTCGGTCGAGGGTTCCGGCGCGAACAGATCGTCGTCCGGCACACGGCTGGTCCCGGCCGCCCGGCTCTTGAGGTCGAGCAGGCGGCGTTCCAGCAGCGCCAGCGCGCGGTCGACTCGGTCCTTGGCGGCCGATGCAGCGTCCATTCGGGTCACATCCTCCAGAATCCGTATAGAACCCGCCGGCGCGTCGGGGTAAAGCGGCGCGCCTCCCTTTTTCCGCCTCCCGACGAAAGTGCCGCCCGTGGCCGACAGCAAGACCGTATCCGAAAAAGCTACGCCCAAGCAGATGGCCGACGCCATCCGGGTCCTGTCCATGGACGGGGTCGAGAAGGCGAAGAGCGGCCACCCCGGCATGCCGATGGGCATGGCCGACGTGGCGACGGTGCTGTTCTCCAAATTCCTGAAGTTCGACGCCAGCCGCCCCGACTGGGCCGACCGCGACCGTTTCATCCTCTCGGCCGGCCACGGCTCGATGTTGATCTACAGCCTGCTCCACCTGACCGGCTACAAGGCGGCTACGAAGGAGGAGCTTTCCAACTTCCGCCAGTGGGGGTCAAAGACCGCCGGCCACCCCGAGTTCGGCCATATGCCCGGCGTCGAAACGACGACCGGCCCGCTGGGTCAGGGTCTGGCCAACAGCGTCGGCTTTGCCATGGCTGAGCGCCATCTCGCCGCCAAATACGGCAAGGACCTCGTCGACCACCGAACCTGGGTCATCGCCGGCGACGGATGTCTTATGGAAGGCGTGTCGCAGGAGGCCATCGCCCTGGCCGGCCGCTACAGGCTCAACAAGCTGACCGTGCTGTGGGACGACAACGCCATCACCATCGACGGGGCCGTGTCCCTGTCGGACGCCACCGACCAGAAGGCGCGCTTCAAGGCCGCCGGCTGGGCCGTGAAGGCCGTCGACGGGCATGACATGAAGGCCGTCAAGACGGCGCTGCAGTGGGCGACGAAGCAGGACAAGCCGACCCTGATTGCCTGCAAGACGAAGATCGGTCGCGGCGCCGCCACCATGGAAGGCAGCCACAAGACCCATGGCGCGGCCCTGGGCGCGGCGGAAGTCGCCGCCACCCGGCTGGGCCTGTCCTGGACCCACGAGCCGTTCGAACTGCCCGAAGCCGTCGACAAGGCGTGGAAGAAGGTCGGCAAACAGGGTGCCAAGGCGCGCAAGGCCTGGGAAGCCCGGCTCAATGCCTCGCCCCAGGCGGCAGATTTCACCCGCGCCATGAAGGGCGACCTGCCCGCCGGCGCCTTCGACGCCCTCAATGCGAAGATCGCCGAACTGATCGAGACGAAGCCGGCCCAGGCCACGCGCCAGTCTTCGGGCGCGGCGCTCGACGAGCTGTTCGCCGCCATCCCCGAACTGGTCGGCGGCTCGGCCGACCTGACCGGCTCGAACAACACCTTCGTCAAGGGCACGCCGATCTTCGACGAGCCGTCCTATGAGGGGCGCTACGTCAACTGGGGCATTCGCGAGTTCGGCATGGCCGCGGCGATGAACGGCATGGCCCTGCACGGCGGGATCATCCCCTACGGCGGCACCTTCATGGTGTTCTCGGACTACAGCCGCCCGGCGATCCGTCTCGGCGCCCTGATGGGCGTGCGGGCGATCCACGTCCTGACCCACGACAGCATCGGCCTGGGCGAGGACGGCCCGACCCACCAGCCGGTCGAGCACCTGGCCGCCCTGCGCGCCATCCCCAATCTGCTGGTCTTCCGCCCCGCCGACACGGTCGAGGCGATGGAGTGCTGGCAGGCGGCGCTGGAGCACAAGACGGCACCGTCGGCCCTGGCCCTGTCGCGCCAGAAGACGCCGGCGGTTCGGACCGTCGCCGCCGACGGCAACCTGTCGGCCCGCGGCGCCTATGAGATCCGCGCCGCCAAGGGCGAGGCCAAGGTGACCCTGTTCGGCACGGGCACCGAGCTGGCGCTGGCGCTGGCCGCCGCCGATGTGTTGGAGGGGGAAGGCACGCCGACCCGCGTCGTCTCCGTTCCCTGTTTCGAGCTCTTCTTCCAGCAGGACGCCGCCTACCAGGCTTCAGTGATCGGCCGGGGCACGGTCCGCGTCGCCGTCGAGGCCGCCATCCAGCAGGGCTGGGAGCGGTTCATCGGCGAGGACGGTGCCTTCGTCGGCATGACCGGCTTCGGCGCCAGCGCCCCCGCCGAGGTGCTGTACGAAAAGTTCGGGATCACGACAGAGGCAGTGGTCGCGGCGGCGAAGGCGCGGCTGTAAGCATGCGCCTCGGCACCCCCCTCTCCGACAGCGCCGTGCGCGTCATGCTTCTCGGCGCCGGGGAGCTCGGCAAGGAAGTCGCCATCGAGCTGCAGCGGCTGGGCGCCGAGGTCATCGCCGTCGACCGCTATCCCAACGCCCCGGCCATGCAGGTGGCGCACCGCAGCCACGTCATTCCGATGACCGATCCGCAGGTGCTGAACGGCGTCATCATGGCCGAGGCCCCGCACATCATCGTGCCGGAGATCGAGGCCATCGCCACCGA
>CAZFQC010000350.1:0-2626 GCA_964520795.1 uncultured Brevundimonas sp.
CCCGATCCCTTCCCCTCGACCTATCGCGGCCTGCCGCGCGAGAACATGGCCATCGTGGGCGGAACGGTCTTCACCGGCGCCGGCCAGAGGATCGAGAACGGCGTGGTCATCGTTACTGACGGCAGGGTGGCCGCGGTCGGCGGCGCCGCGACCCCGGTGCCTGCCGGCTATCGCATCGTCGACGCCCGCGGGCGGTTCGTGACCCCCGGCATCATCGACGTCCACAGCCACCTCGGCGTCTATCCCTCGCCCGGCGTCTCGGGGATGAGCGACGGCAATGAGGCGACCAGCCCGAACACCGCCCAGGTCTGGGCCGAGCACTCGATCTGGCCCCAGGACCCCGGCTTCAACCAGGCCCGCGCCGGCGGCGTGACCACCCTCCAGATCCTGCCCGGCTCGGCCAATCTGTTCGGCGGTCGCGGCGTCACCGTGCGCAACGTCCCCTCGGTGACCATGCAGGGCATGAAATTCCCCGGTGCCCCCTATGGCCTGAAGATGGCCTGCGGCGAGAACCCGTCGCGCGTCTACGGCGGCCGCAACAGCTCGCCGGCCACCGGCATGGGCAATGTCGCCGGCTATCGCGCCGCCTTCATCGCAGCCCGCGAATACAAGGCCAAATGGGACAAGTGGCGCGAGGACGGCGAGGGCTCGCCCCCGACCCGCAACCTGCAGCTCGAGACCCTGGCCGGGGTTCTCGACGGCTCGATCCTGATCCAGAACCACTGCTACCGCGCCGACGAAATGGCGGTGATGATCGATATCGCCAATGAGTTCGGCTACGAGATCACCGCCTTCCACCATGCCATCGAGGCCTACAAGATCGCGCCCCTGCTGGCCCGCGAGGGCATCTGCGCCGACATGTGGACCGGTTGGTGGGGCTTCAAGATGGAGGCGCTCGACGCGGTCGAGGCCAACGCCGCCCTCGTCGACGCGCCGCAGGGCTCCTGCGCCGTCATCCACTCCGACGACGCCGAACTGACCCAGCGCCTGAACCAGGAGGCCGCCGCCGCACTCGCCGCCGGCCGCCGCATCGGCATGAACATTTCGGAGGAGCGGGCGATCAGCTGGATCACCCTCAACCCGGCCCGGTCGCTCGGCATCGCCGACCAGACCGGATCGCTCGAGGCCGGCAAGCGCGCCGACGTGGTGATCTGGAGCGCCAATCCGTTCAGCGTCTATGCCCGCGCCGACCAGGTCTTCATCGACGGCGGCCTGGCTTTCGATCGCATGAACCCGGCCTACCAGCCCCTGTCCGACTTCGAACTGGGCCAGCCCGGCTACGGCCTGCCGGCCGCCAACGTCCTGCAGGGAGCCCGCTGATGCGCCTCAAGAGCCTCATCCTCGGCGCGGCCTGCATGGCCGCCCTGTCGACGCCCGCCTTCGCCCAGACCCTGACTGCCATCACCGGCGGCCGGGTGCTGACCGGAACCTCGGTGATCGAGAACGGCACCGTCGTCATCCAGAACGGCCGGGTCGTCTCGGTCGGGACCGGTGCCGCGCCCACCGGCGCCCGCATCATCGACGCCCGCGGCAAGGTGGTCTCGCCCGGCTTTGTCGCGGTCGACAGCGGTCTGGGCGCGTCCGAGATCTCGTCGGTCGGCGGCTCGGACGACCTGTCCAACGGTGCCAATTCCATCAGCGCCTCGTTCGACGTCAGCTACGGCCTTGATCCCTGGTCCTTCACCCTGCCGGTGGCCCGCCTCGGCGGCATCACCCGCGCCATTGTCGTGCCCAGTCACGCCGGTGGCGGCGGAGGCGGTCACGCGCATGACGACAGCGACTTCGCGGGCGTCGGCGACGGCGGCCTGCAGTCGCCCGGCCTGTTCGCCGGCCAGGCGGCCATCATCCATCTCGCCGCCGGGACCGACATCCTCGTCAAGCCGCGCGTGGCGATGGTCGCCCCCTTCGGCGAGGCCGGGGCCGGCATCGCCGGCGGTGCCCGCGGCGCCCAGTTCACCCAGTTCAAGGAAACCTTGGCCGAGGTCCGCCTCTACGCCCGCAACCGCGCCGCCTATGACCGCGCCGGCCTGCGCGACCTCAGCCTGTCGCGCGCCGATCTCGAGGCCCTGATCCCGGTCGCCAACGGGACCATGCCCCTGATCGTCACCGTGCGCCGCGCCGCCGACATCCAGCAGGTCCTGCGCCTCGCCCGCGAAGAGGGGGTGAAGATCATCCTCGACGGTGCCGAGGAAGGCTGGCTGGTCGCCGACCAGATCGCGGCCGCCAATGTCCCGGTGCTGCTCAACCCGATCTCCAACCTGCCCGGCAATCTCGAGACCCGGGCCAGCCGGATGGAGAACGCCGCGGCGCTCGACGCCGCCGGGGTGGTCATCGCCATCAAGGGCAATGAGGGCTCGATCCACCGCGCCCGCGAGACCCGCTACAACGCCGGCAACGCCGTCTCGCATGGCCTGCCCTATGACGCCGCCATCGAGGCCATCACGGTCAATCCGGCCCGGATCTTCGGCATGGCCGGCCAGTTCGGCGAGCTTCGCGCCGGGGCGGCGGCCGATGTGGTGATCTGGTCCGGCGATCCGCTGGAACCCCTCAGCAACGCCGAGACCATCTTCATCGGCGGCGCCGAACAGGCCCCGACCAGCCGCCAGTTCCTGCTCCGCGACCGCTA
>CAZFQC010000351.1:0-1378 GCA_964520795.1 uncultured Brevundimonas sp.
CCGGAGGCCAGAGCGATGTTCCATCCTGACACGCAGTTCCTGATCGACCACTGGACCGGGTTGTCCCGCCGGGAAGCGGTGCGCGCCGGGATTCCCGACCGCGCCTCGCTGGAGCCTGACGCCCTCGGCCTGCGCCTGCCGCGCGCCTTCATCGCCGAACGCAACGGCGACGACGCCGTCATTCGCCTCGCCGGCACCTGGATCGAGGGGTTTCACGGTGAACCGTTGAAGGACCGCGCCCTGTTGTCCGTCTGGCGCACCGCCTCCCGGCCGCTGGTGGCCGCAGCCATGACCCAGACCGTCCGCGAGGCCCGGCCCGTGGTCATCGCCGCCCTGGCCGGCTTCCTTTCGGCCCAGATCGAGATCGCCCTTGTCCCCCTCCGTGGCCCTTCGGGCGGAGCGGACCGGATCCTCGGCCTTTATGCGCCGATGGCCACGCTCAGCTTCGCCACCGACGAGCCCCGCCTGCTCACCGCCCGGGTTTCGATCGGGGTGGGAGAAGCCGCCCGCCCGGCCCTGTCGCTCGCCGCCGTCGGCGGCCGCCGCATCGCCTGACCGGACCGCCTCAGACCTTCAGGTCGCGGGCGTACCGCTTCCAGTTCTGCACATAGTGGGCGGCCGAGGCTTTCAGCGCCTCGATCTGGCCCGGCTCGAGCTGCCGCACCACCTTGCCCGGCTGGCCCATGACCAGCGAACCGTCGGGGATTTCCTTGCCCTCGGTGATCAGGGTGTTGGCGCCGATCAGGCAGTTCTTCCCGATCCTCGCCCGGCCCAGCACCACGGCACCGATTCCGATCAGGGTGTTGTCGCCGATCTCGCAGCTGTGCAGCATGACCATATGGCCGACCGTCACCCCGTCGCCGATGGTCAGGGGCTCGCCGGGGTCGGAATGCAGCACGCTGCCGTCCTGGATGTTGGTGTCCCGGCCGATGGTGATGGGGTCGTTGTCGCCGCGCACCACGGCCCCGAACCAGACGCTGGCGCCCGGTTTGAGAATCACGTCTCCTACAAGGGTTGCGTTCGGTGCCACCCAGTATTCGCCCTCAGGCGGAAGCTGTGGTTTCTTGTCGCCAAGACCGTAAACATTCATCCGAACACCGTCATTTCTCTATAAATCGAGGGCTTTAAGCTCTCGTAAACCACGTTAGGCTCAGTGTGTAGATGCGATTCGAGGCCGCCATTTCGGCCCCGGATTGGAAGCCGGATCAAGCCCGGTCCGGTCAGACCTCGGGGAATGTGCGTGGTGCGCTCGGTTCGGCGGATGTTTCCGCTGGAAGTTGACCCTTCTTCCGACCCGGGCGGATGCGTTGCGTCCCCTTCTCTCCTCCCCCCCTTCGTTCGAGGCGATGCTTTTCCGGCATCGCCTTTTTTCATGCCC
>CAZFQC010000351.1:1478-2619 GCA_964520795.1 uncultured Brevundimonas sp.
CATGCCCTGGAGGCGTCCATGACCAAGCGTGCGGCCATCAAACGTCAGACCCGCGAGACATCCCGTGAACACGGTGTGCTCGATTCCCGTCAGTTCATGGAGGATTCCAAGGTACGCCGCCTTCCCACCCACGCCGGCTGGTCGCCCTATCCATCCAACGACGACCGGGACCAGGCCTATCTGAAGACCCTCAAGCCCAAGTCCGACGGCCAGGCCGAGCTGATGACGGCCATCGACCACCACAATCTGGTGCTGGCGCTCGGCCCCGCAGGCACGGGCAAGACCTATCTGGCAGTCGCCAAGGCCGTCGAGGCGCTGGAGGCGGGCAAGGTCGGCCGCATCGTCCTGAGCCGCCCGGCCGTCGAGGCCGGTGAATCCATCGGCTTCCTCCCCGGCGACATGGAGGACAAGCTCGCCCCCTACCTGCGCCCGCTCTACGACGCCCTGTCCGACCGGCTCAGCATGAAACGGGTCAAGGCGCTCATGGCCGAGGGACTGATCGAGATCGCCCCCATCGGCTATATGCGCGGCCGCACGCTGAACAACGCCTTCATCGTCGTCGATGAGGCCCAGAACTGCACCTATGTGCAACTCAAGATGCTGCTCACTCGCCTCGGCTGGCATTCGACCATGGTGGTCACGGGGGATCCGCAGCAGTCCGACCTTCTGCCGGGCATCTCCGGCCTGATGGATGTCTCGCACCGGCTGGAGCCCGTGCCCGACATCGCCGTGGTCCGACTGGCCGAACAGGACATCGTCCGCCATCCGCTGGTGGCCTCGATGATCGGCGTCCTTTGACGCCGGCCTTCGTCTGACCGATCAGGCCGTCGCCGGACTCACGGCGGCGGCCTTTTCTGTACTTCGGGTCCGCCCGGAGGGACGTGACACGATTGCCCCTTCGCGCGCGGCGCGGGGGCTGCTAACCGGACGCCCTTCACATTTCAGCGACCCGAATGAAAATCCCACGCATCGCCTACGCCGCCTACGGCTTCGCCCTGATCGTCATCGTCCTCGACCAGCTGACCAAGGCCTGGATCATGGGCGGCCTCGACCTGCGCGAAATGGGCCATATCCAGGTCCTCTCGCCCCTGTTCAACCTGACCTGGGTCGAGAACCGGGGCGTCAGCTTCGGCCTGTTCGG
>CAZFQC010000352.1:0-2613 GCA_964520795.1 uncultured Brevundimonas sp.
GTCCAGATGGGTCAGGGCGCTCACGGGCAGATACCCCTGAAACGCGGGATCTGGCCGACCAGGGAGCAGGGCCGGAAGCGGCTATCCAGTTCTTCGGCCAGCACCAGATCCCAAGCGTCGCGGCACGCTCCGGTCGAACCCGGTACGCAGAAGACGAAGGTGTCCTCCGCCTGTCCCGCGAGCGCCCGTGATTGCAGGGTCGCCACGCCGACGGTGCCCAGGCTGGCCAGGTGGAAGACCACGGAAAAGCCCTCCAGTTCCCGCCGGAACAGCGGCTTCACCGCTTCGGGGGTCACGTCGCGAGGGGAAAAGCCGGTGCCGCCCGTCGTCAGGACGACGTCCACGTCCGCGTCCTCGATCCAGATCTTGAGCTGGCTGCGGATAGCGTCCACCTCATCGTGGACGATGGCCTTCCCCTTCAGCACATGGCCCGCCGTGGTTAGGCGTTCGACCAGCGTGCCGCCCGAGGTGTCAGTCGTTTCATCGCGGGTGTCCGAGATGGTCAGCACCGCGATGTTGAGCGGGTGAAACGGCAGCGACTCGTCAATTCTTCCGGCCATCAGGGCGTCTCATCCTTCCAGCGCGCCAGGGCGGCGCGGTCCTCGTCTACGGGTTCGATCCAGCGTGTGCCGGAGGGGCCGGTCTCGCGCTTCCAGAATGCGGCCTCGGTCTTGAGCCTGTCCATCAGATAGTCCGCCGCCGCGAAGGCTTCGCGCCGGTGGGCCGCGGCGGCTGCGACGAAGACGATGGTCTCGCCGGGGACGATCTCGCCGCATCGATGGACCACGACCAGATCCGTAACCGGAAAGCGCGCCGCGGCGGCTTCGGCGATATCCTGCATCGAACGCTCGGTCATGCCGGGATACCAATCCAGGGTGAGGGTCTCGACGACCGCGCCGTCCTTGCTTGCGCCTCGTGCCAGACCGGTGAATGTCACCACGGCGCCCTCGACCGTGCGACCGGCGAGAAAGGCCTCAAGCTCCGCAGGGGCGGACAGGGCTGTGCTGATGAGCCTGACGTCGAGGGCCAACTCAGCCCCCCGAAAACAGGGAAAAGAAGGCGATCTCCTGCCCCGGGCGGGCAAGGGCGTCCTCACCGACGACGACCAGATCAACCGACGCGCGGACGTCGGGTCGCAGCAGGGCGTCCGCCGCGACCTCGTCGCGCTCCGCTAGCAGGCGACGGATTTCCCGAACAGGAAGACCCTCAGCCGGCAGATCCAGGCTCCCGCCGGGGCCCAGACGTTCGCCGACCCGGCCGAAGAACAGGATAGGGGTCATACTCGTCTCCATCTCAGGCCGCCTTCGCTTCGTCGGGGCCGGCCAGGGCCTGGCGCAACTCCTTAATGAAGCGCGGCAGCAGGTCGCGCCGCACCGAGGGGTCAGACCAATAGGGGTTCATGAAGACGCAGCGGATCACCAGCATCCCGGCATCACCCTCGGATCGGTCAATATAGCCGCCATGGCGGCCGAGCAGATTGGCGATGAGTGAGGCGTTGTCGGCACCAAGGGTCGTCTTGGACACGGCGAAATGCGGCGATCTCTGGAAATGATCAAAGACGGCCTGGGTGCGGGCGTTGGAAAGGCTCAGCGCTTCGCCGGCTCGAGCCAGCGAGAAGCAGGCGATATTGCTGTCGGCAGGCAGGAATCGCGCTTCCGGAACAGCGTCGCGCACGGCGGTTTCGAATGCTTCACGGGTCTCAACCGTGGTGGCCATCAGCGCCCCCAGGCCCTCCGCGCCGAAGCCAAGGGTTTCCGCCGTCAGCCAGGTCGCCGCGGCACCCGCCGCCGACCGCGATCCTTCCAGCGTCGATGTCCATTTTCCGTCGCCCAGTTCCGGCCGGTCCAGATAGGGGGCGTCAAAAGCGGACACGGCGTAATGTTCGGCGTCCGGCGTCAGGAAGGCTCCGCAGGCATAGGGGACATAACCCAGCTTGTGCGGGTCAATGGTGATCGAATCCGAGCGTCCCATGGCCCGCAGCGCGGCGGCCGTCTCCGGGGCCAGGGCCGCTTCCGACGGGCCGTCGAGCATGGCCCGAAGGAAGCCGCCATAGGCCGCATCGACGTGGCGCCAGATGCGCCAACCTCGCTCCGCTCGCCACAGGTCCAACCGGTCATAGAGGCGATCGAGCGGATCAATGGCCCCGGTCTCGGTGGCCCCGGCTACGGCGACGGCCATCAGGATCGGTCTTCCATCAGTCTGGGCGCGTTCCACCTGGCGTTCGAAATCAGCGAGATCGAGGTGACCGCCCTTGTCCAGGGCCACGCTCCAGATCGCCTCGCCGCCCAGACCGAAGACGTTGGCCGATTTGCTCCACGAATAGTGCCGGTTTCCGGGAACCAGCATCACGGGCCCCTGGTAGTCCCGTCCTGACGCCCGGCTGATCCGACGCCAGACATCCCCCGGATTGGACGCCGCCGCGCTGCAGGATTTCAGGATCGCGTCCGACGCGGCGTGAGCGGACTGCAGGCTGCGGAACTGCTTCCAGCCCATATGAGCCGCGGCGAAGGGGTCGAGTGGGTCGCCGGTCGCTTCGGAAACATGCAGCGCCAGCGCCAGCCAATGGTCCAGTCGGTAGCGCGCGCGCCAGACCGCCTCGAAATTGGCCACCGT
>CAZFQC010000353.1:0-2610 GCA_964520795.1 uncultured Brevundimonas sp.
CTCGTCAGGCTCATAACCTGAAGGTCGCAGGTTCAAATCCTGCTCCCGCACCCAAACTTTCAGAAGCCCGCATGGACCCGTCCGGCGGGCTTTTGCATGTCTGGCACCCTGGTGCGAGACGACGGAGCAGCCCGCAGGTCGCGGGTTCAAATCCTGCTCCCGCACCGCAGATCTCGGAACCCCGTGCGGCAACGGCCGGCCCGCCCTTACCGCGAGTTCACGCCTCCGCCTCAATCTCGCCCCACTCCGCTACAAACGTAGCGCGACAAATGTAGCGACGAACCAAGGAGCCGTTGTGATCGAATCCCTGCCGCGACGCGAACGCGAGGCCTTCGAGGTGCTCTGTCGTCTGGAGGAGGCCACGACGGGGGCGGTGCGCGCGGCCATGAGCGGCAACCTCAGCGATTCTGCGGTCCGCACCCTGCTGGCCCGTCTCGAGGCCAAGGCCCTGGTCGGCCGGCGGTCGGCCGAGGACGGCTTCGTCTACCGGCCGAGCCAGCGCCCGCAGGCGCTGGCAGCGGGGGCCCTGCGACGCACGGTGGACACCTTCTTCGCGGGTTCCGCCGTGTCCGCCGCCACCGCCCTGCTGGGTCTGACCCAGAAGCTCAAGCCCGAGGAAATCGAGGCGCTCGAGCGGGCGATTGAACAGGCGCGGGAGCGCGGATCGTGAGCCTCACCCTGATCCTCGAGCTGTTGCTGAAGTCCGGTGTCATCGCCGGCGCAGGACTGGCGCTGTCGTCGGCCCTGCGGTTTCGACCCGCGGCCGACCGGGTCGATGTCCTGCGGGCCACCGTGTGTCTGCTGATCGCCCTGCCGCTGGTCATGTGGATGGCACCGGGCCTGCCCCTGGCGCTGTTGCCGGCGGTCGAGGCCGCCGAGGTGCTGGCCGTTTCGCCCGTGGTCTGGTCCGGGGCGGTCGAACCCGTCGAAGGCGTGGCCCTGTCCGGTTCGATCCCCTGGCCGTCCGGCGGAGACCTGGCGCTGTGGGCCTGGGCCATCGGCGGTCTGGTCGTGCTGGGCCGGTTCGCCCTCGGGGTCTGGACCCTGCGCCGCTGGACCCGCCGCGGCCAGACGGTGAGTGCCGCCGCCTGGACCGCGCCGCTCGACAGGCTCCCGCCCGGTCGGCGTCCCCGTCTGGTGGCGTCGTCGGCGGTCGGCGCTCCGCTGAGCTGGGGCGTTCCGCCGGGCGTGGTCCTGATCGCTACGGACCAGCTCACCCGACCCGAGACCGCCCGCGCCGTCCTCGCCCACGAGCTGGCCCATCTGCAGCGCGGCGACTGGATCTTCCTGATCCTGTCGCGGGTCGCCCTCGGCCTGTTCTGGTTCAACCCTCTGGTCTGGAGGCTCCACGCCGCCCTGTCGGCCCGCAGCGAGGAGGCGGCCGACGCCGTCGCCGTCGGCGAGGTCGATCGCCGGACCTATGCCCGCGCCCTCGTCGACCTCGCCTCCGACTTCACCCCGCCCGCCGCCCTCGGGATTGCGGGTCCCGCCGAAACCCTCACCCGAAGGATTGCCTGCATCATGAAGACCTCAGCCCCGCTTCGTCGCCGCCCGCTGGCCATGGCCCTGACGGTCGGCGCCCTGATCGGCGTCGCCACACCGATCGCCGCCCTCGAATTGACGCCCCGCAGCCAGACCGCGACAGAGGCGCAGACGGCCCCCACCCGCCTGCCGGCCGGGGTTCAGGTCGACGATACCGACGGCAGGGTCGCCCTCGTCGACAGCATTGAAGCGGTCGAAATGGTCGCTGCGGCTGACGCCGTGGACGCCGTAGACGCGGTCGACGCCGTCGCCCCGGTCGCATCGGACGGGGACTGGTCTGCAGGTCAGGAGGCCTATGCGCCGCCTCCGCCGCCGCCGCTGCCGCCCCTGCCGCCCGCACCCCCGCCGCCCGCGCCCCCGGCTCCGCCCCGTGCCGCAATGGCGGCTCCGCCCGCGCCTCCGGTCCCGCCGGCACCCCCGGCACCGTCCGCCCGCGCGCCGCGCGCCGGCTGGGTGCAGAGCAGCAGCCGGCCGCTGACCGAGCAGGAGCGTCAGGCCGTGGTCGAGGCGCGTCAGGCGGCGGTCGAGGCCCGGATCCATGCCCGGGAAGCGCGCCGCGAGGCGGCTGAAGCCCGGGCCCGGACGCGTCCCCTTGCCGCCGCTACGCCCGAGGCCCGGGCCCGCGCCCAGGCTGCGATCGCCGCGGCCGAAGAGGCGCGCGCGCAGGCGGGCGTCGCACGTCAGCGCGCCGCCCGTGAAGTTGCCAACGCCCGGGTCCATATGGGTCGGGGCGCGGACCAGATGATCGCCGGTGCCGGCCAGATGCGCGAGGAGGCGGCGCGTCTCCGCGATCCGGCCTATCGGGCGACGCAGATCGAGGAGGCGCGCGCGCGCGGGCAGACGGTCACCGACGCCGAGCTGCAGGCCCTGTCGCTCCGTCTGCCGGTCCAGGCCGACCGGCTGGAGCGCCGGGCGGTCGAGCTGCGCGAACGCGCCGCGCGCGAGCCGTCCTGATCTGACGAGGGGTCCGCCCGCTCCGGCAGGTCCGGAGCGGGCGGGATCTCAGCCGTGCCGGGCGTCCCACCAGCGCACGGCGTCCGCGTCGCGGGCGCTGAGCTCGGGATAGTC
>CAZFQC010000354.1:0-2560 GCA_964520795.1 uncultured Brevundimonas sp.
CGACGACGATGGTGTAGTCCAGGGCGCCGCGCTCCTCGAGCGTCTTGACGATCTGGGCGACGGTCGAGCGCTTCTGGCCGATGGCGACGTAGATGCAGTACAGCTTCTCGCCTTCCGACGCGGCGGCGGCGTTGGTGCTCTTCTGGTTCAGGATGGTGTCGATGGCGACGGCGGTCTTGCCGACCTGACGGTCTCCAATGATCAGCTCGCGCTGGCCGCGGCCGATCGGGATCAGGGTGTCGATAGCCTTCAGGCCGGTCTGCATCGGCTCATGCACCGACTTCCGGGGGATGATGCCCGGCGCCTTCACGTCGACGCGGCGGCGCTCGGTGAACTGGATCGGGCCCTTGCCGTCGATCGGCTCGCCCAGCGGATTGACGACGCGGCCCAGCAGGCCCTTGCCGACCGGAACATCCACGATCTCGCCGAGACGGCGGACCTCATCGCCCTCGGCGATCTGGTTGTCCTGGCCGAAGATCACGGCGCCGACGTTGTCGCGCTCGAGGTTCAGGGCCATGCCCTTCACGCCGGCCTTGGGGAATTCGATCATCTCGCCGGCCTGGACGTTGTCCAGACCGTGGATGCGGGCGATGCCGTCGCCGACCGACAGCACCTGGCCGACGTCGGACACGTCGGCTTCGACGCCGAAGGAGGCGATCTGCGACTTGAGGATGGCCGAGATTTCGGCGGCGCGGATGTCCATGTCAGGCTCTCTGTTTTCGTCTTGTCGGCGCGGCCCCGTCGGAGCCGCGAGCGTGGTTGTTAGGCGCGCTTGAGCGCAAACTTCATCTGGTCGAGCTTGGTCTTCAGCGAGGCGTCGAAGAGTTTCGAGCCGACCTTGACCTTGAGGCCGCCCAGGATCGACGGATCGACGCGGGCGGTCATTTCGGGGTCCTTGCCCAGCGACGCGCGCAGCGCGGACTGGATGGACTTCATCTGGGCGGCGGTCAGGGCCTGGGCGGAAACCACTTCGGCGGCGACCACGCCCGTCTTCTTCGCATACAGCAGGTCGAAACCGGCGATCACGGCCGTCAGATCGCGCGAGCGGCCGTTCTGGGCCAACAGGCCGAGGAAGTTGCGCGTCACGCCGTGGAATTTCGCCTTGTCGGCGATGGCGGTCAGACCCTTCTGCTGGTCCTCGGCGGCGATGACCGGCGACCGGGCCAGACGGCGCAGGTCCGCGCTCTCGTTCCAGGCCGCGCGCAGCGAGGCCAGGTCGGCGCGTACCGCCTCCAGGGCGCCCGTTTCATCAGCAAGGTCGAACAGCGCCTGTGCGTAGCGCTCCCCGACTTCCGTCGTCCTGTAGTCGTCAGCCACTAGTCATGTCCGCGCGGTTAGCGTTCGGGTTGGCGACCGGCGGCGTGTCCGCGCCAGTCAAATGTCTGAAATGCCTTGAAAAAGCACTTTGGGGACGCGTCTTGCAACGCGCCCTCCGGCTCAGCCGGGCGCCTGATAGCATCGTAACCCCCCGACCGCAACCGAGACAGGCCGCCGCAAGCGGCCGGATTGCCGCACCCGATCAGTGGGCGGCGCGCTTGCCGCGGGGGAGGAGGTGCAGGATCGCCACGATGACCCCGCCGGTCACGAGGCCCACAACCGCCGAGGCGGCGGCCGTCGCCAGCCATCCAGTTACCGGACCGATCAGGGGTGCCTGCCCGGCGGCGTGTCCCAGACGTTCGACCAGGCCGGGCACGAGGTCGAGATGGTATTCGTGCAGGCCGTGGACCAGGATTCCTCCGCCGACCCACAGCATGGCCAGGGTGCCGACCGTCGCCAGCCCGGTCAGCACCATCGGCATGGCGTGGACCAGACCGCGTCCCGCCGCACGGGCTGAAGCCGAACGGCGCTCGGCCAGATGCAGGCCGATATCATCCATCTTCACGATCAGGGCCACGGCGCCGTAGACCGCCACGGTGATCAGCAGTCCGACCACGGCCAGTGCCGCCGCCTGGGTCGCCAGCGGACGTTCGGCCAGGTCGGCCAGGGCAATGGCGGTGATCTCGGCCGAAAGGATCAGGTCGGTGCGGATCGCCGAGCCGACCATCTTCGTTTCCTGATCGACGGACGACAGGGCCAGTTCGTCCGGCGCGATCTCGCCATGGTCGTGACCGGCCAGCTTCTCCCAGATCTTTTCTGAGGCCTCGAAGCAGAGATAGGCACCGCCCATCATCAAAAGCGGCGTCAGCGCCCAGGGCGCGAAGGCACTGATCAGCAGGGCCCCGGGCAGGAGGATCAGGAATTTGTTCTTCAGCGACCCGATGGCGATCTTGCCGATGATGGGCAACTCGCGCTGGGGGGAGAAGCCCATCGCATAGCCCGGCGTCACCGCGGCGTCGTCGACCACCACGCCGGCGGCCTTCATGCTGGCGCGGCCGGCGGCGGCGGACACGTCATCGACCGAGGCGGCTGCCATTTTGGCGATCGCGGCGACGTCATCGAGAAGGGCGGCAAGACCTGAGGGCACGCTTCACCTGACAGAACGGATGCAGTTCATATCTGGCTAGGCGAGCCCGGCAGCCGGGTCCAGAGGCCTGTTCCAGCGCGGCGCCCTGCCGCGCCC
>CAZFQC010000355.1:0-2554 GCA_964520795.1 uncultured Brevundimonas sp.
GGATGCGCGGGGTGATCGCCTGCCAGCGCGGATCGTCGGCCAGGCCGCGATAGTCAGCGTAGCGATCCTCGATTTCGGCGTCGTAGTATTCCGGCAGGGGGCGGGCCAGGTTTTCGCTGATCGGTCGGTCAAGATCGATGACGCCCTCCTCAACCAGTTGCATCACGGTCCAGGCGAACACAGCCTTGGTCAGGGAGGCACCGTACATGACGGTCCCGGTCGTCAGCGGCTGGCCGGCGGCGTTGCGCTCGCCGAAGGCCCGGACATGGGTAACCTGACCGTCGTCGATGACCGCGAGGGCCAGACCGCGCGCGCCGGTCACGGCCATCAGCCGGCCGACCTCGGCGTCGATCGCCGCCGGCGCGGGCAGGGGCGGTGCCTGCGGTGCGGCCCGGGCGGTGGAGGTGAACCCCGCGATCAGCAGGGTGGTGGCCAGCAGGCAGGCGCGGAGCATGGGGGGTCCTCCAGACGGTCAGGGCCAACTGACTGGCACGGATCTTCGCTCGGGCCGAATGAAGAAGCGGTCATGTCCGCCGGTCGGCCTTCCCTTGTTGCGCGAACAGGCGCATTTTCCGGCATCGGATTTCGGCACGGGAGGCCGGATAGATGAAACGGATCGCCACCCTGGCCGCCGCCCTGGCCCTGACCACGGCCCTGCCGGGCTGCAGCACCGTCCAGCAGTTCGCCGGTCAGTTCCGCGCGCCGCCGGAAGATCTGCCCGGCCAGATCGAGCCCGTTCATGCCGCGGCCATCGCCCGGGACGAGGCGGTCTTCTGGGTCACCTCGAACGGCTGCACGGCCAAGGAAGACATTACGCCGGTGGTGCGGTCATCCAGCGACGGGCCGATCATCACCCTGCGCCGGATCAAGGAAGACCGCTGCCGCGAAAGCCGGCCCGAGGGGACCGAGGTTCGCTGGTCGTTCGAGGAGCTGGGCCTGGCACCCGGATCACGTCTGTCGGTCGAGAATCCGTACCAGCTGCCGCCGACCTGAGTTCAGACGGCCTGGCCGGTCCTGGCGTCTGAATCGACGGCGCTGATCTGGCTGTGGACGATCGACACTATGGTGCCGGGGTGGCCTCCGACCAGCTGGACGCGGGCACCCAGTTGTTTGGCCAGGGCTTCAACGATGCTGGTGCCGAGGCCAGGTGTGGCGCTGGCGGCGTCCTTGGGCATACCAACACCGTCATCGGCGACGGCCAGGGTCCAGTTGGGACCGTGTGACTGGTAGCTGACCGTGATCCGGCCGTGACGGCCCCCGGGGAAGGCGTGTTTGAGCGAGTTGATCACCAGTTCGGTGACGATCAGGCCCAGACTGACCGAGATGTCGGCATCCACGGCGCTGTCGTCGCAGTCGACGTGCAGGGACAGCTGGTCATGGTCGCGGATCATCGAGGCACCGACGCTGATGCACAGCTGGTCGAAATAGGGTTTGAGCGCGACCTCGCCGAGGCGGGAGGTCGCAAGCTGTTGCTGCAAGGCGGCGACCGACATGACGCGACTATGCGCGTCTTTCAGATGGGTGCGGGTCTCATCGGACTGGGATTTGCGGGCGCTCTGCAGGATGACGCTGGCGATGATTTGCAGGCTGTTGGCGACGCGGTGCTGGACCTCCTGCAGCAGAATCGCCTTTTCGCGCAGCAGGTCATCCTTGAGCTTCTCGCTGGCCCGGGCGTCGGTGATGTCCGACATCCCCAGCAGCAGCCGGACGGCAGTGGCGTCGCCGTAGGCGAGCAGATGGGCGTTCAGGAGCACACAGCGGACGCCCAGCCGCTTGCTCTTAACCTCAATCTCATACGCGTCCACATCGGCGGCGCCAGAGAGCGTCGCTGTCAGGAGAGATCGCAGCCGCGGAAGGTTCCACTCCCCGTCGCCGAGGCCGAGGAAGGGTTCGCCCACGGCGCCCGTGGGGTCGATCTGGAAGGCGGTGAAGAAGGAGGTGCTGGCGGCGATGACCTTCAGCTCGCCGTCGAGCAGCACCAGCGGCGCGGTCGACGATCCCACCACGGCCAGGGCCAGGCTGAGAGCACCATCGGGATGAAGCGGTGTGGGGGCAGCCAAGGCTGGCCCTCCAGATAGTTACCGGAGACTCGCGAAGCGAAAGTCGTACCCGTCGCAAATTGTGGGCAAGGCAAGGCGGCCGCGACTAAGGGCCGGGCGTCACAGTAATGGTCCATAGCCTCTTTACGTTGCGCAGGCGCAATAAATTCCGGTCTGAAGTCTGCATTTCGGCCGGGAACCAAAATCGCAAAACCGCGGTTGGGCTATCGTTGTTTACGGTCGCACAGTGCCTGGCCAAGGCGGCGGAACTGGAACGGCGGGCGGGCGAGGGCCTCCCGCAAGACATCTCCGACGACTATCGCGGCATGGCCCTGCAATGGCGCCGCCTGGCCGCACGGGCCCGGATTCAGGAACGCCGGACGGCCGCTGCCGGGCATACCTGACCGCATCGCCCTGAGGCCCTCGCGGATTCCGGCGACAGCGCGGCGGCTAGCGCCGTTCGAAGGTCGGCAGCATGTCCGCCGGGATGCGATGGGGCCGCATGGTGGTCGCAT
>CAZFQC010000356.1:0-2548 GCA_964520795.1 uncultured Brevundimonas sp.
CCGATTCGGACCCCATGACCGTTCACACCCCGCCGCCGGAAGGCGGACGTATCGTAGACGAGCCGATGAGCGAGGCGCTGTCGCGTCGCTATCTGGCCTATGCGCTGTCGACCATCACCAACCGCGCCCTGCCGGACGTGCGCGACGGCTTCAAGCCGGTGCACCGCCGCATCATGTACGCCATGCACCAGATGCGGCTGAACCCGCAGGCGGCGGCGCGCAAATGCGCCAAGGTCGTCGGTGAGGTCATGGGCGGCTATCACCCGCACGGCGACGCCTCGATCTATGACGCCCTTGTGCGCCTGGCGCAGGACTTCTCGCAGCGCTATCCGCTGGTCGACGGACAAGGGAATTTCGGCAATATCGACGGCGATAACGCCGCGGCCATGCGCTACACCGAGTGCAAGCTGACCGCCGCAGCGGTGCTCCTCATGGAGGGCATCGATCAGAACTCGGTGGACTTCAAGGCGACCTATGACGATCAGGACGAGGAGCCGATCGTCCTGCCCGCCGGCTTCCCCAATCTGCTGGCCAACGGTTCGTCGGGCATCGCCGTCGGCATGGCCACCTCGATCCCGCCGCACAATGTCGGCGAGCTGATCGACGCCTGCCAGTTGCTGCTGGAACGCCCGGACGCGACGACGGAAGAGCTGGCAGGCATCGTCCCGGGGCCGGACTTCCCGACCGGCGGTGTCGCCGTGGAGGGCCACGCCTCCATCCTCGACGCCTATGAGACGGGCCGGGGCGGGGTACGGCTACGGGCGCGCTGGGAGACCGAGGATCTCGGCCGCGGCGTCTGGCGCATCATCATCACCGAGATGCCCTATCAGGTGCAGAAGTCGAAGCTGATCGCCGACCTCGCCGACCTGATCGAGCACAAGAAGGCGCCCCTGCTGGGCGACGTCCGCGACGAGTCGGCCGAGGACATCCGGCTTGTCATCGAGCCGAAGTCGCGCACGGTCGAACCCGAGGTGCTGATGGAGAGCCTGTTCAAGCTCTCCGACCTCGAGATCCGCTTCCCGATCAATATGAACGTGCTGGACGCGACCGGCACGCCGCGGGTGATGGGACTGAAGGCCTGTCTGCAGGCCTTCCTCGATCACCGCCGCGAAGTGCTGGTCCGCCGCGCCGGCTGGCGGATCGACCGGGTCGAGAAGCGGCTGCACCTGCTGGAAGGTCTGAGGATCGTCTTCCTCAACCTCGACGAGGTCATCCGCATCGTCCGCGAGGAGGAACAGCCAAAGGCCGTGCTGATCGCGCGGTTCGGTCTTTCCGAGCTTCAGGCCGACTTCATCCTCGATACCCGCCTGCGCCAGCTGGCGCGGATCGAGGAAATGACGATCGAGAATGAATACAAGGCGCTGTCCGACGAACTTGCGGCGTTGCAGTCGCTGTCGTCCTCGCCGGCCAAGCAGTGGAAGCAGGTCGGCAAGGATCTGGAAACCGTGCGCAAGGCGCTGGTCTCGCCGCGCCGGACCACGATCGCCGAGGCCGTCGACGCCTCCGCCTTCGTCTCGGTCGAGGCCTTTATTCCGCGCGAGGCGATCACCGTCATCCTGTCCGAGCGTGGCTGGATCCGCGCGGCCAAGGGCAAGGTCGAGGATCCCTCGGAGCTGAAGTTCAAGGAGGGCGACAGCCTCGCCTTCCTCGTGCCCGGCTATACGACCGACAAGATCCTGGTCGCGGCGTCGGACGGCCGCATCTTCACCGTGGGGGCCGACAAACTGGCCTCGGGACGGGGCCATGGCGAACCGCTGCGGCTGATGATCGACCTCGACGAGAAGGCCGACATCATCAACATCCTGGCCCATCAGCCGGGCGGCCGGCTGCTGGTCGCGTCAAAGGCCGGCTATGGCTTCATCGCGCCCGAAGACGAACTGCTGGCCCAGAAGCGCGGCGGCAAACAGGTGCTGAACGGCGAGATGCTGGCGGCCATCCGCGTCAGCGGCGACCACGTCGCGGTCATCGGCGACAACATCAAGGCCCTGATCTTCCCGCTGGCCGAACTGCCCGAAATGGGTCGGGGCAAGGGCGTCAAGCTGCAGAACTACAAGCAGGGTGGCCTGGCGGACGTGGCCGTGTTCGACGGCGCACATGGCCCCGAATGGGTCGACGGCGGCGGACGGCGGCGGAACTGGCCCGACTGGAAGGACTGGCTGGGCAGGCGGGCCGGGGCCGGACGGCAGGGCCCGCGCGGGCTCAGGAAGTTCCGTTAGCCTCGGCGACCCAGGCGCGGGCCAGCATGAGACAGGCGTCATGGTCCGCGTTCAGCTGATCGATGGCCGCATCGGCCTCCGCCTGATCCCGGGTCTGGGTGATCGTGCCCAGGGCCCGGGCGGTGCTGGCGGCGAAGGCGTCGGACAACTGCTGCTGGGTCAGGCCCAGCGGCTGGGCGAAGCGGGTCGCCGCCGTGATGAAGCCGCGCCCGTTGCGATCCGAACTGGCCTTGCGCTCGGTGTTGCCGGTGAAGGCATGAAGCGACGAGGTCGCGGCCATCACCCCGGCGCACCGCATGGCCTGTTCGTATCGCTCCGCCGTGGCAGGAGCC
>CAZFQC010000357.1:0-2541 GCA_964520795.1 uncultured Brevundimonas sp.
ACCTCGACCGCGAACCAGCCGGGGCCCTTTTCGGTGACCGTCAGACAGCATCCCGCGTGGCTGATCGAGGCACCGAGGTCGATGCCGGCCGTGTCCCAGCCGGTCTCGATCTCATAGCGCCGGTCGCGCTCGGTCTGGCGGACCGAGCGAACCCTGCCGATGTCTGTGACAATGCCGGTGAACATGGGGTCAGGAGACTCTCTCGTAGCGTTCCCACAGGTCGTCACCACAGGGCTCAACCGCAAGGCGCCGGTATTTCGGGGCGTCGGAAAGTCGCGCCATGGCCAGCGACGCGACGCAGGGCCGCCCCTCTCCGCCCAGCAGGATCGGGGCCCGGAACCACTCCAGACGGTCGACCAGGCCTGCGCGCAGGAAGCTGGCCGCGACCTGCCCGCCGCCCTCGATCAGCACGGAGGTGACGCCGCGCCGCTTCAGCGCCGCCAGAACGGCCGCCACGGACGGACGGTCTGCCTCGGCCTCGACCCGTTCGACCAAGGCGTCACCGACGGGCGCCGGCTCGGCGACGGTGAGGATCAGGCTGTCCCCACCGCGCGCGACCTTCGCAGAGGGTGGCGTCCGCAGGCGGCCGTCCAGCACCACGCGCAGGGGCTGGTCCACCGGGCGGCCCGGCAGACGGGCGGTCAGTTCGGGATCGTCCGCCAGCACCGTTTCGACGCCGACGAGGATGGCGTCATGGGCCGCGCGCAGCCGATGGCCTTCCAGCCGCGCAGCCTCGCCCGTGATCCATTTCGACTCTCCGGACGCGGTGGCGATCCGGCCGTCCAGGGAGGTGGCCAGCTTCAGCGTGACGCGAACCCTCTGGCTCGAGTCGCGCATCAGCTTTCGTCCAGACCCTCATCGCCGAGGAACCGGGCGAAGTCGCCGGTGTGGCGGAAGTCCTTGTAGACCGAGGCGTAGCGGACATAGGCCACCTCATCGACCGACTTCAGCGCCTTCATGATGAAGTCGCCGACGGTCGAGGACGGGATTTCGGTCTCGCCGAGGCTTTCCAGCTGGCGGGTGATGCGGCTGACCAGCTGCTCGATCTGCTCGGCCTGCACAGGGCGTTTGCGCAGGGCGACGTTCAGGGACCGCTCCAGCTTGTCCCGGTCGAACGGGGCGCGGCGGCCGTTGCGCTTGAGGATCATCAGCTCGCGCAGCTGCACCCGCTCGAAGGTGGTGAACCGCCCGCTGCACTGCGGACAGGACCGGCGGCGACGGATGGCGGCACCGTCATCCGACGGGCGGCTGTCCTTCACCTGGGTATCCTGATGTCCGCAGAAGGGGCATTTCATCAGTAGTTTATCCGTAAATCGGGAAGCGGTGCGTGAGCTCTCGCACCTCGCCTGCCACCCGCGCCGACACGCCGGCGTCCGCCTCGTCCGTGCCCTTCATCGAGTCGATGACATCGGCGATCCAGTGGCCGACCTGCTGGAACTCGCCGACGCCGAAGCCGCGGGTGGTACCCGCGGGGGTGCCCAGTCGGACGCCCGAGGTGACCGTGAACGGTGCGGTATCGAACGGCACGCCGTTCTTGTTGCAGGTCATCAGGGCGTGTTCGAGCGCCGCCTCGGTGGCCTTGCCGGTGACGCCCTTGGGCCGCAGGTCGACCAGCATCAGATGGCTGTCGGTGCCGCCCGAAACGATGGCCGCGCCACGCTCGACCAGCACGGCCGCCAGGGCCTGAGCATTGGTCACGACCTGCTGCGCATAGAGTTTGAACTCGGGCTTCAGCGCCTCGCCGAAGGCCACGGCCTTGGCGGCGATGACATGCTCCAGCGGCCCGCCCTGCAGGCCGGGGAAGACGGCGGAATTGATCTTCTTGCCCAGTTCGACATCGTTCGACAGCACCATCCCGCCGCGCGGCCCGCGCAGGGTCTTGTGGGTCGTGGTGGTGACGACATGGGCGTGGGGCAGCGGGTCGGGATAGACGCCGCCGGCGATCAGGCCGGCATAGTGGGCCATATCGACCATCAGATACGCCCCGACGCTGTCGGCGATCTCGCGGAAGCGTTTGAAGTCGATATGCCGGCTGTAGGCGCTGGCACCGGCCAGGATCAGCTTCGGCTTTTCCTTCCCGGCCATTTCGGCGACGTGGTCATAGTCGATCAGGCAGTCGCTCTCGCGCACCTTGTAGGTCACCGGCCGGAACCATTTGCCCGACTGGTTGGCGGGCGAGCCGTGGGTCAGGTGGCCGCCGCAGGCCAGGTCCATGCCGAGGAAGGTGTCGCCCGGCGTCAGCAGGGCCTGGAACACCGCCTGGTTGGCCTGGGCCCCCGAGTGCGGCTGGACGTTGGCGAAGGCGCAGCCGAACAGCTGTTTGGCGCGCTCGCGGGCGAGGTTCTCGGTGACGTCGACATATTCGCAGCCGCCATAGTAGCGGCGGCCCGGATAGCCCTCGGCGTATTTGTTGGTCAGGACCGAGCCCTGCGCCTCAAGCACCGCCTGCGAGACGATGTTCTCGGAGGCAATCAGCTCGATCTGCTCCTTCTGACGGCCCAGTTCGCCCTGTATCCCGCCGAAGATGTCGGGATCGGCCTC
>CAZFQC010000358.1:0-2511 GCA_964520795.1 uncultured Brevundimonas sp.
TGACCGCCGTCGCCGGTCTTCGTATAGATGCGGTTCAGGACCACCACGGGCTCAGCTCCCGTGCGTGGATTTCCACCACATGCCGACGCACAGCAGCACGATCGCCACGGCCTGCAGCCCCACCCTGAGCCGCATCAGCCTGTTGGAGCGCGACCGGTCCGCGTCTCCGCCCCTGTGCAGGGACCAGATCCCGAACCCGAGGGTGGCGGTCACCGCCAGGATCGCGGCCAGGATGAGAATGTTGATGATATCGCCCATGGCGACAATCTAGGCGCGGTCGCGGACGGAGACCAGTGCGGCGACGCCGCAGGACCTTAACCATTCCAGCCAAGCCGTTGGTCATCCTTTCGTGGTCTGATGGTCGCTCAGAGGGGCCGATGACCGACCGCACGATCCGCAATCTGGCCCACCTGCGCCGCTCGGCCTCAACGGCGCGTGTCCTGAACCTGCTGAAAATCCACCATGATCACGGCCAGCAGCCGGAATGGGCCGAACGTCCCCTGTTCCGGACGCCCGCCCTGAACCGGTCGCTGATCATCAAACACAGGCTGCGGCGGGACGAGACGGACAATTTCTACCTGCGACGGCATGTGGCGACCAAGGTGGTCATCCCGCTCGACCCCTCCGACCTCAAGTCGGGCGGCCGCTATGTCTTTGTCGGCCAGCGTGGCTTCGAGGGCGTGATGCGCGAGGCGTTCGGCATCTCTCCCTCCCATTCTGACATGGTCACCCTCGACCTGCTGGATCGCCTCCCCTCGCTGGACCCCTTCCTGCTGCGCGAGCAGCTGAAGCGGGCCGGGGTCGAGCCCGCCTATTGCTATTTCTCGATCAGCGAACCGGATCTGCAGCGCATGACCCGGTTCGTGGAGGGGGAGATCCTGCCGCTGGTCACCCTGTCCATCGGCCCCGACCTGGACGCCGTCGGATCGACCCGGCGGCTGGCGGGAAAGATCCTGTCGAATGATCCCCGCGACCGGATGGAGTCCCTGCGCGAGACCCTTCATCTGGAACCCGCTGACTATGAGGAGGGCGTCTTCTGCTGGAAGGGCTTCCTCTACTACAAATGGCTGCTGAGCAGCCTGACCTTCGAGGCCGCGAAGATCGCCGACGCCGTCCAGGCGGTCAGGCCGATCGGCAAGGTGGACGAGGACGCCAGGGCGTGGCTTGACCGCGGCCGCGCCGTGCTGCGCGAGCGGATCTTCGAGACCTGCCACGATGCCGGCCGGACCCTGGCCATCTATGACGCCGCCTATGCGGGGCTGACCATCGAAGGTCGGCCGGCAGCCTTCCGCGACTTCCTGCTCGATGCGCCCCGCCTGTTCGCGCGGCTGGGCGACCAGCTGGGCGCCATCCAGCATGTGGTCAGCTTCTGGCGTTTCCGCTTCAGCCCCGGAGCTTCAAATGTCGGGGTCGAGGAGTTGATCGACATCTTCATGGACTTCGAGAGCGGGCTGGCCGCCCGCCGGAGCGGGGGCGTCGCTGCCCTGCTGGCGGCCTGACCACCTGATTCGGCCGGGTCCGAAGGCTCAGGGGCGAATTCCGTAGGCTGCGTTCAGGACGGCGATGTCGAGGGCAGAGATCCGGCCGCCGGATCCGCCCGGCAAACAGTCCCGCCGGCGGGCCTCGGCGCGCGCGGCCGGCGTAAAGGCCAGGTCCACCCCGCGCCGTCGATGTGTCGGATCCTCGAGATAGTGCATCACCGAACAGGGGTCGTACTGCCGGGTGAACAGCAGCCGGGCCGTTGATCCGACGCCATTCGCCGCCGCGCGGCGGTCCCGTGCGGGAATTTCGAGGCGGACGGCGTAGTTCCGTCGCCACAGGGTTTCGCGTTCGGCGAGGGCGAGTGAGCCCGTCCCGGCCGGCGCGGGCAGGCGACGGACTGTGAGCCATCCCGCCCGGTCGCTGCGTTCATGCTCATGATCCAGCCCAAGCACATGGCCGATCTCATGGACCAGCACCCGGTGGCGGCAGGGGCCGCTCAGGATCAGGAAGCTGCGGGCGACCGGCGCCGCGCCGGTCCCGGTCGGGCGCTCGAAGGCACCGCGAGGTGCCGGCCGGTCGACGGCCCCGCGTCCGACGGTCGCGCGGCAGCGGTTGGCACCGTCGTCGGACCGGTGGCGCAGGATGATCAACCGGGGGCCGGAAGTCGCGGCCACGAACCGGACCGGGGCCCCGGCCGCGGTCCAGGACTGCATGGCCTGCCTTACAGCCGCCTGGTCCGCGGCGCTGACGCCGGGACCGAAGCTGTAGCGAACCTGGCCGTCAGGCCACAGACCGGTGCTGCGCTGGACCACGCCCGCCCAAGCCGGCGCGACCGACGCCAGAACGGCGGCGAGCACGGCCAGAATGGACAGCCGGAGCCTCCCGATCGCGATCATTCTCTCCCCCGGGCCATGCCGGGCGAGGCTAACAGGCCGCGGCCTAGTAGCGGTAGTGATCCGGCTTGAACGGGCCGCTGGTCGGGACCGAGATATAGTCGGCCTGTTCCTTCGACAGGGTCGTCAGCTTGGC
>CAZFQC010000359.1:0-2510 GCA_964520795.1 uncultured Brevundimonas sp.
CTTTCGCGCACGTCTGCAGCCGCAAAGCCGGCAGCCCCCGTCAACCTCTCAGGTCTGACGCGCGCAGGGCTGCGTCAGGCGCTGATCGACGCCGACATCTGCCCGCCGGAAAAGGCGAAGATGCGCGCCTCGCAGGTCTGGGGCTGGATCCACCACTACGGCGTCACCGACTTCGCCCTGATGACCAACATCGGCAAGGACGTGCAGGCGAAACTGGCCGCCGCCTTCACCCTCGCCCGCCCCGAGATCGTCGAGCGGCAGGTGTCGAAGGACGGCACCCGCAAATGGCTGATCCGCACGGCCCCGGGCATCGAGATCGAGACCGTCTACATCCCCGACGTCGGCCGCGCCGGTGCCCTGTGCGTGTCCTCCCAGGTCGGCTGCACCCTGAACTGCACCTTCTGCCACACCGGCACCCAGAAGCTGGTCCGCAACCTGACCGCCGCCGAGATCGTGGCCCAGGTCCAGGTCGCCCGCGACGACCTCGAGGAATGGCCGTCGCCCAAGGAAGACCGCCGCCTGTCCAACATCGTCTTCATGGGCATGGGCGAGCCGCTCTACAATCTGGACCACGTCGCCGACGCCATCGACATCATCAGCGACAATGAGGGCATCGCCCTGTCGCGCCGCCGGATCACCGTCTCGACCTCCGGCGTCGTGCCCCAGCTGGATGCGCTGGGAACCCGCACCCAGGCCATGCTGGCGATCAGCCTGCACGCCACCAACGACGCCCTGCGCGATGTCCTCGTACCGCTGAACAAGAAATACGACCTGGCCCAGCTGATGGCCGGCATCCGCGCCTATCCGGGCCTGTCCAACGCCCGCCGGGTGACCTTCGAATACGTCATGCTGAAGGGCGTCAACGACAGCCCCGACGAGGCCCGCGCCCTGCTCAAACTGATCGAGGGCATCCCGGCCAAGGTCAACCTGATCCCGTTCAACCCCTGGCCCGGCACGGACTATGAGTGTTCGGACTGGAAGACGATCGAGCGGTTCGCGGCCATCCTCAACAAGGCCGGCTACGCCTCGCCCATCCGCACCCCCCGCGGCCGCGACATCCTCGCCGCCTGCGGCCAGCTCAAGTCGGAGAGCGAGAAGCTCCGGGCCTCGGCCGTGCGCAAGGCGGCGGCCGCGGAGAGCTCCATCGAGGCGGCCTGAGCGGGTGATTGGTGGTTGGTGATTGGTGACTGGCTCGGGTCGCGCCGGCACCCGGACGGCAACGACCGGTGCGGGCGGTTTTACCCACCAACCACCAACCACCTCCCCCGACACACTTCTTCACCAACTGTGTCCCCGCCCCCCTTGCGGAATGAGGCGAAAACCGGGCAATCGTCAGGGGGCACTGACAACGGACAATCATGGACTCCTCGTCCCTCACCACCCTGCTCGAAAGCGCCGAGGTCCAGGCGTTTGCGACCGGCTTTCCGACCACCCTGGCGCACCTCGGCGTAACGCTCGCCCTGCTGGTCGCCGGGGCGATCCTCTACGCCCTGTTCACGCCGTGGAAGGAGATCGCCCTGATCCGCGAGGGCAATGCCGCCGCCGCCGTGGCCTTCTCCGGCGTTCTGGTCGGCCTGGCCATCCCGCTGGCCCTCAGCCTCAGCGTCTCGACCTCGCTCAAGGATATCGCCCTGTGGGGCGTCGCCACCGTGGTGCTGCAGCTTCTGGCCTTCCGCATCGTCGACATGCTGCTCACCGGCCTGCCCCAGCGCATCCGCGAGGGCGAGATCGCCGCCGCCGTCCTGCTGGTCGGCGCCAAACTGTCGACGGCCCTGATCCTTGCCGCCGCCCTGACGGGCTGAGGCCGTGGGGTTCTCCAGACCGCCCGACTGGCTCGTCTATTCGCTGGTCGTTGCCGCCCTCGTCATCTGGTCGCTTCGTCTGCGGGAAAACGCCGATGCGCCGCCCGCGCCGCCTGCGCCGGACGAGATCGAGGGTGCCCTGCTCGGGCCCATCACGCCGTTCGATCCTGCCGTTACGGTCAATGCGCCGGACATTCCCTTCCAGCCGAGTTCGGGCACGGCCTTCTCAATCTCGCAGGCCGGATACTGGGTCACGGCCCGCCATGTGGTCGAGGGTTGCCGGCGTCCGGCCATTATGGTCGGTGGTGGCCGCGCCATTGCGGCCGACGTTCGTCTGGCACCCCGCGCGGACATCGCCGTCCTGCTGACCCGGGGCGGACCGGACGCCATACCGGTCCAGGCCGCCCAGGGCCTGCGTGAGGGCCAGCGCGGCTTCCATCCCGGCTATCCCCAGGCGCGGGCCGGCGAGGTTGCCTCCCGGCTGCTGGGCCGCGAGACTCTCAGGATTCGCGGTCGCGGCCAGCGCGACGAGCCCGTCCTCGCCTGGGCCGAGGTCGGCCGCACCGACGGCCTGGGCGGCACCCTTGCCGGCCTTTCGGGCGCGCCGGTGCTGGACCGTCAGGGGCGCGCCATCGGCGTCACCATCGCCGAAAGCCCGCGCCGCGGCCGCATCTACACCACCTCGCCCGACACCTTCGGCCCGGCCAT
>CAZFQC010000360.1:0-2491 GCA_964520795.1 uncultured Brevundimonas sp.
TATGTCGCCGCCTCGGTGGTCCTGTCGATTGCCGCCCTGTTTATCGGCCTGATGGTCGCCCGCCGCGCCTTCGGAGCCGCCCTTTGACTGATGAACCCATCCAGGACGCGCCCGACGCGCCCAAGCGTGAAGTGCTCACCATCTATGTCGCCGAGGCCGAGGACGGCATCCGGCTGGACCGCTGGTTCCGCCGGCGCTGGCCGCACCTGTCCAACATCCAGGTGCAGAAGATGGCCCGCAGCGGCCAGATCCGCGTCGACGGCGCCCGCATCAAGCCCGAAGGCCGGCTGACCGCCGGCGCCGCCGTGCGCGTCCCGCCGATCCCCGACGACACCTCGCGACAGGCCGGCGACGTCCACACCCTGTCCCCACAGGATATAAAGTTCGCCAAGTCTCTCGTGCTCTACGAGGACGACATGGTCATCGCCATCAACAAGCCCCACGGCCTGGCCGTGCAGGGCGGCACCAAGACCAGCCGCCACGTCGACCGGCTGTTGTCGGCCTGGGGGGAGGGGATGGACCGCCCGCGTCTGGTCCACCGCCTCGACCGCGACACCTCGGGCGTCCTGCTGCTCGGCAAGGGCCCCGAGGCGGCCAAGCGGCTGGCGGGTGCCTTCGCTCGGCGTCAGGCCAAGAAGACCTACTGGGCCATCGTCATCGGCAATCCCAAGCCCGCCGCCGGCCAGATCGACATGCCGCTGAAGAAGACCGGCATCAACGACTTCGAGATGATGCGCCCGGCCGACCGCAAGGACCCGCGCGCCGAGCCGGCCGAGACCGCCTTCGCCACCATCAGCCGGGCGGCGCACCGGGCCAGCTGGATGGCGCTTCGCCCCTTCACCGGCCGGACCCACCAGCTGCGCGCCCACATGGCCGGCATCGGCCACCCGATCCTCGGCGATCCCAAATACGGGGACGAGAAATCGAAAGAGCTCTCCGGCCCACTGAAACTGCAGCTCCACGCCCGCAGCATCGAGCTGGAGCATCCGCGCGGCGGCATGCTCAAGGTGACGGCACCGCTGAGCCCCGAGATGAAGTCCGGCATGGCCCATTTTGGCTTCGAGGAATCCGAGGGCGACGAGAGCGATCCGTTCGAAGGGGTGCGCCGCCAGCGATGAGCCGACCCCTCGCCGTCTTCGACATCGACGGAACCCTCGTCGACAGCCGCGCCTCGATCCACCGCGCCGCCTGCGAGGCCGCGCGCGACATCGGTCTGCCCGAGCCCGACTATGACCGCGTCCGCCAGATCGTCGGCCTGTCGCTGGAGCACGCCATGGCGGTGCTGGAGCCCGATCTCGGCCCCGCCGATCTGGCCCGGTTCGTCGCCGGCTTCCGCGCCAGCTTCAACCGCATGTACGCCGAGGGCCACGAGGAGCCGCTCTATCCGGGGGCCATGGAGACCGTGCGCCGTCTGCACCGTGACGGCTGGCGGCTGGCGCTGGCGACGGGTCAGAACCGGCGGGGCGTGGCCCGCAATCTGGCGCGCGAGGGCTGGGCTGATCTGTTCCTCTCGTCCCACTGCGCCGAGGACGGGCCCGGCAAGCCCGATCCGGCCATGCTGCACGCCGCCATGGCCGCCTGCGACGCCTGTCCGGCCACCACCATCATGATCGGCGACACCGCCCACGATATCGAGATGGCGATCAACGCCGGGGTCCTGCCGCTCGGCGTCGCCTGGGGATTTCACACGGTCGAGGAACAGCGGGCGGCGGGCGCGCGGCATGTGGCCGGATCGTTCGCCGAGCTGACCGTGGTACTGGACGGCTTCGCCGCCCACACACGTGCAGCCTGACCCGCGCCGCCCGAGACCCCGCATGAGCCATATCCCGCCCCTCGATCCCAATGTCGCGGCCCGCAAGGGCTTCCGCGAATCCGAGGAGCGGCTGAAGCGCTTCTGGAAGGGCGTGGATGTCGTGGAGGGGCAGGGGGACCAAGGGACGTTTTGGGCCGTCACCCTCGACGGCCGCACGCCGAAGACGCCGGCCCATGCGCCCCTGCGCCTGCCGACAGAGGCCGCCGCGCGGCTGGCGGCGGAGGAATGGGCCGCCCAGGGCGAGTTTATCGACCCCGGTACCATGCCGGCCACGCGCCTGGCCTCCACCGCCATCGACCGGGTCAGCCAGGTTCGCGAGGCCGTGGCCGAAGAGATCGCTGCCTTCGCCGGGACAGACCTGCTCTGCTATCTGGCGGAGCATCCGACCTCGCTGGCTGTGGAGCAGGCGCGCGCCTGGACGCCCTGGCGCGACTGGGCCGCGCTGGAGCTCGGCGTCGTGCTGGAACCCGCCGAGGGCATCGTCCACCGACAGCAGGACCCCGCCGCTATCGCCCGCGTCGCCGAACTGGCCCTGCGGCTGGACGACTTCGCACTGACCGGCCTGGCCATGGCCACGCCCCTGCTGGGGTCAGCCGTTCTCGCCCTTGCGCTGCAGCGCGGCGCGATCGACGGTGAGGCCGCCTTCGAACTCAGTCGCCTCGACGAGGCCTTCCAGGA
>CAZFQC010000361.1:0-2480 GCA_964520795.1 uncultured Brevundimonas sp.
ATGCGCTTGCCTTCGACGACATTGGTGCCTTCGAGGCGGACGACCAGCGGCACCTTCAGGCCCACTTCCTTCACCGCGGCGACCACGCCCTCGGCGATGACGTCGCAGCGCATGATGCCGCCGAAGATGTTGACCAGAATGCCCTGGACGGCCGGGTCAGCGGTGATGATCTTGAAGGCCGCCGCGACCTTCTCCTTGGAAGCGCCGCCGCCGACGTCGCAGAAGTTGGCCGGCTCTTTGCCGTACAGTTTGATGATGTCCATGGTCGCCATGGCCAGGCCGGCGCCGTTGACCATGCAGCCGATGTTGCCGTCGAGGGCGACATAGGCGAGGTCCCATTCCGAGGCCTCGATCTCCTTGGCGTCTTCCTCGGTCTCGTCGCGCAGCGCCTTCATGTCCTCGTGGCGGAACAGGGCGTTGCCGTCGAAGCTGACCTTGGCGTCCAGCACCCGCAGATGACCGTCCTTCATGACGATGAGGGGATTGACCTCCAGCATCGCCATGTCCTTCTCGACGAAGGCTTTGTAGAGGATCGGGAACAGGCTCTCGCCGTCCCTGGCCGCCGCGCCGGTCAGGCCGTAGGCGCCGTTGATCTCGGCGACATTGGCGGGGGTCACGCCGGCTTCCGGGTCGATGTCGATGGTCAGGATCTTCTCTGGCGTGTCATGGGCGACCGCCTCGATGTCCATGCCGCCCTCGGTCGAGACGACGAAGGACACGCGGCCGGTCGAACGGTCGACCAGCAGCGAGCAATAGAGTTCGCGGTCGATGTCGGCACCGTCCTCGATATAGAGGCGGTTGACCTGTTTGCCGGCCGGGCCGGTCTGGGCGGTGACGAGGGTATTGCCCAGCATCTCCTTCGCGTTCCTGACCACGTCCTCGATCGAGAAGGCCAGGCGGACGCCGCCCTTGGCGTCAGCCGGCAGTTCCTTGAACTTGCCCTTGCCGCGGCCGCCGGCGTGAATCTGCGACTTCACCACATACAGCGGGCCGGGCAGTTGCTTCGCGGCCGCCTCGGCCTGGTCGGCCGAGGTGATGGCGACGCCCTCGGCGACCGGTGCGCCAAAGCCCTTCAGGACCTGTTTGGCCTGGTATTCGTGGATGTTCATGGAGAGGCGCCGCCGGACTGCTGGGAGGAGTTGCGGCGCTTATACGGGCTGCGCCTTCGCAGGCGCAACCGTCACGCCATGATCAATCCACCCAGTCCTTCTTCAGGCTTCGCGCCGAGATGATCAGAAGGATGGCCGCCAGGGCGTAGAACCACTGTCCGACGTACAGCGAATAGCGCAGCGCCTCCTCGCCGAAGCGCGGCGTCAGATAGTCGGACACGGCACCGAGCAGATAGATCCCCAGACCGATGCCAACGAGGTTGTTGATCAGCAGGAAGCTGGCCGAGGCGGTCGAGCGCATATGCGCCGGGACCAGGTGCTGCACCGAGGTAACCACCGGCCCGAGCCAGGCGAGGCTGAGCGCCTGGGGCACCAGGAAGAGGACGAAGGCCACCCATTTGCCGGCCACAGCGAAGCCGAGGATGTCGAACGACCGGTCCGGCACATTCATGGCCAGCCAGAACATCGGCACGGCGATGATGAAGCCGACCGCCGGCACCAGGGGATAGGCCGCCTTCTTGACGCCCTTGCCCAGCTTGTCTGCCAGCCAGCCGCCGAGCCAGATGCCCGCCGTGCCGCCGATGAAGGCGATGCCGGCGATGTAGAGCGCCCGGTCGACTCCCTCCATGCCCATGGAGCGCTGGAAGAAGCTGGGCAGCCAGAAGGCGGCCCCGTAGCCATAGACCGACGAACAGGCGGCCCCGAAGGCGAGGAACCAGAAGCTGGGCTTCTTCAGCAGGACGCCCCAGACCTCGCCGAAGCCGGCGGCCCTGGTCGGAACATGCTCGATCTCGGCCGCGCCCGCGACCGGCTCGGCCCGGTCGAAGCCGCCGCGGACCGGATCCTTGACGGTGAATTTCAGCAGCGGGAACAGCAGGACGCCGACGCCGCCGACGATCATGAAGGCGATGCGCCAGTTGATGTGTTCGGCCAGCAGGCCGCCGAACAGATAGCCCAGGGCCGTGCCGATCGGCACGCCGAAGGAATAGAAGGCCAGCGCCCGCGCGCGCTGCGATTTGGGGAAATAGTCCGCCACCAGCGAGTAGGAGGGGGCGACGCCGCCCGCCTCACCGACACCGACGCCCATACGGGCCCCGAACAGCGTCCAGAATCCGGTCGCGAATCCGCACAGGGCGGTGAAGGCGCTCCACACCGCGAGCGACACGCCGACGATGGAGACCCGGCTGACGCGGTCGGCCAGCCAGGCGATGGGGATGGCCAGGGTCGAATAGACGACGGCGAAGGCCGGTCCGCCCAACAGGCCCAGCTGGCTGTCGGTGAAGTGCAGCTCGGCCTTGATGTAGGGCAGCAGGATGGCGAGGATCTGCCGGTCGATGAAGTTGAAGGTGTAGACCACCATCAGCAGCGCCA
>CAZFQC010000362.1:0-2476 GCA_964520795.1 uncultured Brevundimonas sp.
GCTCGCTGCTTGAGCGCGGGCCAGCGGCCCTCCGCTCAAGCCGGGCACCACCCATCCCGTTTCCCGTTAACCCCTTGGCCCGCAATGCGGCGCAGGATTGGTCCACAGGCTGTCAATACTGGGGATGTTCTGCCTATGTTCCCATCTATACAGCGTAGTCGGCCGCAATTGAGGTTAACCGGCGTCAACTAATCCCATTGAGACCCATTTGATCCCATGCTATCCCAGAGGTCTGGCGCGGGGTTGGTTTGCGCCGCGTGGATGTTCACGGGGATCAGAGGGGCGGATCCAAGGATCCGAGTTTGGGGCAGGGCGTGTTTCTCTCGACCTACGAGAAACAGTTGGACGGGAAGCGACGCCTGCTGATCCCGCAGGAGTTCCGCACCGCCGACAATGGTGCCGAGCACGGCGTCTTCTGCTTCTTCGCCCTGGCGGATGATTGCCTCGAGGCCGGCGGCGACCGGCTGATGGCCGAATACGTGTCCCGCATCGAGGCCCTGCCGTTTGGCAGCGACAAGCGCACCGCCCTGGAAGAGACCTTCTACGCCGGTCAGCGCCCCCTGTCGTACGACGGCGGCGGCCGCATCACCCTGCCCGAAAGCCTGTGCCAGGACGCCGGCCTGGGCGAGGATGTGGTCATCGTCGGCCTCGGGCCGCGATTCCAGATCTGGGATCGCGCGCGCTGGAACGCCCGCCGGGACGCCCGCCGCGCCCTGGCCCGGCAGGTCATGAACGGGGAGGCCGGATGACCGCGCCCCACGCCCCCGTCCTGCTGGCCGAAGTGATCGAGGCCCTGGCCCCCCGGGCCGGCGATGTGATCATTGACGCCACCTTCGGGGCCGGCGGCTATACCCGCGCCATTCTGGCGACCGGTGCGACAGTGATCGCCCTGGACCGCGATCCGACGGTCCAGCCGTATGCCGATGCGGTGGCCAACGACTATCCCGGCCAATTCCGGCTGGTCCGCACACCCTTCTCGGGCCTGGCCGAAGCCTTCGCCGACAGCGGCGAGGCGCGCCTGGACGGGGTGGTGTTCGATATCGGCGTCTCGTCGATGCAGCTGGACCAGGCCGAGCGCGGCTTTTCCTTCATGCGCGACGGGCCGCTGGACATGCGGATGGGCGATGAGGGCGAAACCGCCGCCGACATCGTCAACACCTGGGACCACGGGCCCATGGCCCACATCTTCAAACTGTATGGCGACGAGCGCCAGTCGGGCCGCGTCGCCACCGCCATCCTGCGGCGCCGGGTCGAAAAGCCGTTCGAACGCACGCTCGATCTGGCCGCCGTGGTCGAGAAAGCGCTGGGCGGCCGTCGCGGCGCGCCGATCCATCCGGCGACCCGCGTGTTCCAGGCCCTGCGCATCGCGGTGAACGACGAGCTGGGCCAGCTGCGTCAGGGACTGGAAGCCGCCGAGGTCGCCCTGTCGCCCGGCGGCCGGCTGGCGGTGGTCACCTTCCATTCGCTGGAGGACCGGATCGTCAAGGCCTTCCTGACCGAGCGGACCGGCAACGCCCCCGGCGGCTCGCGTCACGCCCCGGTTGCGATCGAGACCCGCAAGCCCAGCTTCACCCTGTCGTTCAAGGGCGCGCGCGAGGCCGGCGATGCGGAACGCGCCGACAATCCCCGCGCCCGCTCGGCCAAGCTCCGGGCCGCGGTCCGGACCGACGCCGCGCCCTGGGGTGCGTTCGGGGGGAGGCTCGCCGCATGAATACGGCCGTCGCCACCCTCAATCGCCTGTTCGCCTGGAAGATCCGCGGCATCCGCTGGATCGAGATCATCGGCGTGCTGCTGGTCGCGGCCATGGTTTTCTCGGTCTATCTGGCCAAGGCCGCCGCGGCGCGTGAGGGCGCGCGCATCTCCGATCTGGAGCGCCAGATCAGCGACAACGGCCAGCGGGTGCGTCTGCTCCGCGCCGAGGTCGCCCGGCTGGAGCAGCCCAATCGACTGGAAGCCCTGTCGCGTGGCGCCGGCCTGGGTCCGGTGGATGTCCACCGCCAGGCGAAGGCCGGGAACCTGCGGAACCTCGCGCCAATACCCGAGCCGCGCCCGGTGGTCATCGCCCCGACCCCGGCCGAAGCGCCCGAAGCGCCCGCCGTTCCCGCCGCGGAGGTCGAGCGATGAGCGCCCACGACCCCCATGCCGGCCCGCGCCCGGCCCCGTCCTGGGGCGTGCGCCGGTTCACGCCGTCCTGGCGCTGGCTGTCCGAAGCCATGTGGTGGGTCGAGCACGCCTTCGGCCGGGCCCATGCCGACGCCCGCCCCGAGGAGGACACCCGGGTCCGCATCTTCGTCATCCTGTCGGTGTTTTCGGCGGTCTTCGTCTGCCTGACGCTCGGCGCCGTGCACGCGGCCTTGTTGACCGCCGGAGCGGGCCCCGGGGCGGCCTCCCATCCCAATGCCGTGGTCCGCGCCGACATGGTCGACCGCAACGGGGCCCTGCTGGCCACCAACATCACCCACTACGGCCTCTATAT
>CAZFQC010000363.1:0-2466 GCA_964520795.1 uncultured Brevundimonas sp.
GTCACACCCACCTGAGCTGCAGCCGCACGGCGCGTTGCTTGCATCAGAGGGCGCGTCGGCGGATTCCGCCTGACACAGGGGACCACATTGAACCTCGACCTCTACTCCGACCGCGCCAAACAGGCCGTCCAGTCCGCCCAGTCGCTGGCCCTCGCCCGCCGGCACCAGCAGTTCGCCCCCGAACACCTGCTCAAGGTGCTGCTGGAGGAGCGCGACGGCCTCGCCCGCAACCTGATCACCGCCGCCGGCGGCGACCCCGCGAAAGCCGAGGCCGCGACCGAGACGGCGCTGAAGAAGCGCGCCCAGGTCACCGGCGGCAACGGCCAGATCTATCTCGACGGCGACACCGCCCGCGTCTTCTCCAGCGCCGAGGACGCCTCGAAAAAGGCCGGCGACGCCTTCGTCACCACCGAACGCCTGCTCAGCGCCATCGCGCGTGAGGGCGGCGTGGCCGCCGAGGTCCTGAAATCCGTGGGTGCCACCCCCGCCGCCCTCGACGCCGCCATCGCCGAGGTCCGCAAGGGCAAGACGGCCGACAGCGCCGGCGCCGAAGACGCCTACGACGCCCTCAAACGCTATGCCCGCGACCTGACCCTGGCCGCCCGCGACGGCAAGATCGACCCGGTCATCGGCCGCGACGAGGAAATCCGTCGCACCATCCAGGTCCTCGCCCGCCGCACCAAGAACAACCCCGTCCTGATCGGCGAGCCCGGCGTCGGCAAGACCGCCATCGTCGAAGGCCTGGCCCTGCGCATCGTCAACGGCGACGTGCCCGAAAGCCTGCGCGACAAGACCGTCATGGCCCTCGACATGGGCTCCCTGATCGCCGGCGCCAAATATCGCGGCGAGTTCGAGGAGCGGCTCAAGGCCGTGCTGGCCGAGGTCACCGCGGCCGAGGGCGGCATCATCCTGTTCATCGACGAGATGCACACCCTGGTCGGCGCCGGAAAGGGCGACGGCGCCATGGACGCGTCCAACCTGCTCAAGCCCGCCCTCGCGCGCGGCGAGCTGCACTGCGTCGGCGCCACCACCCTCGATGAATACCGCAAACACGTCGAGAAGGACGCCGCCCTCGCCCGCCGCTTCCAGCCCGTCTTCATCGAGGAGCCCAGCGTCGAGGACACCGTCTCCATCCTGCGCGGGATCAAGGAGAAGTATGAGGTCCACCACGGGGTGCGCATCTCCGACAGCGCCATCGTCGCCGCCGCCACCCTCAGCCACCGCTACATCACCGACCGCTTCCTGCCCGACAAGGCCATCGACCTGATCGACGAGGCCGGCAGCCGCGTCCGCATGGCCGTCGATTCCAAGCCCGAGGCCCTGGACGAGATCGACCGCCGTCTGGTCCAGCTCAAGATCGAGCGCGAGGCCCTGAAGAAGGAGACCGACAAGGCCTCGGTCGCCCGCCTCGAAAAACTGGAAGACGAGATCGCCGACCTCGAGGGCCAGTCCGACGACCTGACCGGCCGCTGGAAGTCCGAGAAGGAAAAGGTGGGGCAGGGCGCCCAGCTGCGCGAAACCCTCGACCGCCTGCGCGCCGAACTGATCGCCGTCCAGCGCGCCGGCGACCTGGGCCGCGCGTCAGAGATTGCCTACGGCCAGATCCCCCAGATCGAGAAACAGCTCGCCGACGCCGAGGCCGCAGAGGCCGACAAGACCGGCCCCCTGACCCCCGAGGTCGTCGACGCCGAACAGATCGCCCAGGTCGTCTCCCGCTGGACCGGCGTCCCCGTCGACAAGATGCTGGAGGGCGAGCGCGAGAAGCTGCTGTCGATGGAGGACGCCCTGCGCGCCCGCGTCGTCGGCCAGGACGAGGCCCTCGAGGCCGTTGCCGACGCCGTGCGCCGCGCCCGTGCCGGCCTCAACGACCCCAACCGCCCGCTGGGCAGCTTCCTCTTCCTCGGCCCCACGGGCGTCGGCAAGACCGAGCTGACCAAGGCGCTGGCCGCCTTCCTGTTCGACGACGAGGCCGCCATCACCCGCATGGACATGTCCGAATACATGGAGAAGCACAGCGTCTCCCGCCTGATCGGCGCCCCGCCCGGATACGTCGGCTATGACGAGGGCGGCGCCCTGACCGAGGCCGTGCGCCGCCGCCCCTATCAGGTCGTCCTGTTCGACGAGGTCGAAAAGGCCCACCCCGACGTCTTCAACGTCCTGCTCCAGGTGCTCGACGACGGCCGCCTGACCGACGGCCAGGGCCGCGTTGTAGACTTCAGGAACACCCTGATCATAATGACCTCCAACCTCGGGTCAGAGGCGCTGGCCAACCAGGGCGAGGGCGACGACGTGGAGAGCGTGCGGCCTTACGTCATGGAACAGGTCCGCGGCCATTTCCGCCCCGAATTCCTCAACCGCATCGACGAGATCATCCTCTTCCGCCGCCTCGGCCGCGACCAGATGGCCGGGATCGTCCGTATACAGATGGCCCGGTTCGAAAAGCTGCTGGCCGACCGGAGACTCACC
>CAZFQC010000364.1:0-2460 GCA_964520795.1 uncultured Brevundimonas sp.
CGATGGTGGCGCACTGGTTGAGATTGCGCAGGTCATAGGGATTGGCCTCGGCCTGCAGCAGAACGGTCGGGATGTATTCACGGCGCAGATTGAAATCGTCCAGCGGCGCGGTCGCCGCCGCGCCCAGACCGGCTCCGAACTGCTGCGCCCCGCCCGCAACGGCACCGCAGGCCGACAGGGGAACACAGAGGGCGAGGAAAAGACCGGCGACGCGCATCCCTCCTTCAATCACGGAGTGGCGCGGACCGGAAGCGTCGTCGCCCCGGATCGGCGGCCTGACCGGCCATTTCGCCGCAAAAGGGAGATGGTACGTCCTCTCGGGCTCGAACCGAGGACCCTCTGATTAAGGGCTATCTCGGGCCTATTCAGTACCATCCGCAAGCAGCCGCTATCCCTTGTATTTCGTCAATTCTGCGTCCCTCTACGTCGGGCGGCTTCCGCGGGTATGTGCAACCATTCGTTACCCGGGGTAACCGGTTACGCATCCCGTTCAGAACCCTAAGGTCGGCCGAGTGATTAGCCCACTTCCAGGATCAGCCAGCCCTTGCCGCCGCTAATAGAGATCTGCGCACCACGGGCATCGACGGAGGCAGAGTGAAGCGCGGCCGATGACGACTTGTCGAACACCGTCAGCCGCATGCCGACTAGTCGGGTCCGCAGCCAAACCGGCAGGGCGATCCATTGGCCGCTCAGGGTCTCGTGAACGTCCAGGACCCAGACCTTCTTGTCTCCGTCCGTATAAACGCCATTGACTGTGCAGCCCGAAGCCGACGCGTCGAAGCTGCCGCGATAGGCGGAGAGGCTGATCACCTGCCCGGCCGCAACCGAGCCGCCCTGAATGGCGCGGGGATACATCTTCTTGGTGTCACTGATCTGGATTGCAAAGGCCACAAGCGGTGCGCGGGTTTCGGCGACTCCGCCGCCATGGCGGGGCGAATAGCCCATCAAGAATCCGGTCTTCGGCGTGTCTCCCGATGTGGTGACGATCTGCACCACCCGCGCCGGCGGCTTGTCCGGGTCCAACCAGGCGGCTGGCGTGAACTCAACGATGGACTTGTCCGAGGTGATGTCCTGCGGCGTCGAGAAGTCCAGCCCCGTCGTCGCTTCTATACCCGTCTCGGGAATCAGTAGCGTCAGTTTGTCGGTCCCATCGCGGTAACGCGCGCTGGCCTGAAGCCCCTGGACCGAAGCGCCGCTCCACGCCTGCACCGCCCGCACCTGATAATCGACCTTCATCAGCTCCCCGGGGCGGAAGCCATAGGTGATGTCGACCTCGGCCTGCGTCTGGATGCTGGTGCGATTGTATTGCGGCTCCGACGATGACCCGACTCGCGCGATCAGATCCTCGATCACGCTCTTCGCGTTCGGGATGCCGTACTGCTCATTCACCTGCACATAGTCGGCGGTATAGGTTCCGTCTGCCGTGACCTCCGTCTTGCCGTCCAGACAGATGTCGTAGGCGTGGTTCTGGACCCAAGGATAAAGCTGGTCCGAAACGGGTGAGGAATGGGTGATCGCGCCGGTATTCGTCGCACCGGCCGAATGGGTCAGGGTCGAGCCCGTCAGGGTCATGTCGCGGGACCAAGCCGTCGCCGTGCCGCCCAGCACCGGGACAATGACCAGTGTGTTCAAATCGGGGATGCGGGCGATGACCCAGACCTTTGAGGCCGTGTCCAACCAGCGGGAGCCCACCTCGACGTTCGCCTTGCCGTGCGCCGGGGCCGTGATGCTCCAGGCCGTCATGCCGTGGTTGCCGCCCAGCGCCAGTCCATTGATCCAGACGGGCGAGGCGTCGTCACCACTGTTGCCGAGAAAGTCAGTCGAGGCGTGGTAAGCGTCCACGGTCCCAGAGTCTTTGGTTTCGACAGGGATCAGACGCGAAAATCCAGGTTCGCAGACTCCGGACTGGTTGATGCTCGGCGCAATACCGGCCCCGAACCGCTCCACGATGTCCTGGGTCTGAGAGAAGGGGCCGCGCACAAAAAGATCCGGTGATGCGCGAACAACGGTCAGGGCACCCGTCAATTCAGCCTCGATTGCATCAAGGCGCGATCCATTAACCGCTCCAGGCCGGCCATCTCAGACCACACGTGGCAGCGCCGATGGGCCGGCACCAAAACTGAATCAATGGCCATGGCGGGCTGTTTACCAACCGAAGCTGTTGCAGCCCATAGCGCCAAGATACCTGGACTGCTCAAAGTGCGATCCCCAGCCGCCGCCGGAAAACCTCCAGCAGCAATCCTAGAAACATAAACATGCGACCCAGGGGCTAGATCGGCAAGCGCGGCACTGGACCGACCTGGAGCCCTTACTCGCCAATGTTATCCAGACCGATACCCACAGCGATTTTTTCGCTCCTGGAGTGAGCGGCAACAGGCCGAGTTTTCTGATGTTTTCCGAAGTGTGATGGTACGTCCTCTCGGGCTCGAACCGAGGACCCTCTGATTAAAAGTCAGATGC
>CAZFQC010000365.1:0-2443 GCA_964520795.1 uncultured Brevundimonas sp.
GCCCCCGGCGACGAGGGGATATGAAGCCGCCCAGGGCCCGTTCCAAAGCCGCGCCTAAGCCCGCGCAAAAACGTCCCGCCGTGATGACGGGCACCATGGTCCCCGTGCTGGGCTGGCCGCCCGATGAGGACCGGGTAGAGGCCATCTTCGAACGGCTGGCGCGGGTCATGCCCGAGCCGAAGACCGAGCTCAGCTTCTCCAACCCCTATACGCTGGTCGTTGCCGTCGCCCTCTCGGCCCAGGCCACCGACGTGGCGGTCAACAAGGCCACGGACAAACTGTTCGCCGTCGCCAACACGCCGGCGAAGATGCTGGAACTGGGGGAGGCGGGGCTGGTCCCCTTCATCGCCTCCATCGGCCTGTACCGGAACAAGGCGAAGAACGTCATCGCCCTGAGCCGCATCGTACTGGAACAGCACGGCGGCGAGGTGCCGCTGAACCGCGCCGGCCTCCAGGCCCTGCCCGGCGTCGGCCGCAAGACCGCCAGCGTGGTGCTCAATGAGCTGGGAATCGAGGCCGCCATCGCGGTCGACACCCACGTCTTCCGCGTCTCCCACCGGCTGGGTCTGGCCAACGCCGCCACCCCCGACAAGGTCGAGGCCCAGCTGTTCCGCGTCGTCCCCGAAGCCTGGCTCCCCAAGGCCCACCACTGGCTGATCCTGCACGGGCGGTACACCTGCACGGCGCGGAAGCCGAAATGCTCATCGTGCGTGATCAGCGACCTGTGCCCGTCGCGGGCCGGGCTGGCGGCGTTGGGGGAGGGGGTTTAAAGCCGATCGAACAGGATTTTGGCGATCAAGAATGCAGTGCCGGACAACAGCACGAGCAACCGGATCGACCAGATCGTGAACCGGGTGGCCCGCGTCCGATAGACCTGACGATTGTAGATCGTGGCGACATCGAACCAGGAGCCGACTGCCCAGCCGAGAATCCCGCGCCTCAACCATTCCGGTCGAAGCGCACGAAGATCCCGACGCAGCGGCCAGAGGCACAAGATGGCGATCAATCCTGTGGCCGCGCCGACGGATATGGCCTGGCTGTAGAGGTCCATATGCGGACCATACAACGAACTGTTCAGCGTTACAGCCGCGCCCTGACCGCCGCCGCGAACCGCGTCCCGCCCTCCGGCGCCGAGGCCAGGTAGAAGTCCGGCTCGATCAGCTCCGCCTCCATCAGCAGCCAGCCGCCGTCGGCGTCGGGGGCCATGTCGATACGGGCGTAGAGCAGGTCCTCGCCGATGGCCGCCAGGGTCTGTTCCGCCAGCGCCAGCGCCCCTGCGGGCGGCTCCGGCAGGGCGACATAGCCGCCGCCGTACTGGACCTGGACCCGGAATTCGCCGGGGATCGGCCGCTTGTTGACGACGTGGCTGAGCCGGCCGCCGAAGAACAGCAGGGAGGTTTCTCCCTCGGTGCCGATCGACGGCAGACAGGGCTGGATCATCGCCGGCCCTTCCGGCGCGCCCTCCAGCCGCTCGCCGCGCGTGAGCCGCAGCGTCTTGTACGCCCCGCCCGAGACGCGCGGCTTGACCACGATCTGGTCGACGCCGAACCGGTCGAAGGCGGCGTCCGCATCGGCCTGGGTCGGATCCTCGACCCAGACGGTTTCGGGGATGGCCACGCCCTGATCGGCCAGCCGGCCCAGATAGGATTTGTCCGAATTCCAGCCCAGCACTGACGGCGGGTTCAGCATCCGCACCCCTGCCGCCTCCCAGGTCGCGCAGGCCTGCATCCAGAGGACATGATCGCGGTGATAGCCCCAGGCGATCAGCGGCAGGACCAGCGGAAACCGGATCAGGCCCGAGGCGTCCTCGACATGGTCCGTCCAGGCCGTCGGAACCGCCGTCAGCCCGGCCGTCGCCAGGGCCTCGGCCAGATGCTCCAGCACCCCGGGCCACTGGCCGGCATAGGAGGGGTCGGCGGCGTCGGGGGTCAGGACGGCGATCTCGGTCATGGCGGCTCCAGACCAGAAAGGCGCCGGCTCCGCAACACGGCTTTCCTTGTTTCTCCATAAAGAGACAGCGGTCACGGCTGGCCATTCGGGCCCGCGCCCGCTATGGCCCCGCCCATGACCCAAGCCCCTTCCTATGACGTCTGCGCCGTCGGCAACGCCATCGTCGACGTCCTCGCCCCCTGCGACCCCGCCTTCCTGACGGCCCAGGGCCTGACGCCCGGCTCGATGCAGCTGGTCGACGCCCAGCAGAGCGCCGCCCTCTACGCCGCCATGGCTGCGGGCGTGGAGGCCTCGGGCGGCTCGGCGGGCAACACCGTCGCCGGCGTCGGCTCCTTCGGCGGTCGCGCGGCCTATATCGGCAAGGTCGGCGACGATGTGCTGGGGACGGTCTTCAGCCACGACATCCGCGCCGCCGGCGTCGCCTTCGACACGCCGGTCCTGCCGGGCGCCGCCACCGGCGCCTGTATGATCAACGTCACCCCCGACGGCCAGC
>CAZFQC010000366.1:0-2433 GCA_964520795.1 uncultured Brevundimonas sp.
CTGGGGCGGCTAGCGATGCCGCGCCGGCTGATCCTGCGCTGCGCCGTGCTGCTGGCGCTGGGCGGACTGCAGGGGCTGATCGGCTGGTGGATGGTGTCCAGCGGTCTGTCGGAGCGGGTCGATGTCGCGCCCGAACGGCTGGCGACGCATCTCGGGCTGGCCCTGGTGATTTTCATGGGGCTGATCTGGACCGGGCTGGAGGCCTGGAACGGGGAATCGCACAGTCGGCCGCCTGTGGGCTGGAGCCGCGGCGCGGCCGTCCTGCTGGGCGCGGTCTTCGTCCAGTGCCTGCTGGGCGGCCTGGTCGCGGGGGCCAAGGCGGGCTTCGTCTATACCGACTGGCCCCTGATGAACGGGGCCGTACTGCCGCCGGTGGCATGGACCAAGGGCAGCCTGGCCTTCCTGCATGACCAGGCCCTCGTGCAGTTCAATCACCGGATCTGGGCCTATGGCCTGCTGATCGGCGGGACGGTCTATGCGGTCCAGGCGTGGCGCTGGCGGCTCGCCGAAGGGCTGGGGGCTGCGGCCTTTGCCGTGGCCGCAGCCCTGTGGCTGCAGGCCCTGCTGGGGATCGCCACCCTGATGAACGCCACCCCGATCTGGCTGGGTGCCCTGCATCAGGCCGGCGCGGCCCTGGTGCTGGCGACCGCGACCGTCAACCTGTGGCTGGTGCGACGCTCTCAGGCGCGGCTGTTTACGTCCGGACCGAGGACCAGGGGCCTCTGATCGCGAAAGTAATGCCGGGGTACATGATGTTGACGAACATCACCGAGCCGTCGGGCGAGAAACAGGCCCCGGCGAATTCAGAGTTGCCGGTGAAGACATTGCGCCCGATCGTATAGACCTTGCCTTCGGGGGTGACGCCCTTGATGTGATTGCGGACGTCCGACGAATAGTTGTCCTCGCACAGGATCAGGTGGCCCCAGGGCGCGATCGTCAGATTGTCGACCATGTTCATCACCCGCTTGTCCGCGCTTTCGGCGAACAGCTGGATACGCCCGGGTCGACGGGACTCGCGCCGCCCGCCCTCATCCGGTGACGGGACGTAGCGCATGACCTGTCCCGCACGGATCGGGCCGCCGGACGTAGCCGTCAGATAGAGCTCGCCTTCGCCCCAGAAGATGCCTTCCCCGCGCGCCACCAGGGTCGCGCCCTTGGCATGACCGCGCGTGCTCAGATCACCGGCCGGACTTTCGACGTCCTCCATGTCAATCCAGGTCACGCTGCGCCAGTCTCCGACTGCCCATTCGCGGGCGTCCTGGTTGCGGCTGTCGGCAGCCGGCTTGTCGACAAAGGCCATGGCCTGAAGCCGGCCGCCCTCGGACAGCTTGCCAGGCGTGGTGGGGATGAAGCGGTAGAACAGGCCCGCGTTGTCGTCTTCTGTCAGATAAGCGATGCCGGTGCGCGGATCGATGCAGACCGCTTCATGATCGAACCGACCCATGGCTTTCAGTGGCACAGGAGCGACCAGCCCGGTGGCGTTTGCCGGCACTTCGAAGACCCAGCCATGGGCCCTGGTCACGTCGGCGTCGGCCGCCGTTTCGAGCGTCTCTTCGCAGGTCAGCCAGCTCCCCCAAGGGGTGTGGCCGCCCGAGCAGTTTGTGCTGGTACCGGCCAGTGACAGGAACTGGCGAACCGTTTTTCGGGTTTCCAGATCGTAGATGAGGGTGGTCGTCCCGCCGGGCAGGGTCCGTCCGTCCTTGTAGGTGTCGTAGCCCTTGGCCGGGTCCAGCAGGCCAATCCGCTCCTGATGAAATCCGCCCGGACCGAGGTTGCGATGCAGCCCGCTGGACCCTTTCAGTTCATGGTTTCGAACCAGGGCGACCCGCGGTCCGTCGAGGGCGAAACAGCCCATGCCGTCAGGCTGGCCGGGGACAAACAGGCCGTCGTCCATGGTGTCGCCGCTCTGCGAGATGACCTCGTAGGAAAAGCCTTGCGGCAGGTCTAGCAGGCGGTTTGCGTCACGCACCAGCGGGCCATAGCCATGGACCTCATTGACGTAGGTCTCTTCCGCCGTCGTCGTCTGGGCCGCGACACTGCGGGCCAGTCCGGAAAAGGCGAAGGTGGCGGCCGAGCCGGCGATCAGGTCACGACGATGGGGGCGCATGGGGACTCCGATATGGCTGTCGCGCTTATGACCGGCGCAGCGGCCGGGGTCATCATGGTTCTGTGACGCAGTGACCGTTGCCTGTCAGTCCTTCAGCGCCCGCCCGGCCACCACGGCCCTGGCCCCGAATTTGGCGCGGAGCCGGTCGATGGCGGTTTCTGTTCTCAGCGCCCGCGTCTCGGCGGTCTCGAACAGGGCGTGGGACTCCGGGGCGTCCACCACCTCGCCCATGCCGATGCCGATCAGACGGTAGGGCCGCCCCAGCTCTGGGGCCATCAACGCCCGACCCGCGGCGAACAGGGCGCGGGCGGTCTGGACCGGTTCGG
>CAZFQC010000367.1:0-2418 GCA_964520795.1 uncultured Brevundimonas sp.
GCCCGAACGGTTGATGGACGAGGCCATGGAGATTGCGACGGACGTCGCCTCCCGCCCGCCCCAGGCCCTGCGCATGACCAAGGCCCTGCTGCGTCAGGGCCGCGACGCGACCTTCGACCAGATCCTGGAGATGACCGCCTCGATGCAGGCGCTGGCGCATCTGAGCGACGACCATCTGGAAGGGGTGACGGCGGCGCTGGAGAAGCGGGGGGCAAAGTTTACGGGCCGGTAGGCCGCAGGCCGACGGTCATGACGCACATGGCGAGGCAGACGATGCTGGAGACGGCAAGGGCGACGCCGGGTGAAGCGTCGAGGGCCAGGGCGTAGGCACCGGGAGCGACGGCCTGCAGGTAGCGCGCCGGCGTCAGCAGCAATGCCTGCCGGGCCGCGTAGCGCTCCGGTCCGAAGACATGCAGCGGCAGAACTCCGGACGCGACGGACAGCAGGCCGTTCCCGGCACCCTGGCCCACGGCCAGCAGCGGCACCAGACGCACCCCGCCCCAGGCCGCCAGGCCGGCACCCAACGGATGGAACAGGCAGGCGAGCCGCACCGTAGCGACCGGATGCAACCGGTGCAGGACCATGAGGTCGAACAGACGCGCGGCGATGGCGCTCGCAGCCATCAGGCCCGCGGCCCAGGCGGCCTGCCCTGCGCCGAGACCCAACTGGCCCAGAAGGCGCGGCAGATGCGCACCCATGGCAGTGGCGACCATCCAGCCCCCTGCGAAGACGGCGGCGATCTGCACCATCGGCCTGTCCCAGGGGATCGGCCCGGAGACAGCTCCCATCCCGGACGCCTCGCGCCGTCGCGGCAGGACCGCCAGAGTGAGCGGAAGGCACAGCGCCAGATGGGCCAGCGCCCAGACGACGCAGGCGAGGCGCCAGTCCCAGGCCTCGAGGATCAGGCGGCTGACCGGCCAACCCAGACCGCCACCGAGCGCGCCGATCAGCGAGACCGCGGTGATCGGGCGGCGCGCCGCTGCGCCGTGAAGCTCCACCAGAATAGCGAAGGCCGTGCCGTAAAGGCCGATCGCCATACCGAACCCGAGAGCAGCGACGCCCGCGATCAGGACGACGGCTGAAGGCGACAGGGCCATCGTCATAAGGGCGGCGGCGAAGGCGAGATGCGCCCACGCCTGTACGCGACGCCCGCCGCTGCGTTCGATCCATCGCCCCGCCGCCGGCGATAGCACCGCCGAGATCAGGAAGGCGGCCGACAGGGCGGTGAACAGGACGGATGGCTCGATCCGCAGCGACTGCGCCATCGGATCGGCGAGGACGCCCAGCAGGTAGTAGCTGGAGGCGAAGGCCACGACCTGGCCGAGGCCGAGGACGGGGACGATCAGTCAGGTGCGCAGGGACATGCGCGGCAATCGCCGGATTGCGCCCTGCCCGAAAGCGACATATCGAGCATCGTATGTTCGAAAACCTCACATCCCGAACAGCCCTGCCCTCGTTGAATGCGCTGCGGGCCTTCGAGGCGATGGGGCGAACCGGGTCCGCGACCCGGGCGGCGGCGGAGTTGAACGTCACCCACAGCGCGATCAGCCGACAGGTGAAGGCGCTGGAGGCGGCCCTGGGGGTTCGGCTGTTTGACGGGCCGAAACACCAGTTGCGCCTGACCTTGCGGGGCGAGGCCTTGCGCGCGGGGCTGGGGGCCGGCTTTGACACCCTGACCGAAGCGGTGCGCGCGGCGCGCGACTCCGCCGAGGTTCATCTGGCGATCCACCAGAGCCTGGCGGTCAAATGGCTGATCCCGCGGCTGGCGGCGTTCGAGCGGGACTGCCCGGGCATCGCGCTGCACCTGACAGACCTCGCGCCCACGGCGACCCGGCAGCGCGGTGCCGATTTGATGGTCCGCTATCTGGACGGTGCCGCGTTGAAGGAGTCCGGCGTGGTGCGGCTGACGGAAAACCGGATCGGACTGGTGTGCACTCCGGCGCTCGCAGCCCGCGAGCTCCGCGACGCCCCGCGTCTGGTGGCCCGTACGAGACCCGGCGGCTGGGCGGAGTGGTCGGGGCTGACGGGTCGGCCCGAGCCCGACGGCCCGACGCGGACCCTGACCCATCTTCATTTCGTGGCGGATGCGGCGACGGCGGGCCTGGGGGCCGCTGTCCTGCCCTGGATAATCGTGGCCGAAGACATCGCCGCGGGGCGACTGGTCGCGCCTTTCGGGTTCGTCGCCGACGGAGGGGCGCTGGCCGCGATCCGGAGCGGCGGAGAAACCGGGCGAGCGGCGCGAACCGTGATCCGCTGGCTCGGTGAACAGGCGCAGGCGACGGCGCGAACCGCCGCCCGACCCTGATCCCCTACCCCGCCTGTGCCGGTGCCTGCATGGCGCGGCCGGCGGGGACGCCGGCGGTGACGGCGCGGGGGGCGCCGGCGGTTTCGCCGGGCTTCATGAATTTCACCAGCACC
>CAZFQC010000368.1:0-2410 GCA_964520795.1 uncultured Brevundimonas sp.
GCATGCACCGGCGGACGCTGCAGCGGATCCTGGCGAAGCGGGCGCCGCGGTAGGGAGCCTCACCCTTCGTCGCGCTGCGGCGCCAGCCAGGGCCCGAGGAGCAGGCCGAAGAGGAAGCCGCCAAGGTGGGCTTCCCAGGCCAGGCCTCCGACGCCGCCGCTCATCCGGACCAGGACGAAGAGGATGCCGAACAGGATGATGTTCATCTGGGTGAAGGCCCAGACCTCGCGCCAGACCCGGGCCGAAAGGAACGGCAGGCGGCCGCCGTCGGGTCCGGTCCGCGCGGCCACGCCCCAGACGCCGCAGATGGCCCCCGAGGCTCCGACCATGGGCACGACCCCGGCGGGGTGCAGGTAGAGGAAGAGAGCGGCGCCGAGCAGGCCGGAGACGAGGAACAGGATCGCGAAGCGCAGCCAGCCGGACGGCCCGACCCCGAACCGCATCATCACCACCGGGGTGACGCCCAACAGGAAGCTGCTGTTCATCAACAGGTGCAGGGGGCCGGCGTGGGCGAACATGTGGGAGACGAGGGCGTACCAGCGACCCTCGGCCAGCGCCTGGGCTGACAGGCCCCAGTCCCAGTAGGGGCCGCCCCGCATGCTGTTGATGACGCCGAGGATGGAGGCGACGACGCAGACGCCGATCACCAGATAGGCGGGCCCCGCATGCAGGGTGGCGGCGTCGCGCCAGAATTTCGGATCGAAGAACGACAGGCCGACTCCGAGACGGCCGTCCGACGCGCGCTGGAGGGCGGAGCCGGAGTCGGAGGCGGCGGGGGCGTCGTCGGTCATCAGGGGAGTGTGGCGGAGGATGGGGGCGGTGGGAATGATCCCTCTTCCGGTGCGCGGTTCCTTCTCCCGTTGGGAGCCTTGGCCGCTCGTACACGAGCGGCCTGCGAGGCCCGCAGGGCCGGATGAGGGTCGGACGGTGGATGCGGCGAAGCCGCCCCCGGACAGTCGACCCTCACCCTTTCGCGCCAGAACGACGGCTGCGCCGCCGTGCGCTCAAGCCCTCTCCCAAAGGGAGAGGGCGCAGGCGCGAGTGTCGCAGCTTGAGTACGTGTCTGAAGCTTGGCGGTAACACACCTTGTCTCTACGGAGATGGGATGAGCCAGCTTTCTCATGTCCAAGCCGCTGTTGCTGCCGTGGTGGAGCGCGCGAGCCGACACAGCGGCTTGATCCGAACCGAAGCTGATGCCCAAGCCGAGCTTCATGCCGAACTACTAGACGCGGCCGTAGACCCAGTCTGCATTTCGGCTGGCCCCGGACTCCTTCTGTATCCCCATCACGCTTGGCCAATGAAGGGCAGCCGCGCTTACCGCGAGATTAGCGCAGGCTCCAGCCGGGCGACCCCTAGAGCCGATATCACACTCCTCCACACGTCGGCTCAATTGGATCCAAAGGAAGGCGGTGCTCCTGCCCGGTTTCATGGGCCTGTAGCGGCGTTGATCGAGTTAAAGCTGGATATTGGGCGCGCTCGGTCCGCGCCCATAGGCCATCAGATCGAGAGAGATTTCGGCAAGTGGGAGGTGCAGGTTGAAGCTGGAGCGGCCAACGAAGCGGTCGCTGTTGTGTTCACCGACCGACCAGAAGACTACAAAGGCGTGGATGATCAGAGGGTCATCATTGCAAACCTAGACCGCCAGACGCCGGTCATGGGAATTGTTGAGCCGGAGGAAGCTTCCGACGCGATTAATGCGGCACTGAAGGAGGTGATGCGCTTGCACAAGAGCCAACCCCTGAGCATGCTTCGAGAGAAGGATTTTGAGACCAGAATCACCCGGCTACTGCGGGATCGTTTTGGCGACCGGGCTGCCAACGTGCGGACTCAGTCGCGGGTCCGCTGCAGCCGCACTGCTCGCTTAAGGCCGTTGGATGTCGCGATATTCAGCGGCGGCGCTATACCCGTTGCGGCCGCGCTCGAAATAAAGACCTCCCACTCCCGCTCGTTCAAGACCATTGGGCGGAGTCAGCTGGAAGATGAGGCCGATTTCCTAACGGGCATGATTGAAGACGGCCTTTGCTCGGAAGCGCGGGTTGCCATCTTCAGATACGGCGCTCGGCCGGTCTGCGACGATATCGTCGGTTGGACTGCGAGACGTCCCGGATTACCGCTGGTCTACAGCGAGTGCTGAGGAGCAGGTGTTCAATGCACCCGCGCCTTCCCGATCTCCAGCCCGCCCTCCCCGGCTGACACCGCGATCACCGACCCGTCCTCGATCTCGCCGGCCAGCAGTTTCTTCGCGATCGGATCGACGAGGTCCTTCTGGATGACGCGCTTCAGCGGGCGCGCGCCGTAGACCGGGTCGTAGCCCTTGTCGGCCAGCCAGGCACAGGCGCTGTCTTCCAGGGACAGGGTGAGTCTCCGGTCGGCCAGCAGCTTTTCGAACCGGGCCATCTGTATACGGACG
>CAZFQC010000369.1:0-2406 GCA_964520795.1 uncultured Brevundimonas sp.
TCCAGTACGGCGCCTTCATCAACACCCTGATCCAGTTCGCCATCGTCGCCTTCGTGATCTTCCTGATGGTCAAGGCGATCAACAAGCTGCGCCGCGAGAAGGCGGCCGAACCCGAGGCGCCGGCCGCACCGACGGCGACCGAGGCCCTGCTGGCCGAAATCCGCGATGAACTGAAGGCGCGGCCGCGAGGCTGAGGCCCCGTCAGGCCAGGGACGCCGCCATGCCTGGCTTCGCCGGCGTCGGTTTCCGGGCGCCGCTCGCGACCGGTATCGGCCTCAGACACATGGCGTAGTCGCCGTCATACGGGGTCGGTGACCACAGGGCCGGATCCGGACCGTCGGGGGCGAACGAGACATGGCAGTGCCCCCAGCCGCCTTCGCGCCGCGCGCGGCGGCCGATGTCGCCCAGCCGTTCCAGCAGATGCGGGCTGACCGTCTGGATGCGCAGCTTGGCCGCGCCCATCTGTCGGGCCGCGGTCATCAGGCCCTGCATCAGGGCCGGGACAGCGTCGGCGTCACCGGCCAGGGCCTCAAGGTCGAGGATTTCCAGGACCGGTGCCTCAAGGATGTTGGCCTTGGCCATCATGGCCATGGCGTAGCCGGTGATGGCGTTGCCGCGGTGAAAGGCCAGGAGCAGCGGCGGATCCGTCAGATCGGGGTCGGCCAGCCGCCAGCGCAGGGTCTCGGGGCTTCGGTCGGCCAGCAGCCGGCCTTCGGCGCGCAGGGTCTTCCAGAAGTCGCCGTAGGCGGACTGGTCGCGAAGATCGCCCAGGACCGAGACGCCCGTCGGCAGGTTCAGGCGGGGCGATGCATGCAGCCGGCGGTTCATCAGCCGCTCGCCCCATTTTGACACCCGGTCGGGTGCCATCCGGTAGGCCCTGCGATAGAGCCGTCCGATCGCCAGGGCGACGGGATTGGTGACCCAGCTCAGCTTCAGCGCGTGTGTCTGCTCGGGCCAGGCCTGCATCCTGTGACGGGCGTAGAGGGGCTGGGACGTGCTGTTGGCGTTGAACACATAGGCGGCGAACAGGCCCGGCTGGCTGTTGAAATTCCGCAGCATAGCCCGGCTGGCCCCGCGGGCCGCCGGGGTCACGATGATCGAAAATCCGGTCGCCCCGCGCATTTCCTGATCGCCGAGCCAGAAGCGCTGGACCAGATTGCCGGCATGGGCGGCCGGCCGACCGTCAGGGCCGTCGACGACCCATCCCGCCGGCGCACCGGTCCCGGCGCGCGCCGGATTGTCGTGCAGCCATCGCCAGCCGGCCAGGGATCGCTCCGGCCACCCCACATGGCGGTGCAGGGCCTGGATGGCGGGAAAGTCGCTCTCTGACGTGGGCCGGATCATCATCTTGGGCGCGGTCTCGTTTTGGGTCGTGGCAGGTCCGTTGCGGGATCATTTGCACTACCCGGGCCACGCCCGGGCACCGACCGGAGATGCGGCGATTCAGGGTTTGACTCCCGGCCGATATGGAACAAAGAGTGAACATGATGTTTTCCGGACCTTCATGACCCTCGCTCACGCCCCCTCTTCAGATCCCTGGCCCGAGCGGCCCGCGCCGCTGGAGGAGGCGTGCGCGGCCGGGCCGCGGGACATGGCGGCCCTGCTGCTGTTCGCCCTGTCGCGGCGGATCGGGGGCGACCGGCGGCCGGTGCTGGTGACCGCGCCGCGGGTCTGGTTCGCCGAGCATGGACGGCCGTACGGCCCGGGCGCGGCGGGTGTGCCGCTGATCCTGGCCCCGACCACGACGGCGGCCGAGGCCCTGTGGACCCTGGAACAGGCCCTGCGGTCCGGGGCGGTGGCCCTGGCCCTGGGGGCGGTGGACGGGGCGACCCTGGCCCAGACGCGGCGGCTGGATTTTGCGGCCAAACAGGGCGAGGCGGTCGGCCTGGTCCTGCCCCGCCGGCCGGACGGGCTGAGCGCGGCGCGGCGGCGCTGGCGCATCTCGACCCTTGAAAGCGCGACGGACCCCGACGACCCCCGGGCCCCCGGTCCGGCGCGGCTGGTCGCCGAATTGGTGCGCGGGCGCGGCGAACGGCCCGGGGCCTGGATGCTGGAGCAGGATGATGAGACGCATCGTCTCCGTCTGGCTGATCGACTGGCCGGTGACGGTCTGGCGGCGATCGGCCACGCGGGCGCGCCGTCCGGCCTCGCCGCCTGACCCCGCCCTTGATCCACAGAACCCGTTCGCCCTGATCCTCAGGAACAGCCGGGGCGCGGCGGTCCTGCACGCCCTCAATCCGGCCGCGCGGCGGGCCGGTCTGCGCCGGGGCCAGACCCAGGCCGACGCCCGGGCCATGATCCCGCAGCTGATCTGCAAACCCGCCGACCCCGAGGCCGACGTCCGCGCCCTGACCGCGCTGGCGGTCTGGGCCGAGCGCTGGTCGCCGTCGGTCAGTCTCGATCCGG
>CAZFQC010000370.1:0-2389 GCA_964520795.1 uncultured Brevundimonas sp.
CCCCCTCTCCGCCATCACCTTCTGACGATGGGCCGGAGCAGCTTCCTTATGCACCCGCCGCCAGTCCGGCCCCGGCAGCGCGTGCTTCGCGGAGGCGGCTGCCTTCCCGGCAATCCTGCGCGCTTCGTCGTGATCGGGCTGAATCTCCAGCACCGTCGCGGCGGCCTGTTCCGCGCCGGCCAGGTCCTCGGCGCGTATCGAAAGCCGGGCGATCTGCAGCCACGGCTCCACCTCGTCAGGCTTCTGCTCCGCCAGAATTCGCCATCCCTCGATCAGGCTGTGCGGGGAATGACCGGCGCGGCCGAGTAGGCGCAGGGCGCGGCGATTGGACGGACGCAACTCCAGGAGACGGAGGGCGTAGGGAGCGGCCTGCTCGTAACGTTTCTCGCCGGCCAGGATGCCGATGAGGTCGGACAGACCGGACGGGGCGAGCGGCCGCATTTCGTCGGCCTCGAGATAGAGCGCCAGCGCCAGGGCCGTGTCGCCCGTCGCCATCGCCGCACCCGCGGCGGCAAGGCGCTCTGCGGCACCCGATGTCACAATACGTCCTTGCGGCGGGCGCTGACGACCAACTTTCTTCGGGTGGCTATCGGCGACATGGGTGGCGGTCTTGCGTCATGGGTTGGCGGCGAATTTGGCCCGCAGGGTCTCGGCTTCATTGATCGAAGGGTCAAGTTCAAGCGCGCGACAGGCGGCTTCGGCTCCCGGCATCGGACGGCGTAGCCAGTCGCAGCAACGGGCGCGCTGAAGCCAGTAGTGCGCATTGTCGGGTTCAAGGTCGGTAAGACGCGTCCAGGTCGCAAGTGCCTCGTGATGCTCGCGTTCGACCATGAGCCTGCGTCCGAGGTACAGCAGGGCCGTCGCATTGTCCGGATCCTTTTCCAGATAGGCTCGGGCCAGTTTCGCGACGTTCGCCCCGTCAGAGTTGAAGGCGTCGCGAACCTCGATGAAAAGCTCGCGCCGGATTGCCTCGCGCATCGGAACGGCATCAAGGGTATCCCCGCCGGAGCGGACGACATAGTCGAAGACGGCCCAGGCCTGGTTGAGGTCGCCGCTCCGGTAGAGGTCCCGACCCTGTCGGATCAGCCTCCGCCGGACATTGTCGCTGGACTTTTCGGCCTCGGCTCGATGGGCATCGTCCTCGTCTGCGATCAGACGAATGACGGCCGAATAGGCGTCCATCGCCCGCTGAAACTGCTCCGACCGCTCCAGCGCACGGGCGAGGTTGAGGTGCCACCAGGCATTCCCAGGCGCGAGGGCCACCGCCTTTTGCATGGCATCGGCTGCGCCGGAAGGATCACCTAGTGCCAGTTGGCTACGGCCCAGCGTCAGCCAGGCCTCGCCCATCTCGGGATCCGCTTCGAGTACCCGGCGCGACGCTTCGCAGGCCGCGGCATGATCGCCGGCCCTGGCGGCGTCGCGCATCGCGGCCACCCTGTCGGCCGCAAGGCGGCGCAAGCCTGCCGAGGCGACGGGCGAGTGGGGGTCCAGCGAGGCGGCAGCGGCGAACCACGGCGCCGCTTCAAGGGCCTTGCCGGTGGCCTCCAGGTCCAGGGCCGTCTTCGCCCAGGCCCGACCTGTCAGGCCGAGAATTTCGGCGACGATCTCGTCGTCCTCCGCCACGGCCGACACCGCCCTGAGGGTCTCGGCCTGAGCAAGTGGCGGCAAGGTCGCGAGCTTGCGGCAGAACCCGACGGCCCGCTCCGGGTCCACGGCGTAAAGGCCGGCCAGGCGCACGGCCATGCCATCGGCTCGACCCGCCTTCAGTCCCGCTTCGACGAACAGGACCAGCGCTTCGGCATGGTCTGGCTGGTGGCGAAGGTGTCGTTCAGCGAAAAAACTGGCCGTCCCAAATTCCTCGCGCCGATGGGCGATGCGGGCCATTTGCAGCGCCGCCTCGGGATCCTCGGCCGAAAGATCGCAGAGTTCACGCCAGAACCGCTCGGCCCGGTCCCAATCCTGTCTCCGGTTGCAGATGCGGGCCGCCGTGCGCAAGGCCTCGGCGGAGTCGGGGACGATAGCCAGCAAATGCCTTGCAAGCCGAAGGGCGGCATCATCCTCGCCGGCCGCATAGTGGGCGCGCATGACGAAAATCCGTGAACGCGGGTCGAGCGTATGCTTGCTGTCGCCCTGGGCTTGCATCAGCAGACTGACGCCGCCTTCTGTATCGCCTGAACGGTATCGCGCGATGCCGACGATCTCCGCGACCGCGGCCGTCCGCAACGCCTCGTCCTTGAACCGGAGAGCGATCTCTGCCGCGGTGGCAACGTCAGCGACGAGCGCCTGGTCGCGCAGGTCTGCCAGGTCGTTGCTGTCGCTCATTTTTTCCACCGAGCTCCTTGTGGGTGCTTCTGCTAGTGCTTCGGTGGAACGGAGCCGTCAACCTGCC
>CAZFQC010000371.1:0-2387 GCA_964520795.1 uncultured Brevundimonas sp.
CTCGACGGCGTCATCCAGGCCCCCGGCGGCCCCGACGAGGACACTACGGGCGGCTTTGCCTTCGGCGGCTGGATCTGGCCCCATTTCGACGAGGCCTCGGGCGGCCTGATGGGCGAGGCCATGGGCGAGGATTATGACCTGCTGCTCGGCCGCAGGACCTATGAAATCTTCGCCGCCTACTGGCCGCACGCGGACGGCGCACTGGCCCGGACGTTCAACGCCATCAACAAATACGTCGCCGCCGGTCCCGAAACGCCTCTGACCTGGGCCCACAGCCACAGGCTGGAGGGCGACCTGGCCGGGGCTGTGCGGGCCCTGAAGGCGACCGCCGGCCGCGACCTGCTGATCCAGGGGTCGAGCGAGGTGATACACACCCTTCTGGCCCACGACCTGATCGACCAGCTGACCCTGCTGACCTATCCGGTGATCCTCGGCCGGGGAAAGCGGCTGTTCGACAACAACGCGCACCCGGGCGCCTGGACGCTGACGAAAACCCGCCAGTCAGCCTCCGGAGTCGTGGCCCATACATACGACAGGACCGACCGCCCCCCGCCGACCGGCAGTTTCGGCGAGGTCGAACCGGGCGAGGTCGAACTGGCGAGACGCGCACGCTGGGCCCGCGAGGGCTAGCGCGCCATCGCGGTCGGGAACGGGCGTCCGAGCGCCTCCGCCATCCCCTGCTGGGACAGCAGGAAGACGGCGTCGCGCTGGTGGAAATTGTTCGACAGGACGATCACCGTCACGTCCGCCTCGGGCTGGTAGGTGACCAGATTGCGGAACCCGGACCAGCTGCCCGTGTGGAAGATCTGCCGGTCCATGAAGGCGGGCGCGACCCGCTGGCCGATGCTGTTGCTGAACAGTCCGAAACCCCAGTCCCGACGCGGTCGGCCGCGTTCGGGCGGGGTCGTGGCCGGCGCGTGGTCGGCGATCATCATGGCGTAGCTGCGCGGCGTCAGCAGCCGTCCGCCATGCAGCGCCCGCTCCCAGACCAGCAGGTCGTCCAGGGTCGAATACAGGGCACCTGCCCCGACGATGATGCTGACATTGGCGTCCGGCTGGGGCGAAGGTCCGCCCCCGCCCAGGTTGGCGTAGCCCATGACCACGTCCGAGGCACCGTCGTCATAGCCGGTGTCCGCCATGCCGAGGGGGGCGAAGAAGGCGGTACGCAGGTAGAGGTGTAGCGGCTTGCCGCTCGCCTGTTCGACCACCGCACCCAGCAGATTGTAGGCGGCATTGTTGTACCGGACCTTGGTGCCCGGCTGGAATTGCAGGCCGTACTGCAGCGAGTCAGCGGTCAGTTCATCCATGGTGGCGGGCGTGACCCGACGAATGCCCCAGCCGGGCCGCGCCATCAGGTCCGGAATGCCGGAACTGTGTCCCAGCAGATGATGCAGCCGGACCGGCGCCCAGGCGGCCGGGCAGGGCTGTATCCACCGGCACAGCGGATCATCGACCGACAGCACACCCTCGTCCTGCAGCCTCAGAATGGCGGCCGCGGTGAACTGTTTGCTGACGGAGGCCAGCCGGAACCGGGAATTCAGCGCCAGCGGCGTGCCGGAGACCCGGTCGGCATAGCCGTGCACCTGCCGGAACAGCACCTCGTCGCCGCGCGCCACCAGGACACCGCCGGTGAACTGTCCCGAGCCGCCCCAGCGGTTCAGCTGTTCGGCGAGTTGCGGCAGGGCCTCGACCACCACCAGCGGCGGGCGCGGCGGCAGGGGTTCGGGTACTGACGCGGCCGACCCGGGTCGGGCTGCCGGCCAGATCACCAGGCCGACGACGACCACGACCAGCAGGGCGATGACAACCAACGCCAGGCGGGGGTGCCCCCCGGATTTTCTCGGGACGTCGAACAAGGCCTAGACGTCGTATTCCAGCCCGAACTGGGCATAGAGGGCGCGGCTGTCCTGCCATTTCGGGTCGACCTTGACCGTGATGAACAGGTGCACGGGCCGGTCCAGCAGTTCGGTCAGTTCCTCACGCGACTTCTGGCCGATCCATTTCAGGGTCTGGCCGCCCTTGCCCAGGACGATGGGTCGCTGGCTCTCGCGCTCGACATAGATGATCTGTTCGATCCGGGCCGAGCCGTCGGCCTTGTCCTCGAAGGCCGTGGTCTCCACCGCCGCCGAATAGGGCAGTTCCTCATGGACGCGCAGATAGACCTTCTCGCGCGTGATCTCGGCCGCCAGCACCCGCATCGGGACGTCTGCCGACTGGTCCTCGGGATAGAGCCAATGGCCGGCCGGCATCGACCGCGCCAGCCGCTGCTTGAGATCGTCGACCCCGTCGCCGCTCAAGGCCGAAATCATATAGACCTCGGAATAGACGCCGGTCTCGAACAGGGCATGGGACAGGGCCAGCAGGGTGTCGCGGCGCATGCCGTCGAT
>CAZFQC010000372.1:0-2379 GCA_964520795.1 uncultured Brevundimonas sp.
GCGAAGAGGCGGGGGCGGTCCGCCATCCGCTCAGGATGTGGCGGCTGGTTCCGCGGGGGTAGGCTCCTTTATGAGACCCCGCAGCCTGCTGGTTCATCACCAAGGTCACCAAGAGCCACAAAGAACACGAAGAGACCGGTGGGCGTCGAGGCCGGTGGTTCCTTCCCAAGGATCTGGATTGCGGCGTAGGCCGCAGTGTAGTCAGGGACCGCGCGATGAGGTTGGGCGTTATCCGCCGGCCCCTTGGTGTCCTTCGTGGCTCTTGGTGACCTTGGTGATGAACCAGGCGTCCTGGGCCGCAAGACGGGTCAACTGATCGGCTTGCCCAGATTGTCAAAGACCGAAGCCGGAGAAATCCGGACAGGCTGAAGCCCTCTCCGACCGGACGGCCGGAAAGCGACGGGGAGGCCGCGGAGCGCGGGCGGCTGGCCCGGAACCGAGATGTGGCCCCCTGCTTTCGCGTTACGGGGACCGTGGGTGAGTTTTCGGCGTCGCCGCCAGCGCTCCGCGCGACCGGTTCACACAGGCAGGATGCTGAGGGCTTCTGCACGGCCTGCCGGGGGTCTTCAGTCCCCTGCGCTTCTCGCCGTTTATTCCCTGCGCGTCCCGAGGCCCATGACGGGCGGAGAGCGGCCAGGCTCCCCGGGCTCCGCGGTTTCACAATCCCCCGCAGACAGTCCCGCAACCTCCCGCCAGCCGGATCCGGAGGCCCGAAAGACGATCTGGTGCGGTTTCCCGCTCGATCACACCCCGCCGCACGCGATGGCCCTGGCGCCAGACGCCCTCCCCCGCGACGGGACGGGAGGATGGTAGCGGGCGGGCTTCCTATGGCGGGCTGGCGACGCTGTATTTTGTTGAAGGGCAGAGAAATCAGCGGGTTGGCGGCGCGGGATATGCTGGCAGTCGGCGGATTGTCAGCATTCCGATCCCTTCTCCCCTTGAGGGAGAAGGTGGCCCGGAGGGCCGGATGAGGGGTGGTGCGGCGTCCTTTCCGGGTACACGCGGCTCTATCGAGGCTGGCCGGACAGGTGCGGAAAGCCCGGTGGCAGGACCAGAAATCTGGCTACCTCCCGCGTGTCATTCCTGCCCTGCGGTGTTTCACCCCTCATCCGCCCCCTCCGGGGGCACCTTCTCCCTCAAGGGGAGAAGGATTCCGGACGTCACTCGGCCTTGCCAACCCCGTCTGCTCTGCCACTGTCCGCCGTCGTTGTTTCCGGGAGCCTGTCATGATCCGCACCGTCCTTCTGACCACCGTCGCCGCCGCCCTGATGGCCGGTCCGGTCCTGGCGCAGACCGCGGATGCCGCGGGCGAGGCGCGGGCGCGACGGATTCTGGAGCGGACGCCGCTGATCGACGGGCACAACGACCTGCCCTGGGCGCTGCGCCAGAACCACGGCAACGATCCCCATGCAGTGGATCTGACAGCCAACCTCGATGCCTCGACAGAGTTGCACACAGACATTCCGCGCCTGCGCGCCGGCGGCATGGGCGGTCAGTTCTGGTCGGTCTATGTGCCCGCCACCCTGAGCCCGCCCGATGCGGCCGTGGCGACCTTCGAGCAGATCGATACGGTCAAACGGCTGGTCGCCGCCCACCCCGAGGTGTTCGAGCTGGCCACCACCGCCGACGACATCCAGCGCATCCACCGCCGCGGCCGGATCGCCAGCCTGATCGGCATGGAGGGCGGCTATTCGATCGACGACTCCCTGGGCCTGCTGCGCGAGTTCCACGATTCCGGGGCCCGCTACATCACCCTGACCCACTCGAAGACCACCACCTGGGCCGACAGCGCCACGGACGCGCCGAAATGGGGCGGGCTGTCACCATTCGGTGAGGCGGTCGTGCGCGAGATGAACCGGCTGGGGATGATGGTCGATCTGAGCCACGTCTCGGAAGAGACCATGCTGGACGCCATGCGGGTCTCGGACGCGCCGGTGATCTTCTCCCACTCATCGGCACGGGCCGTGACGGCCCATCCCCGCAATGTGCCCGACAGCGTGCTGCGGCAGATGTCCGCCGACGGCGGGGTGGTGATGGTCACCTTCGTGCCGGGCTTCGTCTCCGAGACGGTGCGGACCTGGAACAGCGCCCGCTCGGCCGAGGACGCGCGGCTGAAGTCGCTCAACCCCGGCGACCCGGCGGCGGTGACCGCCGGTCTGGCGGCCTGGACGACGGCGCATCCGGAACCGGTCGCCACGATCGCTGACGTGGTCGCCCACATCCAGCATATCCGCGACGTGGCGGGCATCGACCATGTCGGCCTCGGCGGTGACTACGACGGCGTTGACTCCCTGCCGGTCGGGCTGGAGGGGGTGGACGCCTATCCCCGGCTGCTGGCCGCCCTGATGGCCAACGGCTGGACCGAGGCGGACATCCGCA
>CAZFQC010000373.1:0-2370 GCA_964520795.1 uncultured Brevundimonas sp.
CCTGGCCCAGCCGGTGGCGGCGCGTCGCCTCGGTGCGGTAGCGGGCTGGGGCTAGACCAGCTCCAGGGTTCGATCCACGCCGATGGCCGCGAGGAAGTCGACGTCGTGACTGACCACGACCAGCGCGCCGTCCCAGGCCGCCAGCGCCGCCTCGACGGCGGCGATCGAGTCGAGGTCGAGATGGTTGGTGGGCTCGTCGAGGATCAGCAGCTGTGGCGGTCGCGCGCCCGTCATGACACAGGCCAGACCCGCCCTCAGTCTCTCACCGCCTGACAGGGTCCCGACCACCCTCTGCGCTGCCGTGTTGCGGAACAGGAACCGCGCCAGCGCCGTCTGCGCCGCGTTCGGCGTCGCCTCCGGATTGAGCCGCCGGTAAGCTTCGATCACGGTCTCGTCCGGACGCAGCAATGCCGTTTGCTGATCCAGCAGCGCCGCCCGCGCCGGTCGCTCGACCCGGCCCGCCGTCGGTTCCAGATCCCCGTTCATGAGCCGCAGAAGCGTCGTCTTCCCGGCGCCGTTGGGCCCGATGACCGCCACCCGCTCCGGCCCTGTCAGCGTCAGGGAGACCGGCCCCACGACCCGCCGTCCGTCCGGCGCGTCCCATGCCGCCCCGTCCAGCGCCAGAACCGTCCGTCCGGCAACCAGCCCCGTCGTCGGCAGCGGGATGGCCAAGGTCCTGAAACGCTCGACCCGCTCCCGCGCATCCGTCAACGCCGCTTCCGCCGCCGCTGCGCGCCGTTCGGCCAGCCGGTTTTCGCGGGCCCCACTGTTCTCGGCCCGCTCCGCCATCGCCCCGAGCAGGATTTTCGGCTCTGATTTCCGGACAGCGAAGGCGCGCCCGGCCCGGTCCCGTCGCGCCTGTTTCTCCACGGCCCTCTGGCCCTCACGCGCGACGCGCCCGGCGTCCCGCTCCGCGATTTCCAGCCCGCGCTCCGCCGCCGCCCGCTCGGCCGCCTTGCGGTCGGCATAAAGGTCATGTCCCCCGCCATAGAGCCCCGCCCCGAGCGACGACAGTTCCACAATCCTGTCCATCCGCCGCAGCAGGTCCCGGTCATGGCTGACCACCACGGCCCCGCCCTTCCAGCGTTCGAGCACCCCGGCGACAAGGGCGCGGCCCGCGCGGTCGAGATGGTTGGTGGGTTCGTCCAGCACCAGCATATCCGGCTGATCCAGCAACAGGGCCGCCAGCCTCAGCCGGGTCTGCTCGCCGCCGCTCAGCGACCGAAGCGGCCGGACCAGATCGAACCCGGGCAGACCCACCTCGGTCAGAGCCGTGGCCATGCGATCGTCCAGCGTCCAGTCGGCCTCGGCCAGATCGTCGACCGAGCCTTCCCCGGCCACCACGCGCGCAACGATGGCCAGGCCGTTCGATACGCCCAGGGCGTCCGCCACCGTCGCATCCCCCGGCGGCCCGACCGCCTGCTCCAGAAATCCGCTCCGGCCCGTGCGCGCGACCGAGCCCTCGCCCGGCTCTGACAGTCCGGCGATCAGGCGCAGAAGCGTGGTCTTGCCTGCGCCATTGCGGCCGACGACACCCGTGCGCTCACGCCCGAAGGCGAGGCTCAGGTCAGAAAATAGGGTGTGGCCGTCAGGCGTGCGGGCCGCGACGCGATCGAGCGTCACGAGTGCGGATGGGGACGGGCCGGGGCTTGGGAGCGAGGACATGGGCGAGCACGAGCAGCGGAACGGAAAGGGCGAGACCGATTTCCAGGGCGCTGATCATGACCGTCGAACTCCAGTGATACTCACTCGAAGAGGTGAGGATGGGGTCGAACCGGCCGTCTGGCAAGCCATTTCGACCGTGGTGCCACTCGCGGCAGCGTGAGACGGTGCCGTTCGAGGAGAGATCATGCGCCCCATCGCTTCCTGTGCCGCCGTCGGCCTGCTCGCCGCCCTGACCGCCTGCGCCCACGCGCCGGCGGCCGTAACGACCGCGCCGGACCATGCGCCGATCACCGGCGATCCGGCCCCACCCAACGCCCGCTACTACGCAGACTGCATCGCCCAGGCCGCCGCGACCGGTGACTTCCGACGCGCATCGGACGGCGGCGGCGATGAGCTGATCCTGTTCACCTGCACCAGCGCGCCGGCCCGCGCCTTCTGGGATGCCCTCGGCCCCTGGAGCGTCGCCCATGACTCCGCCTTCGAGCATGACGGCCGCAGTTACCGGTCCACCGCCAGGATCGAGCGCAACATGTTCGGGGTCGATTCCTGTTCGACCGCCGCCGGCACCGACCATCGCTGCGTCATCACCTTCAACGCCGGCGACTTCCTCGACGCGGAATAATCACCAGCGGTACCGGCGGAATCTGGCCCGATCCCGACCTGGCGGCCCGGGCCTATCCGGCCAGCGCAAGTTCCAGCGGCGCG
>CAZFQC010000374.1:0-2358 GCA_964520795.1 uncultured Brevundimonas sp.
CATGGACGCCGCCTTGTGTTCGCCCCCCTTTTCCGCCATAAGCCGCCGCTTCCGACGCAAGTGAACCTCGCGTCTCCACCATCACGACCCCGGTTTCGGCCGGACGAGGATGGCGAGAACCCTCCGCCGACGTGATCGTCGCCGGAGGCCATTTCGCTATGGAGACCGTCTCACCCGTCGGATGTTGGTGGCCCGTTGGGCTGACGAGGTTTGTATGTTCGAGGCTCTGAACGAGCGGCTGACAGGCGTTTTCGACCGGATCACCGGGCGCGGCGCCCTGTCCGAAAAGGACGTCTCCGAGGCGATGCGCGAAGTGCGCGTGGCGCTGCTCGAGGCCGACGTCGCCCTGCCCGTCGTCAAGGACTTCATTGCCTTCGCCACCGAGCGCGCCACGGGCGAAGAGGTCATCCGTTCGGTCAAGCCGGCCGATCAGGTGGTCAAGATCGTCTATGACGGCCTGGTCGAGATGCTGGGCGGCGAGGAGCCGACCCCGATCAATCTGAACGCCACGCCGCCGGCCGTCATCCTGATGGCCGGCCTGCAGGGCTCCGGCAAGACCACGACCTCGGCCAAGCTGGCGCTGCGGCTGACGAAGTTCGACCGCAAGAAGGTCATGATGGCCTCGCTGGACACGCGCCGTCCGGCGGCCATGGAACAGCTGCAGACCCTCGGCAAACAGATCGAGGTCGCCACCCTGCCGATCGTGGCCGGCGAGTCGCCGATCCAGATCACCCGGCGGGCGCTGCAGTCCGCGAAACTCCAGGGCTTCGACGTCCTGATCCTCGACACTGCCGGCCGGATCACCCTGGACGAGGCCCTGATGGCCGAGGTGGCCGAGGTGGCCGCCGTCTCCAAACCGGTCGAGACCCTGCTGGTCGCCGACAGCCTGACCGGTCAGGACGCGGTGCGCACGGCCAAGGCCTTCCACGACCGCCTGCCGCTGACCGGCCTGGTCCTGACCCGCGCCGACGGCGACGGGCGCGGCGGGGCCATGCTGTCGATGCGCGCCGTCACCGGCCTGCCGATCAAGTACATAGGCGCGGGCGAGAAGGTCGACGCACTGGAAGTGTTCGACGCCCGCCGCGTCGCCGGCCGCATCCTGGGTCAGGGGGACATCGTCGCCCTGGTCGAGAAGGCGTCGCAGGAGCTGGACCAGTCCAAGGCCGAGGCCATGGCCCGCAAACTGGCCAAGGGCCAGTTCGACCTGAACGACCTTGCCGCCCAGCTGCAGCAGATGAAGCGGATGGGCGGGCTTCAGGGCATCATGGGCATGCTGCCCGGCGTGGCGAAGATGAAGAACCAGATGGCCGAGAGCGGCGTCGACGATCGGATGATCGCCCGCCAGGAAGCCATCATCTCCTCGATGACCAAGGCCGAGCGGAAAAAGCCCGACCTGCTCAACGCCAGCCGCAAGAAGCGCGTCGCCGCCGGTGCCGGCGTCGAGGTCCAGGACATCAACCGCCTGCTCAAACAGCACCGCCAGATGGCCGACATGGTCAAGTCCATGTCGCGCGGCGGCGGCAAGGGCCTGAAGCAGATGGCCGCCATGATGGGCGGCCTTGGTGGCGGTATGGGCGGTGGCCCCGACATGGCCCGCCTCAAGGCGATGGGGGGCGGCCGCATGCCCGAACCCGGCGCCGACGAAATGAAAGCCCTTCAGGACCGGCTCGCCGGCCTGGGCGGCGGACAACTTCCGGGGGGCCTTCCCGGCCTGCCGGGCTTTCCTCCCAAGAAATAGACCGACCTAAAGAAAGAGACTGAAAATGCTGAAGATTCGTCTGGCCCGCGGCGGTGCCAAGAAGCGCCCCTACTATTACATCGTCGTTGCCGACAGCCACGCTCCGCGCGACGGCAAATTCATCGAGCGCGTCGGCACCTACAACCCGATGCTGCCGCGCGACGGCGAGCAGAAGCGCGTCAATCTGAAGACCGACCGGATCGCCGAATGGCTCGGCAAGGGCGCCCAGCCGACCGACCGCGTCGCCCGCTTCCTGAGCCAGGACGAAGCCCTGGCCGGCAAGGTCAAGTGGACCCAGTCCAACAACCCGAAGAAGGCCGAGCCGGGCAAGAAGGCCCAGGAACGCGCCGCCGAGCGCGCCCAGCGCGAAGCCGACCGCGCCGAGGCCGAAGCTGCCGCCAAGATCGAGGCCGCTGAAGCCGCCGTCCGCGCCAAGGAAGAAGCGGCCGCTGCTGCTGAAGCCGCCAAGAACGCGCCGCCGGCTCCCGAGCCCGAAGCCGCTGCCGAGGAAGCCCCGGCCGAGGCCGCTGCTGAAGAGGCTCCGGCCGCTGAAGCGGAAGCCGTGACCGAGGAAGCCCCGGCTGAAGCCGCTGCGGAAGAGGCCCCGGCCGCCGAAGCGA
>CAZFQC010000375.1:0-2348 GCA_964520795.1 uncultured Brevundimonas sp.
CTAGCCCAGCGTCTCCTGGAACCGCACCGGCCGCCCGTGGGCCGTGCCGACCAGTTCGCCGTCCTTCATCACCACCCGGCCGCGCACGATCGTCGCCATGGCCTTGCCGGTCGCCTCGAAGCCGTCGAACGGGGTCCAGCCGCAGCGGCTGGCCATGTCGGCGTGGCTGAGCACGTGTTTCGCCTTGAGGTCGACCAGCGTCAGGTCGGCGTCATAGCCCTCTGCCATCCGGCCCTTGCCGGCGATGCCGAACACCCGGTTGGCCCCGTGCGAGGTCAGGTCGATGAACCGGTCCAGGCTCAGCCGGCCGTGGGCCACATGGGTCAGCATCACCGGCACCAGGGTCTGCACGCCCGGCATGCCCGAGGGCGAGGCCGGATAGGGCCGGGCCTTCTCCTCCAGCGTATGCGGCGCATGGTCCGAGCCCAGCACATCGGCGACGCCCTGCTCGATCCCGTGCCACAGGCCGGCGACGTGGCGGGCATCGCGGATCGGAGGGTTCATCTGGGCCAGACCCTTGAGCCGCTCATAGGCCTCCGGCCCTTCCAGAGTCAGGTGCTGGGGCGTGACCTCGACGGTGGCGACGTCCTTGTGGTCAGCGAGGAAGGCAATCTCCTCGGCCGTTGTAACGTGCAGCACATGGATCCGGGCCCCCGTCTCCTGCGCCAGCCGCACCAGCCGGCGCGTGCTCAGGATGGCGCTCTCGGCGTCCCGGACCTCGGGGTGGCTGGTCCAGTCGCCGGGCCGGGCCAGCGGGCGGCGCTCGACGAGGCGGTATTCGTCCTCGGAGTGAAAGGTCGCGCGCCGCTTCACGTGGCGAAGCACCTCGCGCACCCCGTCGTCGTCGGCGACCAGCAGGGTGCCCGTCGACGCGCCCATGAACACCTTGACCCCGCAGCAGCCGGGCAGCCGCTCCAGCTCTGCGAGGTATTTCGCATTGTCGTGGGTGCCGCCGATGTAGAAGGCGTGGTCGGTCCACATCCGGTCCCGTGCCCGCACCAGCTTGTCGGCCAGGGCGTCCGGATCGGTGGTCGAGGGCTCGGTGTTCGGCATTTCGAACACGGCCGTGACCCCGCCCAGGGCTGCCGCGCGCGAGCCGCTCTCGAGGTCTTCCTTCCACTCCAGACCCGGCTCGCGGAAATGGACCTGGGTGTCGATCACGCCCGGCAGGACCGTCAGGCCCCTGGCGTCCACGGTCTCGCCCGCCGAGGCTTGCGACAGGTCGCCGATGAAGGCGATCCGCCCGTCGACGACGCCGACATCGGCCATGCCACGGCCCGCGTGATTGGCCACTTCGCCGCCGCGGACGATCAGGTCGTATGTCTGGGTCATGCCTCGTCCCTTAGCCCCGCACGGCGGAACGATCTAGGCCGGCGCCCGCTCAGCCAGCAGCTTCTTCGCGGCCGCCAGCACCCGGTCGGCGGGCAGGTCGTGCATATGCAGGATGGCCTGGTTCAGATTGGGGTCGATCTTGCGGAACTCCTCGACCGAGCGCGGCCCGCGCACGGCAATCCCGCCCCAGGGCCCGTGCTCGGCCTCATCGGACGGGCCGAAGGCGGCGACCACCGGGATCCCCGCGGCCACGGCCAGATCGGTCCAGATCGTATCAGCCCCGACATACAGCGCCGCCTTGCTGAGGGCCGCGACCGTCTCCAGGGGGCCCAGCCGGCCCTGCAGTTCCGTGACCCGGTTTCGCGGCAGCGACAGGCGGATGACATGGGCCGCGTCCCGCGCATGCTCGTCGCCGACCACGATCACCCGGCCGCCTTCCAGCGGTCCGCCGTCGCCGACCAGGGCCACCGCGATCTTGGCATAGCGCTCCGACGGCCAGACCTTGCCCATCCAGTCCGCGCCGGGACCGATAGCCAGGATCGGAACCTCTTCCGCCGGGATCATGGCGTCCGCGGCCGTCCGGGTCGCCTCCGACACGAACAGCTTCGGTGCCGGGACCTCCTCCAGCTGCAGCACCCGCGCGGCCTGTTCCACCGCGTGAATCCCGGCCTCCCAGGCGCCGCGCACGGCCCGCTTCTGCCGCTTAAGCTTGCTCGAAAGCGTGGTGCCGCGCATGTCGACCACCAGCCCCCATTTCGTCTCGCGCACCTTGTTCCACAACCCGATCCAGTCCAGCCGGCTGTCGCGCTCCAGCACGATCAGACGGTCCAGCCGCGGCGTGTCGGCGAACAGCGGCGCACTCTTCGGCGATCCGACCACGGTGAAGCCTGCCTGCGGCATGGCCTCGACCATACAGGCCAGTACCCCCGACGACAGGATCGCGTCGCTAGCGTCCGCCTCGGCGATGTAGAGGATGGGGAACCGTCCGGCCATGGATGGACCGTATACGGATTCTC
>CAZFQC010000376.1:0-2334 GCA_964520795.1 uncultured Brevundimonas sp.
GCGGGAGGAACGGGCAGCGCACATGACCCCGCCAAGGGTCGCTGTCAACCGAGGGCTTGCCGCAGGCACCGATCGATCCGCGTGGGCGCTGGCCGGCCGTACGACCGGCGGTTCCGGGGTCGTCGGTTCGATTACGATGAATTCATACCGGCCGGCGATTCCGGTCTGTATCGTCCGCAGCGAAACGGGGGAGCAGTTTCCGATATGACGACTTCATCGGCCAGGGCCACGCCGGCCATCATGCGCGCCGCCGGTCTGACCTATCTGCTTGTGATCGCGTTGGGCATTGCCGGCGAAGCCGTGTTCCGGGACCGCTTCATCGACTACCAGAACGCCGCCGCGACCGCGTCGGCCATTGCGGCCGACCCGTTCGTCTATCGTCTCGGTCTGGTGTCCGAGGCCGTGCTGCTCTGCGCTGACGTGGCGGTGGCGGCCCTTCTGTACCGCCTGTTCCGCTCGGCGGCGCCGGCTCTGTCGACAGTCGCCGCCATGCTCCGCCTCGCCATGGTCGCCTTCTCGGCGGTCCGCCTCACCCTCCTGTGCGCTCCGCTTCTGCTCGCGAATCCGGACGCCCTTGCGCCCGGCTCGGCCGGTGATCTGCAGGTCATCAGTCTCGTCTTGCTCAAACTCCAGGCGGCGGCCTACGGCCTCGCCCTGATCGTTTTCGGGCTGTGTTGCCTGGTCAAGGGCTGGATGATCCTGCGCTCGCGAATGGCACCGGGACCTGTCGGGATCGGGCTGCTGATCGCCGGCGTCTGCTATCTGGTCAACAGCGTGGGCGGGGTTCTGAACCCGGCCTGGGCCGCGGGTCTGTTTCCCTTCATCCTGCTGCCCTGTCTGCTGGCGGAGCTGGCGCTGACGGTGTGGCTGCTGTTCGGGCGCCCGGCTCAGTCCGCAGCCAACTGATACAGGGCGGCGGCCTCGGTCGGAGGCCCACGTCTTTCGCCCGGCGACAGGACGGTCAACTCGACCAGCCGCCCGCCGACGGCGAAAATCAGCCGGTCTCCGGGGTGGACGCTGCGGCTCGCCTTGTCGAGCCGGGTCTGGACGCCGTTGTGGGTCAGCCGCACCGCGCCGCGCTCGACCATGCCCGCCGCCAGGGTGCGGGATTTCGCGAACCGCGCCCGCCACAGCCAGACATCGATGCGGCAGCCGGCCTCGCTCATCCGGGCGCGCGGCTCCGGCGGGGGCGTTTGCGTTTCACCCGGGGCGGGGCGGGCGCGGCCGTCAGGGCGGACAGGGCCGCGAACGGCGAGTCCTTCACTGCCTTCGGCCGATCGTCCCGATCCGGCTTCTGCGCGCGGGACGCCTTCAGCGCCGCCGTCAGGGCCTTCGCTTCTTCCAGCGAGACGCCCAGTGCCGCCAGATCGGCTTCGGTCAGCACACCCTTGCCGGCGGCCTGACGCTCGGCGAGCGATTCCAGCATCTCCACCCCGGCCGTCATCCGGCCCACGACCCGCAGGCCGAACGCCGACAGCAGGCGCGGCGAGGGCGGCGCTTCCGCCAGGTCGGTCAGGGCCGCCGCGCCGGGCCGGAACGGCTCCCGCGCCACGAAAGCCTGGGCCAGGGTCCGCGCCCGCGCCTTCAGCACGCCGGGCAGCCAGACCGAATGCGCACCCATCCGCACGGCGAAGGTCCGAAGGGTGCGCCGCTCGACCTGGCTGAGCGCCGCCAGATCGCGCTCGACCGCGCGTCGGTCGATCACCCCGCCCGCCTCGATCAGGCGGAAGGCGATGCCGCGCGGCAGGCCCTTGACGGTGCCGCTCTCGACCGCGCCCTTCAAGCGCGCCAGAGGCTTCAGCGCCCGCCCGGCCTCGGCGGCCAGCCAGGCCTCCAGCCGCCGCTGCGCCCGCTCGCGCGCCGCCGCGGGTCCCAGTTCGCCGAGCAGCCGCACCCTTGGCGCGAACCAGTCGCCGCCAGTCACCTGCCCCGCCGCCACGCCGCGCCACAGCACCGCCCCGTCCGGCGTCACGGCGAAAGCCGCGTCCTCGTCCGCCGCCAGCCGGCCCAGCCGACGCGCGATCTCCGGCGTCACCGCCTGCCGTGCCGCATGACGCAGGGCCCGGTCCTCGAGCGCGCTCGATCCCTTGTCGATCCGGAACTCCACGCCGGTCAGCCGCCCCACGGCGTGACCCTCGACGATGACCGCGCCGTCCGCCTCGACCTCCGCGACTGCATCCTCGGTCACATTCAGTGCGCGCATCAGGGCGGTGGTGCGACGATCCACGAACCGCGCCGTCAGCCGCTCGTGCAGCACGTCCGACAGCCGTTCCTCCAGCGCCTTGGTCCTGTCGCGCCAGCCCTGGGCCTGATCCAGCCAGTCGGGCCGGTTGG
>CAZFQC010000377.1:0-2330 GCA_964520795.1 uncultured Brevundimonas sp.
TGGCGGAGACGCAGGGATTCGAACCCTGGGTACCCCTTACAGGGTACGACGATTTAGCAAACCGTTGCCTTCAGCCACTCGGCCACGTCTCCGGCAGGCGGCGTGATTAGCCGAGCAAAGGGGCGGGCGCAACGGGCAAGACGCGCGTGCAGCCCGAAAGGTCGAGCGTTAACGGGACAGTGAGGGCGGGCATGCATGGTGGTCGGGAACCTCCCGCCGCGAGCCCCATGACCGAAGCCGTCCGCCGTCCCTCGTTCGACGCCACCTTGTCCGGGCAGGGCGTCATGGACGCGCCGGGCCTCCAGGCGCTTGCCGCCGCCGCCCTGGCCACGCCGCCGGAGGCCGGCGAGGGCGCGGCCCGACGCGGCCCCTTCCGGCCGGAAGTCTGGCTCAACGCGCGTCAGCGGCACGCCTCGCGCCTCGCCGCCCACTATTTTCGCGCCTTCGACACCCTGGCCGTGGTCGGGATCAGCCTGCTGTGCGCCTGGGCCACGGCTCCCGGTGCCCTGATCCACACCGAGGTGTCGCGGGTCCTGCCCTTCGCCCTCGGCGCGGCGACGGTGCTGGGCCTGATGCGGTCGCTGGGACGCTACCGGTTCGCGCGCGGCCAGAAGACGGCGCGGCATCTGGCCTCGGTCGCTGCCATGGTGGCGGCCGGCGCGGTCGTGGCCCTGGTCTCCGGCTGGGTCCTGCGCGGCGCCGAGGCCCAGGTTTCGGCCAGTCTGGTCTGGGCCGGACTGGTGCTGATCACCCTCAACGCCCTGCACATCGGCTGGAGCGACCTGGTCGGGCGTTGGCGGGCCTCGGGCGCCCTGACGCCCAATATCGTCCTGGTCGGAGCCACCCGGCACGCCGAAAGCCTGATCCGCGAGGCGCTGAAGCGGCGTGACCTCAATGTGCTGGGCATCTTCGACGACCGTCTGGCGCGCAGCCCCCGGGCCATCGAGGGCGTGCCGGTGCTGGGCACGGCGGCCGATCTCCTGACCCACAAGATGACCCCCTATGTCGATCGCATCGTCCTGGCCATCGACCCGCGGGCCGAGGCGCGTGTGCGCGAGCTCAACGCCACCCTGCGAACCCTGCCGCATGAGGTCACCCTGCTGGTCGAGCCGAATGGCGCGGCCGAGACCCGGTCGGCGCTGGACCGGCTGGCAGCGGCACCCCTGGCCGATGTGCAGGGCCCGGTCGACGACGACCGCCGCGCCTTCAACAAACGGCTGCAGGACATGGTCCTCGGCCTCATCGCCCTGGTCCTGCTGGCCCCGGCCATGGCCCTGATCGCCCTGGCCATCCGCCTCGACAGCCCGGGTCCGATCTTCTTCCGGCAGCGCCGCCACGGCTTCAACCACGAGGAAATCGTGGTCTGGAAATTCCGCTCGATGCGGCAGGAGACCGCCGACGCAACAGCCAGCCGGCAGGTGACCCAGGACGACGACCGCGTCACCCGCATCGGCCGGTTCATCCGCAAGACCAGCCTGGACGAACTGCCGCAGCTGCTGAACGTGATCGCCGGCGAGATGTCGCTGGTCGGCCCCCGGCCCCACGCCATCGGCATGAAGACCGGCCACGTCGAGAGCGCCCGGCTGGTCGCCGACTACGCCCACCGTCACCGCATCAAGCCCGGCATGACCGGCTGGGCCGCCGTCAACGGCTCGCGCGGGCCGCTCCACACCGCCCAGGACGTGCGCCGCCGGGTGCAGCTCGACATCGACTATGTCGAGCGCCAGTCCCTGTGGATGGATCTGTGGATCATGGCCATCACCGTGCCCGTGCTGCTCGGCGATCGCGCGGCGATCCGTTGACCGGGGGCCGCTGATGTTCTGGCGCGGAGTCTGGGGCTATCTGCCGGCCAATATCGTGCAGGGGGTGGTCGGTTTTCTGGCCATCATCCTGTTTACCCGCCTGCTCAGTCCCGAGGATTTCGGCCGCTACGCCCTCGCCTTCTCGGTCATGACCCTGGCCCATGTGGCCGTGTTCAGCTGGCTGGAAGCGGCGATGGCACGCTTCTGGGCGGCCCAGACCCCCGGCGCGGCCCAGGCCCATTTCGCCAGCCTCTACCGCACGGCCTTCGGCCTCGGTGCCGCCTTCCTCGTCATCGCGGGCCTCGCCGTCTGGTTATGGCCGGCCGATCCCCTGTTCAAACTGGCCCTCGCCGTCGGCCTGGCCGGCGCTCCGGCGCGTTCGCTGGTCAAACTGGCCCAGGAGCGGTTCCGGGCCGAAGGCGAGGTAGCGAAATCCGCCCGTCTCGACATGGCCGTGACAGCGGGCGGTCTGGCCATCGGTGTCGGCTTCGCCCTTGCGGGGGCCGGCGGTGCCGCGCCCCTGCTGGG
>CAZFQC010000378.1:0-2329 GCA_964520795.1 uncultured Brevundimonas sp.
TCGTCTCGCCATAGGGAAGGGTCTTCGCCGTATCCGCCCAGCCGGCCCACAGATCAACGACCACCTCGCCCCCGACACAGACGCTGACGCGCGCGCCCTGCTCGTTCAGGCCCTCGGGGGCGTCGGTGAAATTGGCGACGAAGGCGTCCTTCACGGCGGCGAAGCGCGGCGGGCAGGCGCCGTGGATGTCGGGGAGGCGGGTCATGGGGCTGTCCTACCGGCCCGGGGCCCGCGCGTCACCTGCCGCCACCCTATCAATGAACGTCCATAACAAGGTACCTTGCTATAAATAGGTACCTTGTTATATTCAGCCTCTGCCGTCGGATCGGGAGGCCCGGGCGTCCGGGAGCAGGGACATGGGAATTCGAAGCTGGATTGCGGCTGGACTGGCCGCGGTCGTCGCCCTGGCGGCGGATGTCTGCGCGGCGCAGTCGGCGGCACCGCCGTCGCTCGAGGCGCTTGATATTGCCGTCGCCGAGGTGCTCACCGATGCCCGGATCCCCGGGGCCGCCCTGGTCGTCATCGAGAACGGACGGATCGTCTTCCGCCGGAACTACGGCGTCACGGACCTGTCCACACGCGCCCCTGTGGTCGAGGACACCGTGTTCCGCGCCGGTTCGATCAGCAAGAGCTTCACCGCGATCGGGGTGATGACCCTGGTCGAGGAAGGCCGGCTCAGCCTGGACGCGGAACTTATCGACCTGCTGCCGGACGTCGAGGTTCGCAATCCCTGGCGCGGGAGCGATCCGGTTCGGCTGGTCCATCTGCTGGAGCATACGGCGGGCCTCGACGACATCGCCTTCCGTCACTACTGGCTCGAAGGGCGTGACATTCCCCTGTCCGAGGCGGTCGGGCTCTACGGCCCCTATCAAAGCCGGTGGCGTCCGGGAACGCGGACCTCATACAGCAATGCGGGGCCCATCATGGCCGGGCGGGTGATCGAGACCGTCAGCGGCGAGAACTTCCAGGACTTCATGACGCGGCGGCTCACGGCACCCCTGGGGATGACCAGCGCGGCCTGGACCCGGAACCCCGACATGGCCGCCCGCCTGTCCAGAAGCTATCGGCCCGGCGACCTGGTCGAAGAGCCCTTCATGGATATTCCGGGCCGTCCCAGCGGTTCGCTGAACGTCACCGCCAACGACCTCGCGCGCCTGCCCCTGCTCATGCTCGGCCGCGGGACCCTCGACGGCGTGACCTATTTCTCGCCGGCGACGGCGGCGCGTATCGAAACCCCGGTCGGGAACGACGCAGCGCGCGCGGGCCTCCGCTACGGCTATGGGCTGGGCAATGTCGCCGACACCCGGGGCCGGGTCGTCTTCCACGGCCATGACGGCAGCATCGACGGGTTTGTCGCCACCTATGCCTATGCCCCGCAGATCGGCGCGGCCTATGTGCTGATGGCCAACAGCGCCGCTGACGAGGTGATGGACGCCGCGGCGCTGGTGCGACGGTATCTCGAGCGGAACATCGCGGCTCCGGCGATCGTGACCCGGCCGATCTCAGAGCGGGACCAGCGCGCCTGGACGGGCCAGTATCAGACCATGACGCCCCGCCGGCACCTGCTGGCGGCCCTGATCGGTCTCACCCAATGGGAAGGCGCGTCGTTTGAATCCAACGCCATGCGGTTCAAGGGGCAGCGCTGGCTGCATGTCGGCGGCGGTCTCTTCCAGGCGGAAGGCGAGGCCGCGCCGAGCCTCGCGGTGGTCGAGACGGACGGGGGTGTCCGCATCCAGTCCGGCATCGGCGCACACCGCCGGGTTCCCCCTCTGGAGATGGGGGTGAAGCAGGGCGCTGTTGCGCTCTTCGCCCTGGGTCTGCTGGGCGCGCTGGCCTACGCCTGCCTGTGGGTGCCCGGCGCCATCATGGGGCGGTTGCGGGGGCGGGGCGGTCTGGCGCTGCGGCTGTGGCCCTGCCTCGCCCTCCTGTTCAGCGCCGCCGCGGCCCTGGCGCCGCTGGCGCTGCTACAGACCGACGACCTTGCGATCCTGGGCCGTCCGTCTGTTCCAGGGTGGAGCGTCTTCGCCATCTCCCTCCTGGCCCCGCTCCTTGCCCTCGTCGGCCTGGCGATCGCCGTCAAGCCGCCCCGGGACGCCAACCGGCTGTCCCGCGTCATGGCGGTCTTCTGCGCCCTGATGGCGGGCGTGGTCTGTCTCTATCTCGCGATGCACGGCTGGGCCGGGCTCAGGATCTGGAACACCTAGAGCCGTCGGGAACGCGCCGGCCTTCAGACGGGCCGGTGCCTACTCCCGCGCCGCCGCCGACCTCGCCCGTGCCGCCTCGAACTCGGCCCCCGCGTTCCACGCCGGCCAGGCCCGGCTGTCCGCCA
>CAZFQC010000379.1:0-2328 GCA_964520795.1 uncultured Brevundimonas sp.
CGTCAGCGGCTCGAAATACAGGCGGTCGGAGGTGTCGTAGTCGGTCGAGACGGTCTCGGGGTTGCAGTTGACCATGATCGACTCGACGCCGATGTCGTCGAAGGCGAAGGCCGCGTGGCAGCAGCAGTAATCGAACTCGATCCCTTGCCCGATCCGGTTCGGCCCGCCGCCGAGAATTATCGCCTTTTTTCTGTCGGTTGGCGCGGATTCGCACTGCGGAACCTGGCCGAGGGCGCCGGTCTCGTAGGTCGAATACATATAGGCCGTGGCCGAGGCGAACTCTGCGGCGCAGGTGTCGATGCGTTTGAAGACGGGGCGGACGTCCAGGCCGCGGCGGGCGGTGCGGACGGCCTTCTCCGTCTGGCCGGTCAGCTGGCCGAGCCGGGCGTCCGAGAAGCCCTTGCTCTTCAGCTTGCGGAAGTCGGTCGCGTCGGTCGGCAGGCCCTGGACGCGGATGTGGCCCTCGGTGCGGACGATGTCGGCGATCTGGCGCAGGAACCACGGCTCATACGAACAGGCGGCATTGACCTCCTCGACCGACAGGCCGTGGCGGAAGGCCTGGGCGATGACCAGAATCCGGTCCGGGGTCGGCTGGCCCAGCGCCCGGACGACGGCGGCGCGGGCACCGGCCTCGTCCTCGACATCGACGACGCCGTCGATCTCGACCTCGTTGAAACCGGTCAGGCCGGTCTCGAGGCCGCGCAGGGCCTTCTGCATGGATTCCTGGAAGGTCCGGCCGATGGCCATGACCTCGCCGACCGACTTCATCGAGGTCGACAGGGTCGCCTCGGCCCCGGGGTATTTCTCGAAGGCGAAGCGCGGGATCTTGGTGACGACATAGTCGATGCTCGGCTCGAACGAGGCGGGCGTGACCATGGTGATGTCATTGGTCAGTTCGTCGAGCGTGTAGCCGACGGCCAGACGCGCCGCGACCTTGGCGATCGGGAAGCCGGTGGCCTTGGAGGCGAGGGCCGAGGACCGCGACACCCGCGGGTTCATCTCGATCACCACCATGCGGCCGTCGGCGGGATTGATGGCCCACTGGACGTTCGATCCGCCGGTCTCGACGCCGATCTCGCGCAGGACGTTGATCGAGCCCGTGCGCATCCGCTGGTATTCTTTATCGGTCAGCGTCAGGGCGGGGGCGACGGTAATGGAGTCACCGGTGTGCACCCCCATCGGATCGATGTTCTCGATGGAGCAGATGATGATGCAGTTGTCCGCCTTGTCGCGGACGACCTCCATCTCATACTCCTTCCAGCCCAGGACGCTTTCCTCGACCAGCACCTCGGTGGTCGGCGACAGGTCCAGGCCGCGCTCGACGATCTCGCGATATTCCTCGACATTGTAGGCGATGCCGCCGCCGGTGCCGGCGAGGGTGAAGGACGGACGGACGATGGCCGGCAGGCCGACAAAGGCGAGGGCGTCGTCGGCCTCGTCGATGTGGTGGATGGCCTTGGAGCGGGGGCTTTCCAGACCCAGCTTGTCCATGGCGTCGCGGAATTTCTGGCGGTCCTCGGCCTTGTCGATGACGTCGGCTTTCGCCCCGATCATCTCCACGCCCCACTTCTTCAGCGCGCCCGAGGCGTCCAGCGCCAGGGCGGTGTTCAGCGCCGTCTGGCCGCCCATGGTCGGCAGCAGGGCGTCGGGCCGCTCCCGGGCGATGATGCGCTCGACGAACTCCGGGGTGATCGGCTCGATATAGGTGGCGTCGGCCACCTCCGGGTCGGTCATGATGGTGGCCGGATTGGAATTGACCAGGATGACCCTATATCCCTCGGCCTTCAGCGCCTTGCAGGCCTGCACGCCCGAATAGTCGAACTCGCACGCCTGTCCGATCACGATCGGCCCCGCGCCGATGATCAGGATCGACTGGATGTCTGTGCGCTTGGGCATTGTTTTTACGGCGCTTTCAGTTCGTCACGACCGCGCATTCCCAGCCGTCATAGTCCAGCTGGAAGGCCGCGGCCCAGGATTGCATCATGGAAGAGACAGGGGTGAAGGACGGCTCGTCCACGGACATGGTTGTCTCGAGGATGGTGCAGTCGTCCTGGCCCCGGGTCAGGAAACCGGCCCGGCGCGCGACCTCGTTCAGATCGTCGTGGTCGCCCTCGCCGTAGAAGTAGAACAGCGTGTGCCGCGGGGTCACACCCGAGTCGCCGTGCTCGGCCAGCGTCGCCCGGATCATGGCGTCGCGTTCCTCGTGCGGGACCTCGTCGTCTGACACGGGGGCGGGCTCCTTGCGCGCGCGAGCCCGCCAGCGGCTGTGACGCCGTGCGGGCCGGTCGGGTTGTCGGTTAAGCGGCCCGTCTAAAGACGGGCGGCCCG
>CAZFQC010000380.1:0-2327 GCA_964520795.1 uncultured Brevundimonas sp.
TGCGGCTGGGCTGGGACGACGCGCACCGCAATGCGCCCCTGCTGGCGAAGCGGGCGGAGGAGCTCGGCGTCCGTGCGGTTACGGTTCACGGACGGACACGTCAGCAGTTCTACACCGGCGTCGCAGACTGGACGGCGGTCGGCGAGGTCAAGGCGGCGGTGGGTATTCCGGTCATCGTCAATGGTGACATCCTGACCGCGGACGATGCCCGCGAGGCCCTGCGGCAGTCGGGAGCGGATGCCCTGATGCTGGGGCGCGGCGTCTATGGCCGGCCGTGGCTGGCGGCGCATTTGGAGCGGGCCCTGGCCGACGGGACGGTGCTGCTGGAGCCGGATCGGGAAGAACGGCTCGGCATCGTGATCGAACACCTGCGTGCCTCGGTCGTCTTCTATGGCCTGCCGCTGGGGCTGAAGATGTTTCGCAAACACCTCGGCTGGTACGTCGAACAGGCCCCCTGGCCGGCGGACCCTCTGGAGCGGCGTGCGGCCAAGGGACAGCTCTGCAGGCTGGAGTCCCCGGACGCGGTCGAACAGGCGCTGACGGCGCTGTGGGCAGGGGTGACGCATTCCGGCAACCCGGGTGTTGATATTCCGCCACAGGTGGTCGACACTGCTGTGGCATGACGGATACGCCCGCCGCCGAGACCGAGCCCGCTCCGCCCGCTGATCGACGCGGTGCGGTTCGCTGGTTCTCCGGCTGGTCGGAGGAGCGCCGTCGGAACAGCTTTCTCATCGCCTATGCCGTGGCCTTCCTCGTCACCGCCGCGGCCATCTGGCTGGTGGCCGTGGCACCGGGAGCCAGCGGGGAGGGGGCCATGGCTGCAGCCAGCCAGGCTGTGCTGGTCATTCTCGGGGTGAATCTGCTGCTGATTGGCGGGCTCGCCGCCGTGGTCGGTCGCCGGGCCCTGATGCTGTTCCGCCGCCGGACGGATGCGGGCGCGCGCCTGCACCTGCGCTTCGTCACCCTGTTTTCGATGGTGGCCCTGATCCCCGCGGTCCTGGTTGCCCTGGTGTTTGGCGTGCTGGTCAATCGCGGTGTGGATCAGTGGTTCAGCGACAATGTGCAGTCGGCAGTCAGAAACGGTGCCACGATCGGCCGGGCCTATCGGGACGACGTTTCAGGCCAGATGGACGCCGACATGCTGGTCGTCGCCGAGCAGTTGACGAGCGTCCAGCCGCTCTTCGGCAATCCGATCCAATTTTCCAACGCGTTGTCCCAGGTCGCACAGCTGTTCGGCTATCCTGCCGCCTACATTCTCGGCCCGGACGGTCAGGTTCTGGCGAGCGGTGAAACACCGGGGGCTCCGCCCTATGTCGCTCCACCCATGGCGGCGTTGGAAGAGGCGGCACTGGAAGGGGCGCGGCCGGCCCAGCAGGTGACCGAGGGGCCGGATGCGGTGCGTTCGGTCATGGCCCTGCCAGCCTATGGCGACGCCTTTCTGTACATGGTTCGCCCGCTCAAACCGGGTTTGCTGGCCCAGATGCGCAATGGCGAGGAATCGATCGTGGCCTATCGGGAGGCCGGGGAGAACCGCGCGCGGATTCAGGCTGCGTTCGCGCTCAGCTATTTCGAGACCGCCCTCCTCGTTCTTGTCGGCGCAATCTGGCTGGGCATGGGTGCCGCCAGTTCGATCTCGGCGCCCATCGGCCGTCTCGTCGAGGCAGCGGACCGGGTGGCCTCGGGCGATCTGACCGCGCGGGTCGACGGCGAGGACGGGCCCGGTGAGATCAAGACCCTGTCGGCCGCCTTCAACCGGATGACCGGAGACCTCGAGGCCCAGCAGGCCGCGCTGAGGGCCGCCAGCGAGGAGGCGACGGGCCGCAGCCGGTTCATCGAGACCGTGCTGTCGGGCGTCTCGGCCGGTGTGATCGGCCTCGACCGCCGGCGTCGGGTCTCGGCCATCAATGACAGTGCCGTCGAGCTTCTGGCCATCCGCGATCCGGCGATCATCGGTCGGCCTCTGGGCGAGGTCTCGCCCGAGCTCAGCGAACTGGCCGCCCGTGCCGAAGCCCATATCGAGGAAGAGATCGACGTCAGCCTCGAGGGCGAGACCCGCCGCCTGCGCGTCCGCATCGAGGGCGGGGTCGGCGGCGAGATGGTGCTGACCTTCGACGACATCACCCGGCTGGTCACAGCCCAGCGCAACGCCGCCTGGCGCGACGTCGCCCGGCGCATCGCCCATGAGATCAAGAACCCCCTGACTCCCATCCAACTGTCGGCCGAGCGCTTGCGGCGGCGTTATCGCAGCCAGGTCGGCGACGATGTCGAGGTCTTCGACCGCTGCACCGAGACCATTATCCGTCAGGTCGGCGACATCGGCCGGATGG
>CAZFQC010000381.1:0-2326 GCA_964520795.1 uncultured Brevundimonas sp.
TTCGGATCAGGTCCGAGGCGGCGTCCAGCCGGTCGAACCAGGCGCGGGTGTCGGCGTAGTTCGGGCTTTCATCGTGTTCGGCGTCGGTCTCGAAGGCCGTGACCCAGGGGTCCGAGGCCCCGCGCAGCAGGGCCCGGCTGGCACCGTCCCACGCCGGGGCCGGCGGCAGGAAGGGCTGGTCCCACGGCGCTGTGTTCGGGGCGGACGGCGGGGCGGACTGGGACATGGCGGGGCTGACGCAACTGACAAGGGCGGCCAGGGCCGCGGAAAACAGAATGGGGCGCATGGCCCTTCGTCGGACGATCCAGACCGTCTGGCAAGCCTCAGCCGCTGCCCGTCGCCGGGGACCAGGCACCCGAGGCCACAAGAGCGGCCCCGGCGCGCACCATGTTCCACAGGGTATAGGCCAGGACGATCAGCAGGGCGGCCGTGACGACCCGCTTCCACGGCGCGAAGGCCGCCGTCGCCGTGCAGACGGCGAAGAGGCAGAGGCCGATGACCACGCGGGGCGTCCACAGCGCGGCCCAGGCGGGGTCTACCAGACCGAGCAGGAGCAGCAGCAGCCAGACCATGGCGTTGGCCGCGAGCACGCAGCCGAAGACCACGCGCCGGTGGGCCCAGAAATGGTCGTCAAGGTCGATACGCGTCTCCACCCCCTCGGCGGTGACGCGCGGAAAGGTCACACTGGCCGCCACATAGAAGGTCGCCGCGATGACCAGGCCGATCAGCAGCAGGGCCGGATTGAACGGGGCCCCGCGGAAGAACCGCCAGGCCTGGTTCCAGAAGGTCGCCAGATCCAACGCCACGAACAGGGCCAGAAGCGGAGTCAGCCAGCCGAACCGGATGCGATGCCGCTCATGCAGCAGTCGGGAAAACCCACCCACCAGCTCGGCGACCGACAGGCCGAGCAACAGGCCGTAGAAGCTGAAGAAGAATTCGAAAGCGCTCACGTCGGTCCCCACCCTGCGAAGACGGACCCTGGGGTGGAATCAGGCCGGCGTCACCCCGCAATCGGCGGGCCGCCCTGGAGACGTGAGCGAGCGGTGGGTTGCAGGCGCATGAGCTGGAGCGTCCTGGCAAACAGGGGCGCGAGGCGGGGGTCGGCGCGGGCGCGGGCGAGGGCGGTGTCGGCGGTGCCCTCGTCGGGCTGGCGGGACAGCCAGACCAGCACCCATTCGCCCTCGCGCACCGGATGGCGGGGAAAGCTGTTGGGCGTGGGATCGGTGGTACCGGCCGTCTCGGCCGCCAGTCCGGCTTCGGCCAGTGCGTGAGCGAGTGTGGTCCGGAACACTTCCGCCAGCGGATCGTCGGGTCCGTCGAGGCGGTGGACGCCCAGCACGACCACGCCGTGGCCCGGCTGCTCGCCGCCGGGGATGGGGCCGGAGACATCCGGTGCCAGTTCCGGCGACAGCGGGCGCAACAGGAGCACATCGTCCGAACTGGTCATGGTTGCGTTGGTCTCGCTGCGGTGGGCGAACCAGTGGTCGGAGTTGTAGAAGGCGTTGAGCGCCGGCTTCCGCGCGGCCTGATCGGGATAGCCGCGCATCCAGACGAACCGGTCGGGCTGGTCCAGATCGCGGAACAGGCCGATCAGCCGGATGCCAGCCGCCTCCTGGGTCTCGACGAACGCCCGCTCGAACAGGGTGATCAGTTCGTCGCGGCGCCCGGGCTTCATGGCGTACTGGCGAAGTTCGATGACGTGGAGCCTCATGCCTGCCTCCGGAAATCCATGACCCAGTTGGCTTCCCAGGTCGCGCCCTCGTCGAACGAAAAGGCCTGGGTCCAGCGGGCGCTGTCGGGCATGATGTCCGACCAGATGTAGCGGGCGACAATCGGGCGGCCGTCGTACAGGTCAGGCCCCTCGAGCGTGCAGCCGTGGGCGTCAAACCGGCCGCGCACGGGCGACTGCAGGACGCCGTTCTGGCTGCTGATCCAGTAGATGACCCATTCGCGGGCGGGGATGTCGAAGGACCGCACCGCCATGCCGGTCCAGCCGCGCGCCGGGCAGTCGATCTGTTCGATATTGGCCAGCCCGTCCAGCCGCGGTTCGCACCGGGAAGTCGAGGGAAATTCGTCCCAGTCGTCCGAGTCGACACCCGGGGCCTTGAGCCTGCGGTTGGCCACGGCCCAGCGGCCGTGGATGAAGTCGAAATCATGGATTTCGGGCAGGGAGTCGAAGGGTTGGGCGGACATGGCGGCTTCCTTTCTCAGAACGCCGTGAAGCCATAGGACCCATAAACTGACACCCTTTGTCAGGATAAATCGGCCAGTGTCGAAAAATGCGCGCCAGCCGACTGCTTTCGATCCTGCTGCTGCTCCAGACCCG
>CAZFQC010000382.1:0-2313 GCA_964520795.1 uncultured Brevundimonas sp.
CACCGCCCGCGCCGCATTGTGCCCCGGCGCGCCGGTGACACCACCGCCCGGATGGGTGCCCGAACCGCACAGATAGAGGCCCGGGACCGGCATCCGGTGATCGGCATGGCCCAGCACCGGGCGGGCGCTGAACAGCTGATCCAGCGTCAGCCGGCCGTGGAAGATGTCGCCGCCGACAAGCCCGAACCGCCGCTCCAGATCACGCGGCCCCAGCGCCAGCCGCCCGACCACCGAGGCCTTGAACCCCGGCGCATAGCCGTCGACCGTCTCGATCATCAGGTCCGCGACCGTATCGCGATGCTCGTCGCCCAGCGTGGGGTCGACATGCTGGCAGAAAAGGCTGGCGACGTGCTGCCCGGCCGGGGCCAGGCTGTCGTCGAGGGTCGAGGGGATGAGCATCTCGACGATCGGCTTCGACGACCAGCCGTTCAGCCGCGCCTCGGCATGGGCCCGGTCCATATAGGCCAGCGACGGCGCCATGATGATCCCGGCGGTCAGGTGGTCGCCCGTCCCCGGCAGGCTGGTGAAGTTCGGCAGCCCGGACAGGGCCACATTCATGCGGAAAGTGCCCGATCCTGACTGGTAGTTGCCGATCCGCTCCCTGAAGTCTGCCGGGACCACGGCGTCATCGACGAACCGTTCGAACAGCAACCGCGGATGCAGGTTGGACACCACCGCCCGCGCCCGCACGACATCGCCGGCCTCGGTGACGGCACCGACCGCGCGGCCCTTTTCGGTCAGCACCTCGGCGATCGGCGTCTCCAGCCGGACCTCGACGCCCTGTTCGGCGCAGGCTGCGGCCATGGCCTGGGTGATGGCCCCCATGCCGCCGATGGCGTGACCCCAGACACCCTTGCGCCCGTTCACCTCGCCGAAGACGTGGTGCAGCAGCACATAGGCCGAGCCCGGCGTGTACGGACTGGCGTAGTTGCCGACGACGCTGTCAAAGCCGAACAGGGCCTTGACCGGATCGCTCTCGAACCAGCCGTCCAGCCAGTCGCCCGCCGATTTGGCGAACAGGTCCAGCAGATCGCGCCGCCCCTGGATATCCAGTCCCGCCGCCTGCTTGCCCAGCGACGCGCCCTTGAGCAGTTCGGGCAGCATGGCCATCCAGCCGCCGTCCACCATGTTGGGCGGCGCCTTCAGGATCCAGTCGCGCAGCACCGCCGCGATGACCTCAAGCCGGCGTTCGTATTCCGGCAGCCGCTCCGCATCGCGCGTCGAGAATTTCGCCAGCTCCCCCTGCGTCCGCCCCTCGCCCGCGAGGAAATGGCGGCCGTCGTCGAAGGGCAGGAAGTTCGACACCTTGCGCTCGACGACCCGCAGCCCGTGCCGCGCCAGCTCCATGTCGGCGATGACTCTCGGGTTCAGCAGGCTGACGGTGTAGCTGGCGGTCGAATTGCGGAAGCCGGGATGGAATTCCTCCGTCACCGCCGCCCCGCCGACCACATGCCGCCGTTCCAGCACGGTCACCTCCAACCCGGCCCTTGCCAGGTAGAAGGCGCAGACGAGGCCATTGTGGCCTCCGCCGAGGATGACGACGTCGGTGTGGGTGGTGGTCATGGTCTGATCTAGCGGGGCCAGGGTCGGAGTGGCTAGTGGCTAGTGGCTAGTGGCGAGGGTTCCGGCTTCGCTGTTTGCGGCAAGGCGGCTCTGACTGCGCTGTCACACCGGCAGCGGCCAACCACCAGCCACTAGCCACTAGCCACTAGCCACTAGCCACTTCCTCCTCCGGCCGGTGCACCAGCGACACCAGCACCACGCTGATCATCATCAGCAGGAACCAGCTGCCCAGCTTGGCCAGGGACACCATCTCCCAGCCGTCCTCCTGGCCAGGATAGGCCCAGGCCCGGGCGTAGGTCCCGACGTTCTCGGCCAGCCAGATGAAGACGGCGACGAGGAAGAAGCCGGGCAGAAAGGGCATCGTCCGCCGCCTGCGATCCGGCGTGAAATAGAACCGGCCGCGCCCGAACAGCACCGCCGTCAGGGCGAACAGGCCCAGCCGCACATCCGGCAGCCAGTGGTGGGCGAAGAAGTTGACGTAGATCGCCGCCGCCAGGACCCAGGTCGTCCACAGCGGCGGATAGTGGCGGAATTTGATGTCGAAGATGCGCCAGATGCGGGCGATGTAACTACCCACCGCCGCATACAAGAAGCCCGAGAACAGCGGCACCATGCCGATGCGGAGCAGGCTGTCCTCCGGATAGATCCATGAACCGGCCTGGGTCTTGAACAGTTCCATGATGGTGCCGACCACATGGAAGACGAAGATCACCCTCGCCTCCTCCCAGCTCTCCAGCTTCAGCGCCAGCA
>CAZFQC010000383.1:0-2298 GCA_964520795.1 uncultured Brevundimonas sp.
ATGGTCTCGGTGCAGCGGTCGAACACCTCGACATCGTCGCCGACCTGGCTGCGATAGCGCCGCCGCAGGCGTTCGGCCGACAGCTGGATCGGGGTCAGGGGGTTCTTGATCTCATGGGCAATGCGGCGGGCCACGTCCCGCCAGGCCGCGTTCCGCTGGGCCGTGACCAGTCGGGTGATGTCGTCGAAGGTCAGGACCATCTCGCCCCCGACGCCGCCCTCGATGCGCACGCGCAGGCGCCGGGTCTCGCCCTCGAGGCTGACGTCGATCTCTTCCTCGATATGAGCCTCGGCCCGGGCGGCGAGTTCGCTGAGCTCCGGCGAGACCTCCCCCAGGGGCCGACCGATGATGGCAGGGTCGCGGATGGCAAGAAGTTCGACGGCGCTGTCGTTGATGGCCGAGACGCGGCGCTGGCGATCGAGGCCGATCACCCCCGCCGACACGCCGGACAGCACAGTCTCGATGAACCGGCTGCGGCCCGTCGCCTCCTCGCTGGCGGCCCTCAGCGCGGCCTGCTGGGCCTCGAGGTCTCCGGTCATCCGGTTGAAGGCGGCCGACAGGGTCTTGATCTCACCGGGCCCGTCCTCGCCGTCGACCCGCGCGGTCAGATCGCCGCCCGCGACCTTGTCGGCCGCCTCGACCAGCCGGCCGATCGGCGCTGAGATGGCGCTCGCCGCCGACATGCCGAGCCAGACGGCACCGACCAGGACCAGCAGGGCCGTCTCGAAATAGCCGAGGGCGAAGGCGATCTGGATGCGGGCGCGGCTCTCCTTGGCCTCGCGGAAGGCGACGATGGATTCCTCGCCGTTGCGCATCTGGGCGATGAGGCCGGGCTGCAGCGGCCGGACGAGGTACAGATAGGTGTCGCCGTAACCGGACAGCGGATAGAGCGTGCGGATGGCGTCCGGGTTTTCGGTCACCTCAATGGGCGCAGTCTCCCGGAGCGCGGCAATTTCAAGGTCTTCATGCGAGGGCGCGAAATAGGGCGGCGCGCCCGGCAATTCACCCCGCGCCAGAACCTCGCCCTGCCCGTCGACAATGTAGAGGGCGGGATAGCCGAACAGGTCGGCGACCTGGGCCAGCAGTTCGGAGAACTGGATCGGATAGTCAAAGCGGGCACGGGCTTCCGGTGACGCCAGTTCGTTCGCAATCGTCTCCAGATCGGCCTGGACCTGCAGATTGACGTCCCGGACATAGGCTTGGCCGATTTCGGCGCTGTTCTGGACCGCCGTCTGGACATTCTGGCTGAACCACTGATCCACCCCGCGGTTGACGAGCACCCCGAACACCAGCGCGATCAGCACGGCCGGAATCAGGGCCACCATCGAGAACAGGGTCACGAAGCGCAGGTGCAGCCGGGCACCGGCGTCCGTGCGCCTTCGGAACAGCATCAGGGCCCGACGGCCGACGGCAAGAGCCAACCCGCCTATGAGGAGCAGATTGACGCCGAGGATCGCCAGAACGGCCTGACTCGCCGCCGCCCGTGCTCCCTCGCCGCTGGCTCCCGGGGCCACGGCTACCAGCCAGATGGCCGCGGCAGTGACAAGGAAGGCGACGGCATAGGCGACCAGGAAGGTGTTGCGGCGACGCTCCTCCGACCAGCCGGCCAACCAGCGCACCGCGCCGCGTCGATCGGCGGGCGGAGCGGGATCGACGTCGGCGGTCGGTGTATCCGTCATGCCACGGCAGCTTCACCCAACTGTGGCTGAATATCAACACCCTGGTTGCCGGAATGCGTCACTTCACCCCACAGAGTCGCGAGGGCGGCCTCGACCGCTGCGGGGGTTTCGAGCCGACACAGGCTGGACTTGGCCGCCCGGCGCTCCAGCGGATCGACGGGCCAGGGTGCCTGTTCGACGTACCAGCCGAGATGTTTGCGGAACATCCTCAACCCGAGCGGCAGGCCGTAGAAGGCGACCGACGCCCGCAGGTGCTCGATCACGATGTCGAGCCGCTCATCCCGGTCGGGCTCGAGCAGCACTGTCCCGTCCGCCAGCGCCCGTTCCATATGGGCCGCCAGCCACGGGCGGCCATAGACGCCGCGGCCGAGCATCAGGGCGTCGGCGCCCGACTGGCGCAGGGCCTCGCGGGCATCGTCGGCGGTCAGGATGTCGCCGTTGACGATGACCGGAATGCCCACCGCCGCCTTGACCTCGCCGACCGCGGTCCAGTCCGCCACGCCGGTGTAGAACTGCTGCCGCGTGCGGCCGTGGACGGTGACGGCCCGAACGCCGATCTCCTCGGCCCGCTTCGCCAGCAGGGGCGCATTGCGGTGCGCGTCGTCCCAGCCCAGCCGCA
>CAZFQC010000384.1:0-2292 GCA_964520795.1 uncultured Brevundimonas sp.
TGGACCTGCACGGCGGCATGACGCGCGCCCCCAAGCCGATGGACGCCAGCCAGACGGCCCTTTTCGAGGCCGTGCGCGAGACCGGCGCGCTGCTGGGCCAGCCGATCGCCTGGAAGCCGTCGGGCGGCGTCTGCGAGGGCAACAATCTGCACGCCGCCGGCCTGCCCAATATCGACACCCTCGGCGTTCTGGGCGGCGACATCCATTCGGATCAGGAGTTCGCCTGGCCGGCCAGCTTCGTCGAACGGGCCCAACTCAGTGCCCTGATCCTGTGCAAGATCGCGTCGGGCGAGATCGATGCGCTGAAACTCAAAGCCCTGCGTCTGGAGACGATGTAACCCCATGCTCGTCGTCCGCGCCGCCGGCCCTGCCGATCTCGACTTCCTGCTTGAGCTGGCCATCCTGTCCGGGCCGGGCTTCACCAGCCTGCCCGAGGATCCCGACCAGCTGGCCGAGCGGCTCGACCTCAGCCGAGACAGCTTCGCCGGCAAGCTGGAGCCGCAGCAGCGGTGGTACACATTGATGCTCGAGGAGACCGAGACCGGCGACGTCGACGGTATCGGCTCGGTCAAGGCGGCGGTCGGGCTGAACCGGCCCTTCTTCTCCTTCCGCGTGGTGACCAACACCCAGTCGTCGCCCTCGCTCGGCATCAAGCTGGAACAGAAGACCCTGGTGCTGGTCAATGAATGCACGGGCTGGAGCGAGGTCGGATCGCTGTTCCTCAAGGCCGACCGGCGCAAGGGCGGCGCGGGGCGTCTGCTGAGCCAGTCGCGTTACATGCTCATCGGGGCCGAGCCGGACCTGTTTGCCGACACGGTACTGGCCGAACTGCGCGGCGTCTTCACCCCCGACGGGGCCTGCCCGTTCTGGGACCATGTGGCGCACAAATTCTTCCCGATGGAGTTCGACGAGGCCGACCGGATGACCGGCTCGACCGACAAACAGTTCATCCTCGACCTGGCTCCGCGCCACCCGATCTACATCGACCTGCTGCCTGAGCCGGCGCGGGCCGTGATCGGCAAGGTTCATCCCCAGGGCGTGCCCGCCATGGCCCTGCTGGAGAGCGAGGGCTTCCGCCCCAACGGCCTGATCGACATCTTCGACGCCGGCCCGACCGTGACCTGCGACCGCGACAACATCCGCACCGTTCGCGACGCCCGGTGCTTGACCGTCGCCGTGGCGCAGGAGATCGAGGCTGAACTGCCGGCCCTGGTCTCGACCAGCAGCGTCGGCGGCTTCCGCTCCGTGCGCCAGCGGGCGGTGATCGAGGGGGACACGGTCACCCTCAACGCCGAAACGGCCGACACCCTGCGGGTGCGGGCGGGCGATATGGTGCGGGTAAAGACGTGAGCGAGCTCAGAGTATTTTCATGACCCATTTCAAATCCATTGACCCCGCCACCGGCGACACCGTCTGGGAGGGCCCCGCTGCCTCCCCCGCCGAGGTTCAGGCCGCCGCCGAGCGCGCCCGCGCCGCCTTCCCCGACTGGGCCGACCGGCCGCGTCAGGATCGGATCGACGCCGTCAAACGCTACCAGGCCGTCCTGAAAGCCCGTGCGCCGGCGATGGCCGAGGCGATCTCCAGAGAGACCGGCAAGGCCCTGTGGGAGACCACGGCCGAGCTCGGCGCCATGGCCGGCAAGGTCGACATATCGATCCGCGCCTATGACGAGCGCACCGGCGAGCGAACCGCCGAGACCGGCTTCGGCCAGGCGATCCTGCGCCACCGCCCGCACGGCGTGGCGGCGGTGCTGGGCCCGTTCAACTTCCCCGGCCACCTGCCCAACGGCCATATCGTCCCCGCCCTGCTGGCCGGCGACACCGTGGTGTTCAAGCCGTCGGAGGAGACGCCCCTCATCGGCCAGCTGATGGCCGAGGCCTTCGCCGAGGCCGACCTGCCCGACGGCGTGGTCAATGTCGTCCAGGGCGGACGCGACACCGGCGCGGCCCTGCTGGACAGCGGCATCGACGCCTTGATGTTCACCGGCTCGGGCGCGGCCGGCGCCCATTTCCGGCGCAAATTCGCCGATGACCCGCATGTCATTCTCGCCCTCGAACTGGGCGGCAACAATCCGCTGGTCGTCTGGGACGTGGCCGACGCCGAGGCCGTGGCCGGGATTGTGGTCCAGTCGGCCTTCGTCACCACAGGCCAGCGCTGCTCCTGCGCCCGCCGCCTGATCGTGCCGGACGGTCCGCAGGGGGATGCGATCATCGCAGCGGTCGACGCCATGGTCGATCGGCTGATCCTCGCCCCGTGGAACTCCACCCCCGAACCCTATGCCGGGCCGCTGAT
>CAZFQC010000385.1:0-2280 GCA_964520795.1 uncultured Brevundimonas sp.
TTCAGCCTGGCCGAGGCCGCGGCGCGCAACGGCTGCACCGAGGGCGCGGCCAAGGTCAGCGTCCACCGTTCAATGAAGGCGCTGTCCGCCAGCGTAAGTTCCCATGAAGACTGATGATCTGATCGATGCCCTCGCCGCGGGCCTTCAGCCGGCCCGGCCCGCGCGACTGAACGCCCCGCTGCTGGCCCTTGCCGCCGCGGCGTCCGTCGTGGCTGTGGCGATCCTGCTCGGCATCCGGCCCGCCCTGGTCGAAACCCTGTCATCCCAGACGACCTGGCTGAAGGGACTTTATACGGCGGGTCTGGCCGGAGCGGCCCTGTGGTTGAGCTCCAGAGCCGGTCGACCCGGTGCGGATACCCGCGCGCCTCTCGCGGCGTTGTCGGCGATTGTCGGCCTGGCCATTCTCTGGGGGGCGGTGGAACTCCTTGTGGTCCCCGGCGACGAACGGCTGGCCGACTGGCTGGGCCGAACCTGGACGATCTGTGGTCGAAGCATCCTGCTGATCTCGGCGGCCGCAGCCGTTCCGACCTTCCTGTCAGCGCGAGCACTGGCCCCGACCCGGCCGGGCTTTTCGGGTTTCGCCCTGGGCGTGGCCAGCGGCGGAATCGCGGCGACGGCCTATGGCATGCTGCATTGTCCGGAATCGACCGTCGCCTTCGTGGCGACCTGGTACACCCTCGGTGTTGCGGCTGCCGGCCTGATCGGCGCCGTCGCGGGACGGTTCGCCCTGCGCTGGTAGTCGCCCGGGAGACGATACGGCCACGTCCGGTCGAGGGTACGTCAAAATCAGTCGCAACCATGCCGTCATACGCCGGTCGGCAAAAAAGAACATATTGGCAACCGGAACAAACCGTGTACTAACTGCGTCTCAACAGGGAGCGGGTCCAGGCGGGTCTCTCCCGGAACCAGATGGGAATCATGGCAAGGGAGAGTGGCAAGGTGGCAGCTCAGGCGAATCTGAAATTGGTGACGCGGGACGACGGCGACAAACAGCGGGCTCTTGAGGCGGCGATCGCCCAGATCGATCGCGCCTTCGGCAAGGGCTCGGTCATGAAGCTGGGCAAGAACGGCGTGACCGAGGCCATTCCTTCGGTCTCGACCGGATCGCTGGGTCTCGACATGGCGCTCGGCATCGGCGGTCTGCCGCGCGGACGGGTGATCGAGGTGTTCGGGCCGGAAAGCTCGGGCAAGACGACCCTGGCCCTGCACACCGTGGCCGAGATCCAGAAGGCCGGCGGCACCGCCGCCTTCGTCGACGCCGAACACGCGCTCGACCCGGGCTATGCCCAGAAGCTGGGCGTCAATCTCGACGACCTGCTGGTGTCCCAGCCCGACACGGGCGAACAGGCGCTGGAGATCGTCGACACCCTGGTGCGCTCCGGTGCCGTGGACATCGTGGTGGTCGACTCCGTCGCGGCCCTGACGCCGCGCGCCGAGATCGAGGGCGAGATGGGCGACAGCCTGCCCGGCCTTCAGGCCCGTCTGATGAGCCAGGCGCTGCGCAAGCTGACCGCCTCGATCAACAAGTCGCAGTGCATCGTCCTGTTCATCAACCAGATCCGTCACAAGATCGGCGTCATGTACGGCTCGCCCGAGACGACGACGGGCGGCAATGCGCTGAAATTCTACGCCTCGGTCCGCCTCGACATCCGCCGCACCGGCGCGATCAAGGACCGCGACGAGGTCGTCGGCAACACCACCCGCGTGAAGGTGGTCAAGAACAAGGTCGCGCCGCCGTTCCGCGAGGTCATCTTCGACATCATGTACGGCGAGGGCATCTCCAAGCTGGGCGAGATCATCGACCTGGGCGTCAAGGCCGGGATCGTCGAGAAATCGGGCAGCTGGTTCTCCTATGACAGCCAGCGCATCGGCCAGGGCCGCGAGAATGTGCGCGCCTTCCTCAAGGCCAATCCCGACATCGCCGACTCGATCGAAAAGGCCGTCCGCGCCTCGACCAGCAAGATCGCCGAGGAACTGCTGGGCACACCCGAACCCGACGAAGGTCAGGACCTCGAGGGCTAGGACCGGCCATTCCTCCCCTTCAGGGGAGGGGGACCGTCGGAACGACGGTGGAGGGGTGGAGGCGGCCGCATGCGACCGACGCCGCCTCAGCACCGGGCCTGCTGCCAACACCCTCCACCACGCTGCGCGTGGTTCCGTCGGCGGATCGGCTCCGCCGATCCTCCTCCACCCCTGCGGGGGCGGAAAGAACCTTCTCCGGCCGGGTCCCCCGACCCGCCTCCGACCCCCGCGGGGCCGGGCCGGACGGAGCGGGCCGCC
>CAZFQC010000386.1:0-2279 GCA_964520795.1 uncultured Brevundimonas sp.
ACAACATCGGCCTGTTCTTCGGCGAGGACATCTTCATCGCCATCGGCTCGATCGTGCTCATGGTCGGCTTCCTCGAGCAGGCAGGGATCATCGTCGAACCGCTGCAGCTGTCGGTCTGGGCCATCCCCACGGCAATCGCCGCATTCGCCGTACACGGCGCGCGCCTGCTGCTGTTTGACCGGGAGATCCGGCGCGACCTCGCCGCCCGTGTCACGGAGGCGGGCCAATGATCACGCTCGAGCACGCCTACATCCTCGTCGGCCTGATGTTCCTGGCCTTCGCCATCCTGACCCTGCGGGACAGCGCGCATCCGACACGGATCCGCAGCGCCCTCTTCTGGGGTCTGATCGCGGCCTCCATGCTGTTCGGCACCCATCTGGGCGGGCTTGGCAACGGCATCCTCGTGCTGGCGCTCGTCGCCCTTGGCGGACTGAAGAAGCTGGGTGTCGGCCAGCCGGCCACGACCACGCTGGAAGAGCGGCGCGAAAGCGCCACCCTGCGCCGCAACGCCCTGTTCATTCCGGCCTTGATCGTGCCGCTGATCGCCGTCGGCGGCACGCTTGCAGCCAAACACACCGGCGTGGGTGCCTGGCTGATCTCATCGACCCAGACGACCCTGATCGCCCTCGGCCTCGGTTGCATCCTCGCGCTCGTGGCCGCCATGGCCTGGCTGCGTCCACCCGTCATGGCGCCGGTGCAGGAGGGACGAAGGCTGATGGATTCCATCGGCTGGGCGGCCCTGCTCCCTCAGATGCTGGCCTCGCTCGGCGCTGTCTTCCTGGCGGCCGATGTCGGCGGCGTGGTCGGGGAACTGGTCACCCGGGCCGTGCCGATGAGCTCGCCGCTGCTGGCCGTGGCCGCCTACTGCCTGGGCATGGCCCTGTTCACCGTGATCATGGGCAACGCCTTCGCCGCCTTCCCGGTGATGACCGCCGCGATCGGCCTGCCGTTCGTGGTGGGCCAGTTCGGCGGCGATCCGGCCATCGTTTGCGCCATCGGCATGCTGGCCGGCTTTTGCGGAACGCTGATGACGCCGATGGCGGCCAATTTCAACGTCGTACCGGCCAATCTTCTGGAGCTGCCTGACCGGAACGCGGCCCTCAACGGCGTGATCCGGGCCCAGCTCCCGACGGCCCTGATCCTGCTCGGGGTCAATATGGCGCTGATGTATTTCCTGGCCTTCCGGTTCTGACCATGACCCATGCCCTCGACGCCGCGACCGCTTCCCGCTTCGCCGCGGCCGCCCTCGGCCATTTGACCCGCGAATATCCCAACAAGATGGACCACGTCCTGTCCGGGCCGGAGGACGTGCAGGGTCCGCGTGACCTGCATCCGATCTTCTTCGGCAGCTTCGACTGGCATTCCTGCGTCCACGGCTGGTGGACCCTGTTCACCCTGGTGCGGCTCTATCCCGACATTCCGGAGGCGGCCGAGATCCGCGCGCTGGCCGACGAACTGTTCACGCCGGAGAACGTCGCCACTGAAACGGTCTATCTGGATCGCCCGGGCAGCCGCGGGTTCGAGCGGCCCTATGGCTGGGCCTGGCTGCTGATGCTGGCCGCCGAACTGGAGCGGCACGAGAGCCCTCATGCCGACACCCTGCGGCCGCTTTCCCAGGCCTTCGCCCGGCGGTTCAGGGACTTCCTGCCGCTGGCCGGCTACCCGGTGCGGGTCGGGACACATTACAACACCGCCTTCGCCCTCCGCCTCACTCTGGACTACGCCGATATCTCCGGCGACGCCGCGCTGGCGGACCTGTGCCGCGAGCGGGCGGCTTTGTGGCACGCAGCGGACCGCGACTGCCAGGCGTGGGAGCCGTCGCAGGATGAGTTCCTGTCCCCTGCCCTGATGGAAGCCGCCATGATGCGCCGGGTGATGACGCCCGCGGCGTTCGCCGACTGGTTCGACGCCTTCCTGCCCCGGCTTGCCAAACAGCAGCCCGACACCCTCTTCCTTCCCGCCAGCGTCAGCGACCGGTCAGACGGCAAGATCGCTCATCTGGACGGTTTGAACCTGAGCCGGGCGTGGTGCTGGCGCGAGATCGCGACGGCCCTGCCGTCAGTCGATCCGCGGCGGGCGATCGCACTCGAGGCTGCCGAGCACCACCTGGACGCTGCCCTTCCCCATGTGACCGGCGACTATATGGGCGAGCACTGGCTGGCCAGTTTCGCCCTGCTGGCCCTGCTGGTTTCCGGCGGCACAGACGCTTGACGTCCTTGAGGTCACGCCAGCATAAGGGCCGCCCGTCAAGGCGGCGGCCGGCTTAGCTCAGTTGGTAG
>CAZFQC010000387.1:0-2252 GCA_964520795.1 uncultured Brevundimonas sp.
CAGGTCTGGTTGCAGGAAACCCACGACAAGACCCTGATGCCGGAGGTGCTGCCGGGCGCGGGCGACGAGGCCCGCGACGGGTTCGAGGGCTTTGGGCCCCTCCCCGGCGTGTCCGGCGGCGGCGCGGATCCCTGGATCCCGCTGACCCTCGACGGGGCCGGCGACGGCTTCCTGACGCTGGCCGGCGGCCTGGACCCGACGGAGGGCGAGCCGCTCGTGCTTCCGGGTGAACAGGCCGACGACCTGCCGGAACTGGCCGACCTGTTCACTTGGACACAGGTTGACGGCGCCGGTCCTTCCGTTCTGACCGTTGCAGAGGACGGATCAATCCTCACCGGCTCAGGCGCTGGTGACCACGGACGCGACGGCTGGCTGTTCTAGAACCCGATTGTTGTCGGGCCATTTCGACGCTTCGTACTTTCGTGGGGGTAGGCTCTGGCCATTCTCCGAGGAGATTCCGGGGAGCGGATCAATGGGCCTGTTGCCCTTCCGTCAGCACCGTCATGTCAGCGTCGCCTCCGCTGCGGCCAGGTCCTTGGCGGTGTTGATGTTGATGAAGGGATCTCCCCCCTCGATGGACCAGTCCACGACTGCGCAGCCGACGGCCTCGCCTAGTCCGCGAAGGGACAGCCTCCCCTCGCCCGCCCGCTGCACCAGCATGGGCACGACGGCAGTGCGCCACAGGGCGCAGACCGGATGCAGCCGTCCGTCGCTGGCGGCGACCGCGACTCCGACCTCAGAGGTCAGGGCCTGCTCCAGCCGATGGTGCAGGTCGTCCGGCAGAAAAGGCATATCGCAGGCCAGGGTCATAACTCGGTCGGCGCCGGCTGCCGCCGCCCAGGACAAGGCCGAGAGCAGGCCCGCCAGCGGTCCTTCAATCCCCGGCGTATCGAGCACCATGGTCCCGTCGAAGCCGGCGACCTGTTCGGGACTACGCGCGACCAGGATGCAGGGTACCGCGACTGCCCGCGCGTGGGTCAGGGCGTGATCCAGCAGTCGGGCTCCCCCCAGCAGGCGGCGCGGCTTTTCGCCGCCGATCCGCCGGCCGGCGCCGCCGGCGAGGATGGCCACCACCAGGCCCATTCAGCGCGCCCCCGGCCGTCGCGGGACCGGCGGGCGCGTGGCCGTGCGGGGACCGGCGCCTCGCGCGGGAAGTGGGGACGGCGCAACCAGCCGCCCGGCTGCGCCGACGTCGCTTACCGTCGTCTCCAGATCCCGGACCAGGCCGTCCCGGATGGAATAGATCCAGCCATGGATCGACACCGACTGGCCCCGACGCCAGGCGTCGGTGACGAAGGGATTGCGGGATAACGCCCGCACCTGGGCCAGAACGTTTTTCTCGCAGATGTAGTTGACCCGGGTTTCGGGGTCCTGGATGGCGTCCAGATCGGCGTGATGGTCTTCGCACAGGCGCTGGACCCGCTGCATCCAGTGGTCGAGGATTCCGTGGCGCTGCCCGTCCAGAACGGCGCGCACGCCGCCGCACCCATAGTGGCCGCAGACGATTATGTGCCGCACCTTCAGCGTCTCCAGGGCGAACTGGAGCACCGCCAACAAGTTCATGTCCTGGGCCGGCGCGAGATTGGCGACGTTCCGATGGACAAACAGTTCGCCGGGTTGAAGGCCGACGATCTCGTTGGCCGGAACCCGGCTGTCGGAACAACCGATCCACAGATAGTCCGGTGCCTGCTGTTCCGAGAGCCGGCGGAAATACCCGGGATCAAGCCGGGTCCGGGTGGCTGCCCAGTCCAGGTTGTTGCGAAGCAGGGCCTCGATCATGACGCCGCCTCATCGCCTTCGGGATCCAGCAGGATGCCGCGGCGGGCCGCCAGCCGGATGCTCAGCGATCTGAGGTCCGCAGCGGTCAGACGAAGGCGGGCGATCGGGAGAACCACGGCGTTCTCCAGAGCGATGTGGCGGCGCTCATGCCGGGCGAAATCCGTAAAAAGGAGTCGGCTCTCCCGATCCTGGCCGGGAGCCAGGCCGTCAGCCAAGGCTCGTTCCAGCGCGGCGATGAGGGTGTGGGCCCGGTGAAGGTCATCCTGGTGCTCCGCCGACAGCGCCCCCAGGACGGAGTCCAGTTCGTCGGCGGGCTGGCAGCGTCGCCGCAGCAGCGGAAACAGATCATCTTCCTCATCGATGACGTGCAGCGGCATGTCCTGGCGAAGGAAGGCCAGTATCTCGTGGGCCTCGTCGCCCAGCAGGACCGTCGCGTTGCCGACCCGTTCAATCAACTGGCACAGCTGGCGATG
>CAZFQC010000388.1:0-2250 GCA_964520795.1 uncultured Brevundimonas sp.
GCCGAGGCCCTGCCCTATATCCAGATCTATGACCGCAAGACCGTGGTCATCAAATACGGCGGCCATGCCATGGGCGAGAGCGCCGTGGCGCGCCAGTTCGCCGCCGATGTGGTGCTGCTCAAGCTGATGGGCGTCAATCCGGTCGTGGTCCACGGCGGCGGCCCGCAGATCAGCGCCATGCTGGACAGGGCGGGGGTCAAATCCGCCTTCGTCGACGGCCTGAGGGTCACGGACGCCGAGACCATGCAGGTGGCCGAGATGGTCCTGTCCGGCGCGGTCAACAAGGAGATCGCCCACTGGATCACCATGGCCGGGCGCGAGGCCGACGTCCGGGGCGTCGGCCTGTCCGGCAAGGATGCCGGCCTGCTGACCGTCGAAAAGACCAGGCGCACCAAGCGCGACCCCGACAGCATGATCGAGCATGAGGTCGATCTGGGCTTCGTCGGCGAACCGACCCGGGTCGACCCCAAGCTGATCAGGCGGCTGCTGGAATCCGACGCCGACTGGGTGCCGGTTATCGCCCCCATCGGCGTGGCCGGGGACGGCCAGACCTACAACGTCAACGCCGACACGGTCGCCGGCGCCATCGCCGGATCCCTGGGTGCCAAACGCATGCTGCTGTTGACCGACGTGCCGGGGGTCAAGGGTGCCGACGGCGAGATCATCCGCCAGATGACCGTCGGCGAGGCCTCGAAGCTGATCGAGGACGGCGTCGCCACCGGCGGCATGATCCCCAAGCTGCAGACGGCCATGGCCGCGGTGCGCGACGGGGTCGAGGCCGTGGTCATCCTCGATGGCCGCCGCCCCCACGCCATGCTGGTCGAGCTGTTCACCGAACACGGCGCCGGCACCCTGGTGAAGGCCTCTTGATCGACCTCTCGCACGTCTCCGCCTGGGTGTTCGACATGGACGACACCCTGTACCCTCGCGAGCAGGGGCTGATGCAACTGGTCCAGGCCCGGATCAACGCCTATGTCGTCGAGGCCGTGGGACTCGATCCTGCGTCCGCCCGGGTGCTGCAACGCCAGTTTCTGGACGAGCACGGCACCACACTGGCGGGCCTGATGGCCAACTACACCATCGACCCGGACCATTTCCTGCATGATGTGCATGATGTGCCGATGGACGGACTGGAGCCGAACCCCCGCCTGGTCGAACAGCTGATGCGCCTGCCCGGCCGCCGCCTTGTCTTCACCAACGGCGCGCGCGACTACGCGGGCCGCGTGCTGGACCGCCTCGGGGTCGCGGACTGTTTCGACGGCGTCTTCACCATCGAGGACGCCGACCTGACCCCCAAGCCCGCGCCCTCGACCTTCCGCCATTTCATCGAACGCTACGGCTTCGAGCCGCGCCAGGCCGCCTTCTTCGAGGACACGCCCCGCAATCTCGAGCCGGCCAAGGCCCTGGGCATGACCACCGTCCTGATCGGCGACGGCCACGGCAAACCGCTCGGCGACCATATCGACCATATCGCCCCCGATCTCCTGGATTTCCTGACTGACCTGACCTTCAAGGACGCCGCCGCATGACCGATCTCGCGCATCTGGAAGCCATCGTCGAAGCCGCGTGGGAAGACCGCGCCAATGTCTCGGCCGCCACCCACGGCGAGGTTCGCAAGGCAGTCGACCAGGCGCTGGACATGCTGGACTCGGGCCAGGCGCGGGTGGCCTCGCGCGGTGACGACGGCGTCTGGACCACCCATCAGTGGCTGAAGAAGGCGGTGCTGCTGTCCTTCCGTCTCAACGACAACGAGATCATGCGTGCCGGCGATCGCGGCCCCGCCAGCCATGCGCCCGGCGTCGGCCCCTGGTGGGACAAGGTCCCGAACAAGTTCGGCGACTGGACCGCCGCCCACTACCAGGAGGCGGGCTTCCGCTCGGTGCCCGGCTCGATCGTGCGACGCGGTGCCTTCATCGGCCGCAACGTCGTGCTCATGCCCGGTTTCGTGAACATCGGCGCCTATGTCGACGAGGGCTCCATGGTCGACGCCTGGGCCACGGTCGGCTCCTGCGCCCAGATCGGGAAAAATGTGCACCTCTCGGGCGGGGCCGGCATCGGCGGCGTGCTGGAGCCGCTGCAGGCCAATCCGACCATCATCGAGGACGGCTGTTTCATCGGCGCCCGGGCCGAGGTCGCCGAGGGCGTCATCGTCCGCGAGGGCGCCGTCCTGGCCATGGGCGTCTATCTGTCGGGCTCGACCAAAATCATCGACCGCGCCACCGGCGAGGTCTTCCGCGGCGAGGTGCCGGC
>CAZFQC010000389.1:0-2229 GCA_964520795.1 uncultured Brevundimonas sp.
ACTGGTCGGCACGGCCCACGGGCGGCCGGTGCGGTTCCAGGAGACGCTGGGCTAGATGGAGGTCTTCGGCTGGGCACAGCGGTGGATATTGAACCACTTCGATCTCATCGCAGGGTTGGTATTCCCGTGTGTGATCCTGATGTTAGTCCTGCCCATGGTGCTGGTTTCCATGATCGGCGATCGATTGCCCGATGCTGTAACGGGGTTCCGTCGCAGTGATGCCTTTCCGATCATGCCGTCCGCGCATTTTCGATCATTGGCCTTCCTGTTCGGCCGACGAGGAATGGAGCTTTCGGGACCTGCCGGACGCTGGCTGATCCGAGTGATCCGCCTGGCGACCGTCGTCTGCTACGTGAGCATTTTTGCCCTTTTCATTGCGTCGGTTACCGAGGGCTACGTCTTCGATCCCAACGCCGACATCTTGAAATCGGATATGCAAAGGACTGAAGCGAACGGACGGTGAGCCGCGCTTCTGAGGTTAGCGCGGCTCCAGGATGAAGCTCGCCACGTCCTCGACCACGCCGGGGGCCAGGGGCAGGTTCGGGTCGTGGTAGGTGGCGATGTTGGCGGCGCGGTCGATGGGGGCGACCTTGAGCGGGTGGTTGACGCCCTCCCACAGGACGAGATGGACGCCCGGCCGGGCGGCGGCCAGGGCCTCGGCGTCGACGACGGGAGTCTGGATGTCGGTGGTCCCCGTGCCGACCATGATTGGACCGTCGTAGGCGGTGGTCAGCGCGGCGGGATCGAGCGCGAACCACGAAATCAGATAGGGCTGGACCGAGGGGCGGAGCAGGCTGATCATTTCCGGGGGGGGCTGAGCGACCGTGCGGCCGGCCTCGAGCTCGGCTAGGGCGTGAAAGACCTCGGCCCGCATCGGTTCGGGCAGGTGCGGCCCGAGCTGTTCCTCGAGCACGAGCCGGGCCCGGCGGCCGGCACCGGACAGCAGGACGAGGCCGCAGACGCGGTCATTGCCGCCCTCGACGGCGGCGAGGGCGATCAGGGCCCCCTCGCTGTGGCCGATCAGCCAGACGCAGGGCTGGCCGGTGCGCTCGGCGGTGGCGGCGGCCCAGGCGCGGGCGTCCTCGACATAGTGGGAAAACCGCAGGTCCGCCTCGCGTCCGGCCGCGTGGACGCTCTCGCCGATACCGCGCTTGTCGATGCGAACGGTGGCGATCCCCTGTCCGGCGAGGCCCTCGGCCAGGAGGCGATAGGTGGCCGAGACGATGCCCGTGGCGTTGTTGCCGTCCCGGTCGGTCGGGCCCGAGCCGGGCAGGATGACGGCCACCGCGCGGGCTGGGCCCTCCGGCGTCAGCAGGGTTCCGTGCAGGGGCGCGGGTTCTGATGGGAGGACGACCGGCGCGGACGTTGGGTCGAAAAGGGCCGCGGCGAGGATGAGGCTGAGCATCACGGGTCTCCGTTGATCTGGATCAGAAGGGTTGGCGGTCGGGATCGGTGCGCCAGACGCGCCAGCTCTCGACCACAGACCAGACGGCGGCCAGCAGCACGCCGGAGCCGAGGACGATCAGTCCGGCGGGCTGGGGCGCAACGGCCGCGGCGGCGAGGCCGAACAGGCCGAGCAGGAACAGCAGGCGACCGGCCAGGCGGTTGCTGCGGTCCCAGGCCAGGCGGCTCTTGTAGGTCCAGGGTGTGCGCACGCCGACGAAGGGATTGGGGCCGACCCGGCCGAGGAAGGCCCCGGCCCCCAGCACCGTCAGACTGAGCCCGGCCATCGGCAGGCCGCCGGCGATCGAGGTCGCGCCGGTCAGGCTGGCGCCGCCGGCGAACAGGACCACGCCGAGGATGGCGATCAGGGACACCAGCTGCGCCGCACGCAGGGCGCGACGACGCGGCAGGTCGGGCGATCGCGCCGCCGCCATGCCCAGACCGAAGCCCAGCAGGGCCAGTAACAGGCCGAGGCCGGCGATCACCGCACCGATCTCCGTGCGCGTGCCCCAGCGATCGGCCTGGCCGGTCAGGCCGTAGTGAACGGGCAACGGCTCCGTCGGCCCGGCGACGATGACCCAGGCACCGGCGCCGGCGATCACCAATCCCACGATCCCGGCCGTGATGTCGGCGATGGATGGCTTCATCGTTGCAGTCATTGGGCCTCCCCCTTGTCTTCGGGCGCGCGGGCGCCGGTCATGGCCAGCAAGAAGGCGAGGGCCTCCTCGACGGCCGAAATCTCGAGCCGGTAGCGGATCGAGGCGCCCTCGCGCTCGGGCGAGACCA
>CAZFQC010000390.1:0-2208 GCA_964520795.1 uncultured Brevundimonas sp.
CCGTCCGGCCTTCTACTGCGACGGGCCACAGCGACAGCGCGTGATCCAGCTTCAAGGCCCCGCGCCCGACCCACGGGTGGGCGTCGGTCGCCGCCAGGACGGCCGCATCATCCACCTTCTGCGACGGCGAGTGGGCAGGCACCCCATTGACGGTCACCGTCCCGGCCTCGATCGCGGCGCGCGCCCGGGATCGCGTCTTGATCAGGCCGCGCGCGACCAGCGCCACATCCAGCCGGGTCATCGGTCCTCCACCGTCAGTCGCGGAGCGAGATAGTCCAGCCATACCCGGGCCTTCCGCGGGAGTTCACGATGGGTCCACAGGGCATGCAGGTCGAGGGCCGGCCCTCGCCAGCCCGGCATCACCCTGACCAGCCGCCCGCGGTCCATCTCTTCCCGGACCGCGAACGACGGCATCAGGGCGACGCCCGCACCCGCCGCCGCGAGGCTCATCACGACCGCGCCATTCGTGGTCGTCGCCGGACCCGTCGCCTCGAAATCGGACGTAACGCCTTCCCCGGTCAGGCGCCAGCGACCGCCGGACGCCGAGCCCGAAAAGACGATGCAACGACCGACCAGCTGATCGGCCGGCGGCTGGTCGCTCCTCAGTCCGCTGGCGAGCGCCGGCGCAGCCACCAGCCAGCGGGGATAGGCACCGAGACGGCGACCCGTCATCCCGCTGTCGGCAAGGTCGCCCAGGCGAAAGATCAGATCCACACCCTCGGCGATGGGATCGATCCGCGAGTCGGTGGCGACGATATCGAGCCGCATGCGAGGGAACCGGGCCAGGAACGCCTCGACATGGGGCGCGATCTCCGCCGCGGCAAAGGCCACGGATGTGGAGATACGCAGCCGACCGACCGGTTCTCGATCAGCCCCGGCTACGGCCTCGACCAGGGCGTCCTCCTCCGCCAGAAGGCGGAGGGCCTGCACATAGACCCGCTGGCCGGCCTCTGTCACCGCGAGGCGTCGCGTCGAACGCTGCATCAAACGGGCACCGAGATCGGCCTCCAGCGCAGCGACCGCGCGGCTTACGGCGGGCTGGGACAGGCCGCTGTCCCGGGCGGCGCGCGAGAAGCTTGCGGTCTCAACCGCCCTGACAAACAGACGAAGCGCAGCCAGCCGATCCATCCGTCCTTATTGATGCGGTTTTCGCATAAGTCAAAACCCGGATCGCCGGCTACTGCATAGCCGATCGACGGCGCATCTTCCCGTCACGCCACGCACTTCCGCGTCGCCCAGGAAGGATCGTTCCATGTCACGCTTCCCCATCCATACCGCAGACACCGCCCCCGCCGGGTCGGTCGCCTATCTCAACGCCGCCCGCGCCGCCTTCGGCATTGTGCCGAACCTGGTCGGTGAGTTCGCCGAGAGCCCGGCCGTCATTGAGGGCTATCTCGGCCTGTCTTCCGCCTACCAGAAGTCCGGTCTCACGCCGCTGGAGCGTGAGATCGTCCTCATCGCCGCCGCGGTGGAGAACGACTGTCACTACTGCGTCGCCGCCCACACCACGGTGACCCAGGGACAGAAGCTGGATCAGACGGTCATCCGGGCCGTGCGCGACGGCGGTCCGATCGGCGATGCCCGGCTGGAAGCCCTGCGCACCTTCGCGACCCGCGTGGTGCGCGAGCGCGGCTGGGTGTCCGACGCCGAGGTCAACACCCTGATCGGCCACGGCTTCACTCCGGCCAACGTCCTCGAAATCGTCCTTGGCGTCGGGCTGAAGACCATCTCGAACTACATCAACCACATCGCCGGGACGCCGGTGGACGCGGCCTTCCAGGCCAATGCCTTCACCCCGGCCAAGGCCGCCTGAACCGGATCCGGGCGGCGCCGGCCCGGTTCCGCGCCGCCCCTTCCCTGTCCCGAAAGGAGCGCCTGATGCGCTATCTTACCGTCCTCATGGCGCTCGCCGTCCTCGCCGCCACCGTGGGTCTGGTGTCGCTCGGCCGGCCCGGCATGCTGATCGCAAGCCACACCGTCACGGAGCCGCAGTTCAGCCCAATGCTCGCAGGCGATCCAAAGCCGCAGTGAGCCGGGCCTGACCCGCCTCGGCCGCGGCCAGCTTGGCCCGGTTTTCCTCGATCACCGCCTCCGCCGCCTTGGCCACGAAATTGGGATTGCCGAGCTTCTTCATTACATGCGCCGCGTCAGCCTCGAAGGCGGCGATCTCCCTGGTCAGCCGGGCCCGCTCCGCCGTCAGATCGATGA
>CAZFQC010000391.1:0-2206 GCA_964520795.1 uncultured Brevundimonas sp.
CGGTGTTGACTAACACCGTCCTCCGGCCGACAAGGCCTGACCCTTATTCCAGCGGTCCCGGCGCTCTCCAGCGGCGGGGCCGTCTCGCTTTTGGAGGCTTGTCCCGTGTCCACTGAACATCTGATGGGTGTCTACAACCGCGCGCCGCTGGAAGTGGATCGTGGTCAGGGCGCACGTCTCTGGGCGAAGGACGGGACCGAATACCTCGACTGCGTCATGGGCATCTCGACCAACGCCCTCGGCCACGCCCATCCGGTGCTGGTGAAGGCGGTCAGGGACCAGGCCGAGAAGCTGTGGCACGTCTCCAACATCTTCAAGATTCCGGGGCAGGAAGCCCTGGCCGACGCGCTCTGCGAAAAGTCGTTCGCCGATGTGGTCTTCTTCACCAACTCGGGCACCGAGGCGGTCGAATGCGCCATCAAGACGGCGCGCCGGTTTCATTTCACCAACGGCCAGCCCGAGCGGATCGATATCTACGGCTTCGACGGCTCGTTCCACGGCCGGACCTATGGCGCCATCAATGCGGCGGCCAACCCCAGCTACACCAACGGCTTCGGCCCGCCGATGGAAGGCTTCCACCAGCTGGTCTTCGGCGACCATGAAGCCCTCAAGGCCGCGATCGCCAACCCGAACACCGCCGCCATCATCGTCGAGCCGGTGCAGGGCGAGGGCGGCTGCCGCGCCATTCCCGAGGTCTGCCTGCGCGGCCTGCGCGAGCTGTGCGACGAATACGGCGTCCTGATCATCTTCGACGAGGTCCAGTGCGGCATGGGCCGGACCGGCAAGCTGTGGGCCCATGAGTGGGGCGGCATGACCCCCGACATCATGGCCATCGCCAAGGCCCTGGGCGGCGGCTTCCCCATCGGTGCCTGCCTGGCCACCAACCATGCCGCCACGGGCATGGTCGTCGGCGTGCATGGCTCGACCTTCGGCGGCAATCCGCTGGCCATGGCCGTCGGTGCCGCCGCCTTCGCCGAGATCTCGAAGCCCGAGACCCTGGCCCACGTCAACGAGATCGCCGGCTATCTGAAGCAGCAGCTGCACGGTCTGAAGGAGCGCTTCCCCGATGTGATCGTCGAGGTCCGCGGCAAGGGCCTGCTGATGGGGATGAAGCTGGTCCCGAACAACCGGGAATTCATGGGCTGGGCCCGCGATGAGGCACATCTGCTGGTCGCCGGCGGCGGCGACAATCTGGTCCGCATCCTGCCTCCCCTGAACTTCACGCTCGACGAGGCGCGCGAGGCCATCGAACGCCTCGAGAAGACCTGCGAGTTCGCTCGCACGAAGATGGCCGCGGCCTGACCGGAGACCTGAAGATGGTCCGCCACTTCCTCGACATCCATCGGCTCGAGGCCGGGGAGCTGCGCGCCATCCTTGATGACGCCCACGCCCGCAAGGCGGCCCGCCAGGGCTGGCCGAAGGGTCGCGCCGATGCCGACGCGCCGGCGAAGGACCGCGTGCTGGCGATGATCTTCGAGAAGAATTCGACCCGCACCCGCTTCAGCTTCGACGCCGCCATCCGCCAGCTGGGCGGTGCCTCGATCATCGCCAACGCCGGCGACATGCAGCTGGGTCGCGGCGAGCCGGTCGAGGACACGTCCCGCGTCCTGTCGCGCATGGTCGACGCCGTGATGATCCGCGCCAACAGCCACGAGGATGTCGAACGCTTCGCCCGCGTCGCCACCGTGCCGGTGATCAACGGCCTGACCGACCGCTCGCACCCGTGCCAGATCCTGGCCGACATCATGACCATCGAGGAGCATCGCGGGCCGATCGCCGGCAAGACGATCGCCTGGGTCGGGGACGGCAACAATGTCTGCCACAGCTTCATGCACGCGGCGCCGAAGCTGGGCTTCCACCTGAACGTCGCCTGCCCCGGCGACTATCATCCCGACCTGCACGACCTCGCCAGGGGCGGCAACCACGTTACCCTGACCAGCGACCCGCGCGAGGCTGTGGCCGGGGCGGATGTCGTGGTCACGGACACCTGGGTGTCGATGGGCGACGGCGACTATGAGGCCCGGCTCGAGGCCTTCGAGGGCTATGGCGTCGACGCGGCCCTGATGGACGTCGCCGCCAGTGACGCCGTCTTCCTGCACTGCCTCCCCGCCCACCGTGGCGAGGAGGTGACGGACGCCGTCATCGACGGCCCGAAGTCGCTGGTCTGGGACGAGGCCGAGAACCGCATCCACGCCCAGAAGGCGGT
>CAZFQC010000392.1:0-2184 GCA_964520795.1 uncultured Brevundimonas sp.
GGGCTGCGGCCGCCGTCCAGGCCCGGCTTTCCAGATGCAGGGCGATGCGGGGAAGAACATGTTCGAAAGGCAGACGACGCCCCTCGATGCGTCGGTCCAGCCGAAGGACATGCCAGCCGAAGCGTGATCGCACGGGCTCGGACGCGGTCTCGCCGTCCTGCAGCAGGTCCAGTCCAGCCTCGACCTCGGTCGCGAGATCGCCAGGTGACAACTGCCCGAGGGAGCCGCCGACGCCCTTGGAGGGGCAGTCCGACAGCGTCTCGGCGAGGTCCGCAAACCGGTACGGATGCCACGCCAGTTCGGCGATTGCAGCGCTGGCCGCGTCGCGCGCCGATTGCCAGGCGGCTTCGTCGTCGCCCTTCGGTGCGAACAGAATATGGGAGGCCTGGGTCAGGGGCGGGGTGCGAAACCGTTCCGGCGCGCTGTCATAGACCCGCTGACATTCCGCCTCTCCGGGCCGTTCGACCTCGATCTCGAGGTCCAGCACGGCCCGGACCAGGGCCTCCTCCGGCGTCTCCTCGCGGCCGTCCTCGTCCTGTTCCGCTTGGGGTTTCAGGCCGAGCTGGTGCGCCCGGTCCAGCAACAGGGCCTTGATGGCGAGCGCATGGGCGGCCGCCATCCGCGCCTCTTCGGGGGTTGCGGCGGGATGGTTCTGGGCTTCCTCGGCGACCAGCCGCTCGGGCAGGGCCACCCCGTCGATGACGATGACCCCGCTCATTGGCCCAGGTCTCCGGCGCGGCGAGCGACCGGCATCCGGCGCTTGCTGCGGACCAGCTGCCAGCCGCGGCGATTCAGATACCAGACCGGGGCCGAAAGCATGTGAACCAGCCGCGTGAACGGGAAGATCAGCATGATGGTCAGGCCGAGGGTCAGGTGCGCCTTGAAGATCCAGTGGACGTCGGCGACGAAGCCTGCGCTGGCCGGATTCAGGGTGAAGATTCCCTGGGCCCAGGTCATGAATTTGATCATCTCGTGGCCATCGAGATGGCCCAGCGACAGAGGAATGGTGGCGAGGCCGAGACACAGCTGGGCCAGCAGGATGGCCAGGATGGCGGTGTCGCCGAAGCTGGAGGTCTGGCGGATCCGTGGATCAAACAAGCGTCTGTGCAGCAGCAGGAGACCGCCAACGAGGCAGGCGGCCCCGGCGACGCCGCCGGCGACGATGGCCAGCATCTGCTTGAAACCATGGCTGACGCCGAGGAAGTCCCACACCGCGATCGGCGTGAGAAGTCCAACGAAATGGCCGGCGAAGATGGCGAGGATCCCGAGGTGGAACAGCACGGAGCCCAGCATCAGTTGCTTGCGCCGCAGAAGCTGGGACGAGCCGGTGCGCCAGGTGAACTGTTCGCGGTCGAAACGCAGGACCGAGCCGACCACCAGGACCGCCATGGCGATATAGGGATAGACGCCGAAGACGATGAAATTCAGGTCCATGTGACGATCCTCAGGCGGCCGCGCCGGCGCGGCGGCTCTTGTCGGGGGGCGGGGCGGCGTTCATGGCGGAGAGCATGGAGTCGGCTTTCGGACAGCCTGCGTCGGACGGGCCGAAGGTGACCGCGGTCTCCTCCCAGGCCTTGTCCAGCGCCTCCAGATCGTCCGGGTTATCGTCGGGTTCCTGCATCAGGGCGGCGACAGCGTCGGAATCGGGCACCGCACCGGTCATGGCCGTCAACGCCCCGAACACGGCCCGGTAGGGGCTCTCGCGCTTGTGCAGCCGCTCGGTCAGGGCGGCGAGGACGTGGGCCCCTTCACCGAGCAGTGAGGCAGCTTCCTCGTTGGGCAAGGTCGACAGGAAGTCGAGGAACACAGGCAGGTGGTCCGGCAGCTCGTTGGCCGTCAGCTCAAGCCCGTAGGAGCGATAGAGCTCGATCAGGGCCGCCATCGCCTGTCCGCGGTCGCGGCTCTCGCCGTGGATGTGCTCATAGAGATTGAGCGACAGCGACCGGGTCCGGTCGAACAGGTGAACGAAGCCCTCCTGAAGGTCGAAGAGGTCCTCGCGCTCCAGCTTGCGGACCAGCTTTTCCAGCGCCCCAACGATGGGGGCGGGGACCATGCCTTCCTCGCGGATCGCCGCCATGGCGGCCGGGGCGGCGGCCTGGACGTCGGCAGTCGGATAGCTGAGGAGGAGCGCCAGGGCGCGATAGGTCAATGCCATGATCAGGCCACCTCTGCTGTCGGTTTGGC
>CAZFQC010000393.1:0-2182 GCA_964520795.1 uncultured Brevundimonas sp.
GGCTTCGACATGAACCGCCGCGACCTTCTCGCCACATCCGCCGCCGCGCTCGCGGCCACCGCCCTTCCCGCCCAAGCCCGCCCATCCGGAGCCCCGATGTCCCAAGGAACGCCCGTCCCGCCCGTCGCGAAGAAGATTCCGGTCCGCATCGAGCAGCTGGGGCGCGTCCGCACCGACGACTATCACTGGATGAAGGACGACAACTGGCAGACGGTCCTGCGCGACCCGACGGTGATCAAGGCCGACGTCAAGGAGCACCTCGAGGCCGAGAATGCCTATCGCGAGGCAATGATGGCCTCGACCGTGCCGCTGCAGGCGGCGATGTTCGAGGAGATGAAGGGCCGGATCAAGGAGGCGGACAGTTCGGTCCCCTCACCCGACGGCCCGTGGGCGTATTTCGTCGAATACCGCACCGGCGATCAGCATCCGCGCTACATGCGGCAGCCGCGAGGTGGCGGGGATGCGCAATTGCTTCTTGACGCCAACGCCCTCGCCGAGGGCAAGGCCTATTCCGAGGTCTCGTCCACGGACAACAGTCCCGACCACGCGCTGTTCGCCTATTCGGAGGACGCCCAAGGGTCCGAGGTACACCAGATCTTCGTCAAGGACCTGGCGACCGGCGAGGTCCTGCCCGATCCGATCGGCTCGGCCATCGGCGACTTCACCTTCTCGCCCGACAGCCAGTGGATCTTCTGGACCAACCGCGACGACAACGGCCGGCCGGACAAGATCTTCCGCCGTCCGGCTCGCGGCGGCGAGACAACCCTGGTCTATCAGGAGGATGACGACGGCATGTTCATCGGCGTCGACCGCACGTCCGACGACGCCTTCATCCTGATCACCGTGGGCAACCAGGAGACGTCCGAAGCGTGGGTCATTCCGGCAGCGACGCCAACCGCGGCGCCGGTCGTGCTCGAGACCCGCGAGGTCGGGCGGCTGTACGAGGCTGATCACTGGGGCGACCGGTGGGTGATCCGCACCAATGCCGACGACTCCATTGACTTCAAGATCGTCGAGGCCCCGACGGCGACGCCGGGCAAGGCGCACTGGGCCGATCTCGTGCCGCACACGCCGGGCCGCTACATCGAGGGCCTGGCTCTGGTGAAGGACTATATCGGCCGTCAGGAGCGGGCCGACGCCAATACGAAGATCATCATCCGCGACCGCTCGGGTGCCGAGCACGAGATCGCGGTGGACGAACCCGCCTATTCCCTGTCGCTGGGCGGGGCGTCGGAGTTCGACACGACGGTCATGCGCTACGGCTATAACTCGCCGTCCACGCCGACCTCGACCTATGACTACGATCTGGCCACCCGCGAGCGGACGCTGCGCAAGGTGCAGGAGGTGCCGTCGGGGCACAACGCCGCGGACTATGTCGTCGAACGGCTGAACGCCCCTGCTTCGGACGGCGAGCTGGTGCCGGTCACGGTGCTGCGCCGCAAGGACACGCCGGTCGATGGCTCCGCGCCGGTGCTGCTGTACGGCTACGGCTCCTACGGCAGTCCGATCCCCGCCAGCTTCTCGACCAACCGGCTGTCGCTGGTGGACCGGGGCTGGATCTACGCCATCGCCCACGTCCGGGGTGGCTCGGACAAGGGCTGGAACTGGTTCCTGACCGCGCGGCGGATGACCAAGAAGAACACCTTCACCGACTTCATCGCCTCGGCCGAGCATCTGATCGCGCGCGGCTACGCCCGGGCCGGTCATATCGTCGCCGAGGGCCGGTCGGCGGGTGGGATGCTGATGGGGGCGATCAACAACATGCGGCCCGATCTGTGGGCCGGGGTCATCGGCGGAGTGCCCTTCGTCGATGTCATCAACACGATGAGCGACACCAGCCTGCCGCTGACGCCGCCGGAATGGCCCGAGTGGGGCAATCCCATCGAGGACCCCGAGGCCTATGACTATATGATGAGCTACAGCCCCTATGATCAGGTGGGGCCGATGGCCTACCCGGCCGTGCTGGCGACCGGAGGCCTGTCCGACCCGCGGGTGACCTACTGGGAGCCGGAGAAATGGGTGGCGAAGCTGCGGCCGGCGACGACCTCGGGCAAGCCCATCCTGCTGAAGATCAACATGGAAGCGGGCCACGCCGGGTCATCGGGGCGGTTCGACTATCTGAAGGAGGTCGCGCACGACTACGCCTTCGCGGTCTGGGCCATCGACAAGGGCTGGGAGCGGG
>CAZFQC010000394.1:0-2181 GCA_964520795.1 uncultured Brevundimonas sp.
CTAGCCCCAGCCCGCTACCGCACCGAGGCGACGCGCCGCCACCGGCTGGGCCAGGGCGACGGTCGGTTCGGAGGCCGGACGGCCGAACAGCCAGCCCTGGCCGAAACCGACGCCCAGCGTCCGCACGGCGTCCGACTGTTCCTCGCTCTCGATCATCTCGGCGATGGTGGTCATCTTCAGGTCGGAGCACAGCTCGACCAGATGGGCGACCAGATCGCGCGCGCGGCCGTCGCTGGTGATTTCCTTCACGAAGCGGCCGTCGATCTTGACCGTGTCGGCGGGAAGGCGGTGCAGATAGTCGAGCGAGGCGGCACCGACCCCGAAGTCATCAAGACAGACCTTGACGCCGGCCTTGCGCAGGGCGGTCAGGCGCCGTGCGGCGGCCTCGATGTCGGCCACGGCAGCGGTCTCGGTGACCTCGATCAGGATGCGGCTGCGGATGTCAGGCGCGGCGGCCGTGAGCCGCAGCAGGCCGTCGACATAGGAGTCGGTGCCGAGCGAGGCACCGGAGACATTGACGGCGATCCGGGTCAGGCCGAAACCGGGACGGCTCAGTTGCTGCAGTGCCTTTTCGGCGACCGCGAGGTCGAAGCCCTCGATCAGGCCGAGTTCCTCCGCCAGGCGGATGGAGTCGGCGGGGCCGCGGGTTCCGAAGCGGGCCAGGGCCTCGAAATGGTGGGTGACGCCGGTCGAGAGGTCGACGATCGGCTGGTATTCGAGGGCGAAATCGCGGGCCTTGACCATGGCGCCGAAACGCTCGGCCTGTTTGAGCGTCCGCTTGAGACTCTCCGAGAAGGCCGCGCCGGCACCCTCGATCCCGCCTTCCTTGATGCAGGCCTCGAGCGCGAAGCGCAGCGCGCGAACCGTCGGCTCGGTGCCGGTGCCGCCGGACAGGGCGGCCTCGGTGGTGCGGGCGACAAGATCGAGCCCTTCGGCCGCGCCGGCGTCCCGGACCTCGGCTGCGAGATCCACCTCGCAGGCGGCGTCGCGGACCAGGGCGAAGCGCTCGGGGGCCAGCCGGGCGGCCGACGCACCGTCGATCGACGAGGCCTGAAGCACGGCGGCGACGCGCGCCGCAGCGCGCTGGTGGGCTTCGCCCGGCGCGTCGAGGCCGGGCACGTCGACGAAGGCGACGGCGACCTCGTCTGTCCGGGTCAGCAGCGACCCGCGAACGCGCGACAACAGGCCGTCGGCGGTGAGGAAGGCAGGGGCCTCCGGGACAGCGAGGGTGAACGGCGCGCCCTCATAGGTGATGGCGCAGGACACGGCCGGCGCAAGGTCGGGAAGCTGGAACAGGCGCAACCGGGCGCGACGGACGTATTCCGCGTCGCAGGAGATCAGGGCCTCGATCGGCGCTGGGCGCTCATTCGGCCGGATCGCCGCGAGGGCGTCAGCCAGAGGCTTCTGGCCGGCCTTGCCGACGAAATCCGTCAACAGCGCGCCACACCAGGATTCAGCCCCGGCACCGCCCGGACACGGGCCGGCCCCGAGCGCGATGTCGACGCGGCCATCGGCCTGGAGTTCGAGCAGGGTGTCGGCAGCGGCGAAGGCCATTCCGAGCAGGCGGGACTTTGTATTCATGTCTACCGGTTACCCCACGGAGATGAATACTGGCTCCACGAACAGGATTAACGGCGCGCTCAGGCCTGCCGGTTGAAGGCTACAGCGCGGCTGTCTCCTGCGGTGGCCTTGCCCGAGGCGCCGTAGGCCGACGGACTACCGCGCTGGCCGGCGACCTCGGCGGCGATGGTCCGGACCAGCCCTTCGGAGATGATACGCGCGGCCTCGACAGCGCGGGCGTGGCGCGACAGCACGGCCTCGAAGGCCTCGGTGGCGCGGATCAGGGCGGTGCGGTCGGCGACGGGTGCGGCGGCGACCGAGGCCGGATTGGCTTTCAGTTGGGCGGATTCGCGCCGGTAGGTGTTGGCCAGGTCCTGGGTCGCTGACATCGAGGCGGCGGCGTCCTGGGGCCGGCGGGATTCAAACGCCCTTGATTCCTCGCTCAGCCGGGCCGTGAGGCGATTGGTCAGGTCAATGAGCTGGCGGACCCGGGCCGTGGCGTTCAGCGTGGCGGCGTCGGTCATTGGCTCTGCTCCTGCATTCTCAGCATCTCGGCCACGACCTGGTCGGCCAGGCCGATGCCGCCGCCGCGGACGGCCTGTTTGGCCATGGCCTCGACGA
>CAZFQC010000395.1:0-2172 GCA_964520795.1 uncultured Brevundimonas sp.
TCGACGTTGTCGTTGAGGAGGTAGTGGAGTTCGTCGAGGGCGACGCGGCGTTCGGCGGGGGTGGCGGCGGCCTCGACGGCGGCGATCTTGACCGGGATGTCCTCGGAAATGCCGCGCAGGATACATTTCAGGTCGCCGTCCGTGCCGCGGTCCCTGAGGATGACATGGCCCTGCATGTCGAGGGCGGCCAGTTCGGCGGCGTGGGCGCGGAAGCCGGTGAAGGCCTCGCCCGTCGCGAAGTCGGACTGATCCATCACCCCGGCGTCGATCCAGCCCTGGACCACGCCCTTCAGCGCGCCGGAACGGGCGACGATGTCGGCGAACAGGGGCTCGCCCGCCACGGACACCGGCGCGTCGGCGGCCGGCGGCGGCAGGGCCGCGGCCAGGGCGATATTGGGGTCGGAGAGCAGCAGGGAGACCGCCAGGGCGACGCCGCAGGACATGGCTAACCTCATATAGTTGGCCGAATCGCGGATTCGGCGTTGAACCGGCTTACGCCCGACCCGTAAACGAGGGTTTACCTTTCCGAGATTTGAGCTCGCCCGATGACTGCCCGCACCCAGGCCCTCGACATGCTTCGCGGCGTCGCCCGCAAGGACGCCGACGGACGCATCCTGCACCAGTTCGCGACCGATCCCGGCCGGATCGACCGCATGGGGGTGGAGGCCGCCGGCCTGTATCTGGACCTGTCGAAACAGGCCTGGAGCGCCGAGGGGTTCGAGGCCGCGCTGGATCTGGCCCGCACCTGTGACGTCGAGGGCCGGCGCAACGCCCTGTTCGGCGGCGAGGCGGTCAACAATACCGAGGGCCGCGCCGTGCTGCATCCGGCACTGCGAGCCGCGGACGACGCGGATTTCCGCGCGCTGGGCGAACCCGTCTCCGCCGAGGTCGCCGCGGCGCGCAAGGCCATGGCCGCATTCGCCGTCGACATCGGCTCGGGGGCCGAGACCGGCGGGACCAAACAGCCGTTCACCGCCATCGTCCACATCGGCATCGGCGGCTCGGACCTGGGCCCGCGTCTGTTGTGGGATGCCCTGCGGCCGCTGGAGCCGGTCATCGACCTGAGGTTCGTGGCCAATATCGACCCGCGCGAGATGGGCGAGGCCCTGGCCGGGCTGGACCCCGAGACGACGCTGGTGGTGGTGGTGTCCAAGACCTTCACCACCCAGGAAACCCTGGCCAATGCCGAACTGGCCAAGGCCTGGCTGGCCGAGAGCCTGTCGCCCAAGCGGATGGTCCACCATCTGATCGGGGTGACGGCGGCACCGGAGAGGGCCGAGGCCTGGGGCTGCGGCCGGACCTTCGCCTTCCGCGACTGGGTCGGGGGGCGGTATTCGCTGTGGTCGGCGGTCAGTCTGTCAGTGGCGGTGGCCCTGGGCTGGGATGTGTTCGAGCGGCTGCTGAACGGCGCCCGGGCCATGGACGAGCATTTCGTCGAGGCCGATCTGGAGCGGAACGCCCCGGTGCTGCTGGCCCTGGCCCAGATCTACAATGTCGAGGGCCGCGGACGCATGGCCCGGACGGTGGCCCCCTATGCCCACGGCCTGCGCCGGCTGCCGGCCTTCCTGCAGCAGCTGGAGATGGAGTCGAACGGCAAGCGGGTGAAGCGCGACGGCTCGCCCGTCGACACCGCCACCAGCCCGATCGTCTTCGGCGAGCCCGGCACCAACGGCCAGCACGCCTTCTTCCAGCAGATCCACCAGGGGCCGCAGGTGGTGCCGGCGGAGTTCATCGTCGTGGGCCATACGACCGACGCCGCCATGGACGCGCGCGAGGGCGACGCCCCCCTGTGGTCCAACGCCCTGGCCCAGGCCCAGGCCCTGATGGTCGGCAAGACCGAGGCCGAGGCCCGGGCCGAGCTGATCGCGGCGGGCGCCGATGACGCCGAGGCCGACCGGCTGGCCCCGCACAAGGCCTTCCCCGGCGACCGGCCGTCGACGACGATCCTGATGGACGCCCTGTCGCCCGAGGCGGTCGGCGCCCTGATCGCCCTCTATGAGCACAAGACCTTCGTCGAAGGGGTGATCCAGGACATCAACAGCTTCGACCAGTGGGGGGTGGAGCTGGGCAAGGCACTGGCGAAGGCGGTGCTCGCGGACGTCGCGGCGGGGGAACCGTCGGCCGGGCTGGATCCGTCGACGGCGGAGCTGATGAAGCGGTTGATGGTGTAGG
>CAZFQC010000396.1:0-2168 GCA_964520795.1 uncultured Brevundimonas sp.
GCGCGCAGCGTGGCGTCCCGAAGCCACAGGCCGCCCCACATGAACAGGCCGAGGTAGATCCCGAACAGGGTGTGGCTGAACAGGGGGTTTTCGACCCGCAGATTGGTGGCGATGGCACCACCCAGCAGGCCGGTCATCAGCACCGCGCCGATCAGGCTGGTGCGGGGGATGACGTAGAGGATCACACAGGCCAGCTCGATCAGGCCGATCAGCAGCAGATATTTCGTCGGCCAGCCGAGCGGGATCATGCTCTGTTCGGCGACCATGTCGGCCATCAGGAATTTCGGGGTGATCGAGGCCCCGAGCATGAACAGGACGAACAGCCCGCTCAGGACCCGTCCGGTCCAGACGGAGGGCGAGGCCTTCATTGGCCTGCCTCACAGGTGACGGCCGGCGTGGTGTTGACCATCCACGGCACGCCGAACTTGTCGACCAGCATGCCGAATCCGGGCGACCAGAAGCTCTCGGAGAACGGCATGGTCGACTGGCCGCCCTCGACAAGGGCGTCGTACCAGCGCCGGGCCTCGGCCGGGTCGTCTGTGTGCAGGGTGACGTCGAAGCCGTTCTTGAGCTGGTCGAGGGGCGGGGCGTACTCGGGCGGCGAGTCCGAGCCCATGAGCGCCTGGTCGCCAACCTGCAGCCAGCAGTGCATCAGCCAGTCCTTGTACTCGGGACCGATCGGCATCTCGGGCGGGGCGTCGCCATAGCGCATGGCGGCGGTGATCTCCCCGCCCAGCACCCTCGCATAGAATTCGAAGGCTTCGCGGCATTCCCCGCGGAAGCTCAGGCTGGTGACGATCTTCATCCGTCAGTCTCCTCTGGCTTGATCTTGAAGGAAGGCCTCCAGCCGCTCGAAGGTGCTGGTCCAGCCGTGTTTGTGTCCCGTCAGGCTCTGCTCTGACTTCAGGCCTTCGTGGGTGAAGTCCATCAGGGTGCCGCCGTCCGGCGCGTCGCTCAGCTGGACCGTCACGAGCGTGTCCACGGGCGGCCCGTCCTCGTGGGACTCGTCCCATTTGAAGGTGAAGACCAGCCGCTCGTTCGGCACGATCTCGCGATAGACGCCGCCCTGCCACAGGTCCTGGCCAGTGTCGGGCGAGCGCAGGCAGGCGCGCCATTCGCCGCCGACCCTCAGGTCCTGGGTGGCGCTGACCGCCGGCCATTCGACCGGACCCAGCCACAGCACCACGACCTCGGGCGTCGTCCAGGCCCGCCAGACCAGCGCGCGCGGCGCATCGAAATAACGTCGCATCTGCAGGGTGGGGCGTGTCGCGATGTTGTCGACCAGGGTCATCGGGCGGGCTCTTCAGCGGATCGGGTCGGGCGGGGGGAGGTCAGTGTGTCTTGAGCAGTTCGGCCAGCTGGTCGGCGCAGGTCCCCCAGCCTTCATGGAAGCCCATGGCCTCGTGCTGCTTCATCGTCTCGGCATTCCAGTGACGGGCCGTCGCGACATAGTCCGTCTTGCCGTCGTCCCTCGGCGTCAGCTCAACCGTGCCCACCATGAAAGGCTGGCCGGCCGGCTGCCAGTCCGGCGTGAGGGCGTCGGTTGTGATCCAGCGGCGGTTCGGGATCGCCTCAAGGAAGATTCCGCTGTTCGGAAACCGCTCGCCGTCCGGGCCGTGCATGACGAAGTTGAACACCCCGCCGGGGCGCGGATCGATCCGCACGTCCGAGATCGTCCACGGCCTCGGGGCGAACCACTGCTGCAGCAGTTCCGGCGTCATCCAGGCCTTCCAGATCTGCTCCGGCGTGGCGTCCAGCACCCGGCGCAGGGTCAGGACATGCTGATGGGCGACGCCGTCGGTGTCGCAGGGGTTGCTCTCAATTTCGTGGGCCATCGGGGTCCCCCTTCTGGATTTTCTTCAGATAGGCGTCGAGACGGTCGAAGCTGGCGTCCCAGTAACGGCGATAGTGTTCCAGCCACTCGGCGATGCCCTTCATGCCCATGGGCTCGAGCCGGGCGGGGCGCCATTGCGCCTCACGCCCCCGGCTGATCAGACCGGCCTTCTCCAGCACCTTCAGATGTTTCGACACGGCGGGCAGGCTCATGTCGAACGGTGCCGCGAGCTCGTTGACGCTGGCCTCGCCCTCGCACAGCCGCGCCAGGATGGCCCGACGGGTCGGGTCGGCCAGGGCGGCGAATTTGGCGGAGAGGGGGTCGGTCTGCATGG
>CAZFQC010000397.1:0-2164 GCA_964520795.1 uncultured Brevundimonas sp.
GACCGTCTCGACCGACTACGACACCTCCGACCGCCTGTATTTCGAGCCGCTGACGGCCGAGGACGTGCTGGAGCTGATCGAGGTCGAGCGTTCGACCGGCAATCTGATCGGCGTCGTCGTCCAGTTCGGCGGCCAGACGCCGCTCAAGCTGGCCCATGCCCTGCACGAGGACGGGGTGCCGATCCTCGGCACCTCGCTGGACTCCATCGACCTGGCCGAGGACCGCGAGCGGTTCCAGGTCATGTTGCACGACATCGGCCTGATGCAGCCGCCCAACGGCCTGGCCCGCTCGGCCCAGGAAGCCGCCGACAAGGCGGATGAGGTCGGCTACCCCGTCGTCCTGCGCCCCTCCTATGTGCTGGGCGGCCGCGGCATGGTCATCGTCCACGACCGCGAACAGCTGGACCGCTACGTCGGCGAGGCCATGCGGGTCTCGGGCGACGATCCGGTGCTGATCGACCACTACCTGAACCGCGCCACCGAGGTCGACGTCGACGCCCTGTGCGACGACGAGACGGTCTTCGTCGCCGGCGTGCTGGAACACATCGAGGAAGCCGGCGTCCACTCGGGCGACAGCGCCTGTTCGATGCCGCCGTTCTCGCTGTCGGCGGAGATCGTCGCCGAGCTGAAGCGTCAGACCGAGGCCATGGCGCGGGCCCTGAAGGTGCGCGGCCTGATGAACGTCCAGTTCGCCATCGAGGAGCCGCACAGCGCCGCGCCGCGCATCTTCGTGCTGGAAGTGAACCCGCGCGCCAGCCGTACCGCGCCCTTCGTGGCCAAGACCATCGGCCAGCCGATCGCCGCGATCGCCGCCAAGGTCATGGCCGGGGTGCCGCTGAAATCCTTCGGCCTGAAGGACCGGCCCTATGACCATATCGCGGTCAAGGAAGCCGTCTTCCCCTTCGCCCGTTTCGCCGGCGTCGACACCATCCTGGGCCCCGAGATGCGCTCGACCGGCGAGGTCATGGGCCTGGACTGGAAGCGTGACGGCGAGGCCGACATGGCCCCCGCCTTCGCCCGCGCCTTCGCCAAGTCCCAGATCGGCGGCGGCACCACCCTGCCGACCCGGGGCTGCGCCTTCGTTTCGGTCAAGGATGGCGACAAGCCCTTCATCGTCGAGGCGGTGAAGACCCTGATCGCCGAGGGTTTCTCCATCATCGCGACGGGCGGAACCCATACCTGGCTGACCGAACAGGGCCTGCCCGTCGGCCATGTGAAGAAGGTGCTCGAGGGCCGTCCCAACATCGTCGACGCGATGAAGAACGGCGGCGTCCAGCTGGTCTTCAACACCACCGAGGGCAAGCAGGCGCTGCTGGACAGCTTCAGCCTGCGCCGCACCGCCCTGATGATGAAGATACCCTATTACACCACGACCGCGGGGGCCCTTGCGGCGGCCCAGGCCATCGGGGCGATCAAGGCCGGCGAGCTGGATGTGCGGCCGATCCAGGATTATGCGCACCACTGACCCGTCGGCGGCTATTTCGACCAGTCCGGCCCTGCGGAAACACGCAGCGGCCCGGACAGTTCGGCCAGCCATTTCCGGGACAACGGGGTGGGACAAGCACGACAACCGGGCGGGATTTCGGAGACAATCCCGGGACAATTGCGGGACAGGCGCCGCGACAACAGGGACATGCGCCATACGACCTCTCCCCCCGGCCGTCATCCTCGGGCTTGACCCGAGAGGATGACGGCGTGGGGTGGGTGCGTCCGCTTCTGACGTAGCGGCGTGCGACCGTCTGCGCATGGAGCACCATCGCCTGCGCAAATACCGGGGGCCGGAGACCTGGGTCCGGGTCAGGGCGGCCTATGTCGCCGGGGAGTCCGCGCCGTCCGTGGCGCGCCGCTTCGACGTAGGGCTGTCGAACCTGAGACGGCGAGCGATGGCCGAGGGCTGGACGCGCAGCCGCATCGCCGAACAGCTGGACCTCAAGCCGTTGCGAGGCGGGGCCGATGATCCCGCGCCCGCCCTCGCGGCGTTGTCGCTGACGGGCGAGCCCGCCGAGCCACCCTGGATCGATCCCGAGGTCGCCGTGGAGCGCGCCCTGCGCCGCGCCGCATGGCTGCTGAGCCAGGGACAGGCGGCGGAAGCCATGGCCCTGATGCGCGCCGCCGAGGCGCTGGAACGGGCGCGGGCGGCGGGGTGAGGGCGTGGATTTCCGGA
>CAZFQC010000398.1:0-2158 GCA_964520795.1 uncultured Brevundimonas sp.
CTGGGTTTAACAATTACAGGGGTTTACGTGAATTGCGCACGTATCCATTTCCCCTGGACCTGGTCCGCGAGCGGTCCCCTGAACGTCCCGTCGCACTCGTGCGACCGCGTTCGGTTTCCGTAGCGGCGCGCTGGTTCCAGGACAATCTGAACGCCGACGTCTTCTATGCGGTGAAAGCCAATCCCTCGCGGTGGGTCATCGAGACCCTCGTGGAGGCTGGAGTCACCGGCTTTGACGTCGCCTCGCTCGCCGAGATCGAACTGGTCCGTTCGGTCAGCGCCGATGCCCGCCTGGCCTTCATGCACCCGGTCAAGAGCCGCGGCGCGATCACCAAGGCCTATTTCGAGCATGGCGTCCGCACCTTCTCCCTGGACAGCCATGACGAGCTGGCCAAGATCCTCGACGCCACCGGCAATGCCACGGACCTGAACCTGCTGGTCCGGATGACGGTGTCGGCGGACGGCGCGGCCTATTCCCTGTCGGGCAAGTTCGGCGTCTCGGTCGACCAGGCTCCGTCCCTGCTGCTGGCCACCCGCCAGGCGGTCAAGGACGGGCTGATGGGCGTCTGCTTCCATGTCGGTTCGCAATGCATGCGCCCGTCCGCCTATGAGGCCGCCATGGCCCAGGTCGGCCGCGCCATCAGCCGCGCCGGCGTGTTCGTGGACATCGTCGATGTCGGCGGCGGCTTTCCCTCGGTCTATCCGGGCATGGTCCCGCCGGACATGCAGGAATACGCGGACGCCATCCATCGCGGCTTCAATGAGATGCCGGTGTCGGAAACGACCGAGCTGTGGTGCGAGCCCGGCCGGGCGCTGGTCGCCGAGTCCTCCTCGGTCCTGTGCCGGGTCGACCTGCGCAAGGGCGACGCCCTGTATCTGAACGACGGCTCCTATGGCTCGTTGTTCGACGCGACCCACTCGCGCTGGCCCTTCCCGACCAAGCTGGTCCGGGACGGTGCCTCGTCCAGCGAGCTGAAGCCGTTCCGCTTCTACGGCCCGACCTGCGACTCCATCGACCACATGCCGGGACCGTTCTGGCTGCCGGCCGATGTGCAGGAAGGCGACTTCATCGAGATCGGCATGCTGGGCGCCTATGGCGTGGCCATGTCGACCGGCTTCAACGGCTATGGCGAACACGACATCGCCGGCGTCGAGGATGCCCCGATGGCCTCCCTCTACGGCCTCGCGCCGCGCTCCATCCCGACCGTGCGCACCACGGCGGAAGAGCAGGCCCGCAAGGTGGTTCGCCTGTCACGCCCCAAGGGCAAGGCCGGCCAGCGGAAGAAGTCGCGGCGCTAAACCGTCGCTTTCGCGTTGTAATCAGCAGCGGCCCGTCGCTCCGTCCGGGCCGCTGTTTCTTTTGACGACGGGCGCTCAAATCAAAGGGAAACCCTTGCAATGAACGCTCCCGTTCAGACCAACCAGAAGGCCCAGCTGCTCCAGAACACGGTGGAGCACGTGGACATCACCTCGTTCGACGCCCGTCCGATCATCGACAGCATGCGCAAGATGTCGTTCTCGAGCCGTGACACGGCCCGGGCCGCCGACATCTTCAACATGGCCATCGAGGACAAGGACTGCTCGCCGTGGCTGATCCTGGCCGGTTCGACCTCGGCCGGCGGCTGCATGCATGTGTACCGCGACATGGTGAAATTCGGCATGATCGACGCGGTGGTCGCCACCGGCGCCTCGATCGTCGACATGGATTTCTTCGAGGCCCTGGGCTTCAAACACTACCAGGCCGCGGGCGAGGTGGACGACAACGTCCTGCGCGACAACTACATCGACCGGATCTACGACACCTATATCGACGAGGAAGAGCTCCAGGCCTGCGACCACACCATCCTGGAGATCTGCAACCAGCTGGAGCCGCGCGGCTATTCCTCGCGCGAGTTTATCTGGGAGATGGGCAAATGGCTGAGCGAGGGCAATGCGAAGAAGCCCGGCTCGCTGATCCAGACCGCCTATGAAGAAGGCGTGCCGATCTTCTGCCCGGCGTTTGTCGACAGCTCGGCCGGCTTCGGCCTGGTCAAGCACCAGAAGGAGCGGATCGCGGCGGGCCAGCCCTATCTGATGATCGACGCGGTCGCCGATTTCCGCGAACTGACCGACATCAAGATCGCCGCGGGCGTCACCGGCCTGTTCATGGTCGGCGGCGG
>CAZFQC010000399.1:0-2154 GCA_964520795.1 uncultured Brevundimonas sp.
CCGCGCCCCGCATAGGCGACGATCAGGCCGACGATGACCAGCAGGTTCGCGCTGGGCAGGGACAGGATGTACAGGCCCCAGGCGATCAGCGCCGCCGGCCGGCCTTCCGATTCATGGCCTGCGGCGAACCGCGGCTCCCTCGGGGCGTCGGGCGAGGTGTCGGCCATGGCGTGTCTCCGTCAGATCCACCAGCCGCGCGGATCAGCGATCGGGCGGCCGGACTTCAGGGTCCAAACGCCCCAGGCCCCGCGCAGCATGATCCACAAGCACAGGAAGAACAGAATCCCGGGCCCCAGTGCAAAAAGGCCGATCACGGAGAACATCACGCCAACAATCAGCGCCATCACGGTGATCCACAGGGTGCGGCGCTGATAAATGAAGTGCGACGCCGACAGATCGTCTTCGGGCACGGTCCGTCCGGTCACGGCGAAAAGGGCGATGGCCGCGGACACGCCGACGGTCGGCACGGCGAACAGGATGAGGGCATAGACCGCGTACAGGCCCAGCCCGCCGCCGGGGATGGTCGTGCCCTCGTCGCGGCGACGACGGCGCGTCGAGAACTCGCGTGACGGGGCAAAGATCGAACCCGCCTCGACCGGCGCGGGCTCGTCCTCGACCGGCGCGTCCTCGGGCTCAGGCTCAGGCTCCGGCTCCGGTTCCGGCTCCGGTTCGGGCTCCGGTTCCGGCTCCGGCTCATGACGCAGACGGCCTTTCAGCGACGCCGGGGTGGCGAAGCCGATCAGGTCGTCGTCATGGTCGGCCCCTTGGTCGTCCAGGGGTGCGTCCGCAGGGGGAAGATCGCCGGGTTCGGCCATCGGATATCCTTCAGTCCGGTCCAAGTAATGACCGCGACACGCGTCAGGCGCAACCGCCCAGGGCGAGGCGTCAGCGCGACAGCACAACCTCACAGCCGGCGGCGGCAGCGGCCTCCAGCGCGCCCGGCTTTTCGATCCGCACCGTGCAGCGCCGCACCCGCCCGTCCTCCAGACAGGCCAGGGCCAGCCGTTCGGCGAAGGTCTCGACCAGTCCGACGTGCCCCTCGGCGACGATGGTGCGGGCCGCCTGGGCCACGGTCTCATAGTTGATGGTGTCGGACAGCCGCTCGACCGGCGCGGGGGCCAGCGCCAGCGTCACGTCGATGACCAGCGGCTGCAGCCGGCCCTGCTCATGGTCGTGCACGCCAATGCCTGCCTCGACCCGCAGGCCACGCACGAACACAGTCAGGCCCTCGCGATGGGGCGCGTCGCCGGAAACCTGGGCGGCGGGGAAGGGCAGGGGGGAAACGGTCAAGGCCTACTCCACAATGTCCGGGGTCTGCCAGGCCAGGTGCTGGCCCCCGTCGACGGCGATCATCTGGCCCGTCACCTGACCGGCGTCCACCAGCCAGCGCACGGCCGCGGCGACCGCCTCGGGACTGCCCGGCCGTCCCAAGGGCGTGCCGGCGGCCTCGGCGGCGAAATCCGCATCGGTCTGATGCACCGACGGCAGGGTCGGGCCGGGACCGACGCCATTGACGCGAATGCGTGGGGCCAGCGCCTGGGCCATGGTCCGGGTGGCGACCCACAGGGCCGATTTGGACAGGCCGTAGGAGAAGAAGCGCGGATCGGGCTTCAGAACCCGCTGGTCCAGAATATTGATGATGGCCGACCCGTCCGGGGCCTGGGCCGCAAAGGTCTGGGCCAGAAGCACGGGCGCGCGCAGATTGACGTCCATATGGGAGCACCAGCTCTCGCCGGTGATCGTGTCCAGCCGGTCGTCGGCGAACACCGAGGCGTTGTTGACCAGCACCGACAGCGGGCCGAGCGCCTCGACGGCCTGACCGATCAGGGCCCCGGTCGCGACGACATCGGCCAGATCCGCCGACAGGCAGACGGCGCGCCGGCCCATGGACCCGATCTCGCGCGCGAGGTCCGAGGCCTCGTCGCCCGAATCGCGATGGTGGATCGCCAGGTCGAAGCCGGCTGCGGCCAGCTCGAGACAGATCGCCCGGCCGATGCGCTTCGCCCCGCCGGTGACCAGGGCGGCGCGCCGCCGTTCACCGGAGCGGGCGAGGGTCTCAGTCAACCCGGCCGAACTCGACCAGGTTGATGATCGCGAGAACGGCGACGAAGCCGAGGATGATGTAGAGGGCCAGCATGGAAACGCTCCTTTAGC
>CAZFQC010000400.1:0-2153 GCA_964520795.1 uncultured Brevundimonas sp.
CCGAGCCGCTCCGCGGCCCACCTTCTCCCCCGGAGGGGAGAAGGAACGCTACAGACTATCCACCATCACCAGTTCCGCATCATCCTTCGCGGTGATCGTGATTTCCGCCTCGTCCTTGATTGCCGCGCCGTCGCGGGCGTTCAGGGCGGTCCCGTTGACCTCGACCGCGCCGACCGCCGGCACCAGATAGGCCCGACGGCCTGCGGCCAGGCTATAGGTCAGGCTCTCGCCCGCCTTCAGCGTCGCGCCCAGCACCCGGGCGTCGGCGTTGATGGTCAGGGCCTCGTCCGTGGGATCGCCCGAGGCCAGCACCTGGAATTTTCCGGTCCGGTCCGACTTCGGGAAGGGCTTCATGCCCCAGCCCGGTTGAGCGCCCGGCTTGTCGGTCTCGATCCAGATCTGGAACAGGGTGGTCATCTCGTTCTCGAGATTGAACTCGGAGTGACGCACCCCCGTGCCGGCGCTCATCACCTGCACGTCTCCGGCTCCGGTGCGGCCCCGGTTGCCCATGGAATCCTCATGGGTGATGGCCCCCGTGCGGACATAGGTGATGATTTCCATGTCGGCGTGCGGATGGGGCGGAAAGCCCGACTGTGCGGCGATCTCGTCGTCGTTCCACACGCGTAGCCGGCCCCAGCTCATGCGGGCGGGATCATAGTAGTTGGCGAAGGAGAAATGGTGTTTGGCGTTCAGCCAGCCGTGGTTGGCGCCGCCGAGGGTGTTGAAGGGTCGAACGTCGATCATGGGGATGCTCCCGGGACTCCGAGGGTTATCAACCTCGCTGACGCCTATATAGGTAACAGTGTCGGTGGCGGAAAGGGGTCGGCCCGAACCGGCTTCCCCTATTGCTGCGCGGGGGGTGGGGGGATCACGCCCCTCACATAGCCATCCTCGAATGGCATGTCCGGGAACTCCAGGGCGTATGCGCTGCCGCCCCGGCACCTGTCTGTCGTCCCGTTGACCCAAGCCGCTGTCCTGAGCCGGCCTGCAAGGTCAGGGACGGGCGCCAGGAACGCCTGTGCCGGCTCGAGCGCCATCTCGGGCGAGAGGATCGCTTGCCCTGCGACCTCGAACGACCCGAGATAGACGACCTCTCCAGCGGCGATCTCCATGGCCGGCGCGCCGAAACACAGGTCCAGCATCATACGGTCCGCAATCCGGTACCGGCCCGGCACCACGGGGTAGGCGAGAACAACATCGCCGCGTTCCGCCTCCGACAGGCGCAGCATGCCCCCTGTGACCCCGATGAACGGCGTATCCGTGGGCTCCAGGGGCGTGGCCCTGTATCCTGTCAGCTGCGCCGGCGGTGCGACACGCCTGAGGGTGAAGCCGCCGCCCGAACCTCGGCCGGCTCCGATGACGCGCACGATGATCACTGCAGCGTCGTCCGGCAGCCGCGCGAGCTCCTCAAGGGTCAGAGGTTCGCGATGCACCCTGTTCGGCGGCGACGGAGGCGTTGCGTCGGGCGAGGCCGACGGCTGCCAGAACCGCGGCAGGTTGGTCAGGTCGGTGGCGCGGATGCTGAGCGTTCTGGGGGGCGTGGGTGTCACGAGGTAGCGATTGAAGACCGTGTCGGCCCGCGCCGCCTCATTCGAGAAGACACGCTTGACCTCCCCTTCGGGCGTCTCCGCGCCGATCAGGGGCGTCAGCACAGCCTCGAGAGTGGTCCGACCGCTGCGGGCGTAGGGCCGGGCTTTCCACGGGTTCATCTGGATGACCCGCCAGCCTTTCAGGACCATGCAGTTTTCGATGAATCCCTGAAACGAGGGGTGGCTCGCCATGATGGGATCGATCCGGGGAAGATCCTGACTGGATCCCCACGCATAGATGGCGTTGCCGGCCTCGGTGGCGCAGTCCCGCACGGCCGCCACATGATCGGCCCAGGTCGCGCCGGGAAGGTTGTAGAAGGTCGTACCGCCGGTGGAGACGGTGAGGTCAGCGGGCCGGGGCGGCTCCTGCCCGACGGCGGGCGCCCCGACCCAACTCATCGCAAAAATCGTCGCGCAGACCGCAGCCTGTCTGAAAGTCGAAATCATGGAACACCCCCGATATCGGGATAGCGAACAATATTGGTGGTTGCATCCGAAATTCAGGCCTGACCCACCTGCGCCCGGTGCCTCAGCATCGCATCGGCCAGCACGCAGGCCGCCATG
>CAZFQC010000401.1:0-2147 GCA_964520795.1 uncultured Brevundimonas sp.
CGAGCAACCGGCCTGTGCGGGCGTGGTGGAACTGGTAGACGCGCCGGACTCAAAATCCGGTTCCGAAAGGAGTGTCGGTTCGAGCCCGACCGCCCGCACCACCTCTTTGGGCCTATCGCGCGGTCGCGCTACTTGAGGCCGCCTCAGACCACCTGGCCGTCTTCCTTCACGAACCCTTCCGGCGTCCGCTCCAGCAGATCGAACACCCGCTCCGACGGCCGGCACAGGGCGGTGCCCTTCGGGGTGCGCACGATCGGGCGGTTGACCAGCACCGGATGCTCGACCATGGCGGCGAGGAGGACGGCGTCGCTGGCACCGGGCTCAAGCAGACCCAGTTCTGCGGCGGGCGTTCCCTTCTCGCGCAGGGCCTCGCGCGGCGTGATCCCTGCCTCGGCGAACAGGGCACCCAGCTGGTCCGTCGTCCAGCCGGCCTTCAGATATTCGACCACCTCCGGCTGGTAGCCGGCCGCCTCGACCATGGCCACGACATTGCGCGAGGTGCCGCAACCGGGGTTGTGGAAGATGGTGACGGGGAAGTCGGTCATGGGGCGCTCTCCTCACGCAGAAGCCAGTTGAAGACAATCAGCGCCACGACGGCTCCGGCCAACTGCGCGGCGATATAGGCCGGAGCAGAAGAGGGCGCGATCCCGGCGAAGGTGTCGCTCAAACTCCGCGCCAGGGTCACCGCCGGGTTGGCGAATGAGGTCGAGGCGGTAAACCAGTAGGCGGCGGTGATGTAGAGGCCGACGAGCGCGGGCAGCGCCTGCGACCGGAACCGGACGCCGGCCAGGATCACGCCGATCAGGCCGAAGGTCGCCACCCCTTCCGACAGCGCCTGCGCCGGGCCATCCCGCAACCGGGTCGAGACCTGCAGAACCGGTTCCGCGAACATGAGGTGGGTGAGCCAGACGCCCGCGACACCACCCATGATCTGGACAGCCCCGTAGGCCACCGCCATCCGGGCCGACAGGTCGCGTTTCAGGGCGAAGACCAACGTCACCGCCGGGTTGAAATGGGCACCCGATATCGGCCCGAGGATCGAGATCAGCACCGCCAGTCCGGCCCCGGTGGCGATCGTGTTGGCCAGCAGGGCGACCGCAACATCCTGCGTCAGTCGTTCGGCCATGATGCCCGACCCGACGACCACCGCAAGCAGCAGCGCCGTCCCCAGCCCCTCGGCGAACAGGCGACGGACGGGATCGAACGCCGGTGTCCTGGCTGCGGGCGCGGCTTCGGTCACGTCAGCCCGCCTGGCCGGTTCGGCATGCCATACGACTGGCCGCCGCCGCGATCGGCGCGCAGACCTCAGCCGCCCCGCCGCAGCAGTCCTCGGCGAGGAAGGCCATCAGTTGGCCCATCCGGTCGAACCGCGCCGAATAGATGATCGAGCGGCCGTCACGTCGCGACTGCGCCAGCCCCGCATGCGCCAGAAGCGTGAGATTGGCTGACAGGGTGTTGGGCGGCGTGCCGAGGCGACGGGCGATCTCCCCCGCCGCCACGCCGTCCGGGCCGGCCGCCACCAGCAGGCGAAAGACCTTCAACCGGCCTTCATGGGCCAGGGCTGACAGGCTCTCGACGGCGGTTGTCATTTCCATATTTCCAGAATATCAGAAATGAATGTCCGATCAAGCCGCCATCGATGACCGCTATCTCGCCGCCCCGGATCAGGCCCGGCTCGAGCCAGCCGTGCGGTCCGAACATCCGCCCCGCATCCTCCTGCTGTATGGCTCTCTGCGGGAGCGGTCCTACAGCCGCCTCGCGATCGAGGAAGCCGCGCGCATCCTGGAACGACTCGGTTGCGAGACCCGGATCTTCAATCCGCGCGACCTGCCCCTGCCCGACGCCGTCGATGCCGATCACCCGAAGGTGCAGGAGCTTCGGACCCTGTCCGAATGGTCCGAAGGCCAGGTCTGGTGCAGCCCTGAACGCCACGGTGCCGTCACCGGTGTGATGAAATGCCAGATCGACTGGCTGCCCCTGAACAGCGGCGGCATGCGGCCGACCCAGGGGCGGACCCTGGCGGTCATGCAGGTCTCGGGCGGGTCCCAGTCCTTCAACGCCGTCAACGGCCTGCGCCTGCTGGGGCGATGGATGAGGATGATCACCATCCCCAACCAGTCCTCGGTGGCCAAGGCCTGGCAGGAGTT
>CAZFQC010000402.1:0-2143 GCA_964520795.1 uncultured Brevundimonas sp.
CCCCCGCCGCCTCGGCCGCCTCGGCATTCTCCTGATAGGTCCTGTACTTGCCGGTGCCGACGATCAGCCGGCTGGAAAAGGTCCGTCCGGCGACGGTCCAGGTGTCTTGGGGAGAGGTCATGGACGGGTTTCTAGCGGCTATGCCGCCCGAGGCGAAGCCGGTTCAGGTCGCAAACTGACAGGTAATCGGCGTGATGGGGTCCAGGTAGCTCTCGATAGCTCCGCCCGTCAGCGAGCCCTTGATTGCTTCATAGGCCAATTCACGGCGAACCAGACCGCGCCGATCCGATGCATACCGTCCGTACAATACTGCCAAGGCTTTACGCGTTTGGTCGAGCGCCTCATCGTTCAGGCCGGGCGTAACTAGCATCCGCTTCAACCAGTCCTCGTCCATACTGTCGCCCCACAGGGCAAGTGCCTGCGTGAGCATAATCTGGCCGGACCGACCGCTGCACCAGGCACGGATCAACGCCGCATCCCGCTCATCGCCGGAGGCCGTCACCAGCGTCCGTAGAGGGAGCCCTGCTGGGTCCTCGTCTTCCAGCCAGTCGGCGGCGGACATCAGCCTGTCCGTCTCGGAAATGGCCCAATGCAGGACCTGCTCGTCATAGCTGGCCGCAAGCGCCAGCGTCACTTCGGGCCGGGCGCGATAATCGGTGGGCCGCAGCGCCAGCAGCTCGGCCCTGAAGCCGCCACCCTCGCCAGTTCGGCGACGACCGTCCCAGTACAGGCTCAAAGCCGTCTCGGGCCAGCGAGCCAGAACATAGGGCTCCGTCCGCCACGCCTCATTGTCCTGACTATAGACATAGCCGGGCCCCCTCATCGCCTGAGCGACGTCGCCGGCCAAGGCGTAGGCCTGATCGTCCGGAAGTCCTCCCAAGCGGCGCATGACCTCGGTCTCCACGATTTCGAATGCCCGACGATACTGCCCGTTGTTGGACAGGTAGCGGACCGTCAGGCCCAAGGTCCGCGAGCTCGATCCCGCTGCGAGCAGGCGTTCAAACAGGGGCAGGGCTTCCGGGTGTTCGCCATTGACCAGCGACAGCAGGATGGAGGCCTTCTGCCGTTCGATATCGAAATCCGGCTGCCTGATGTCGAAAACCAGATCGGTCATCGAATCGGCCATTCCGCCCTCGCGATTGGCCGCCGGTCCACGGAAGGTGAATCTCGGGCTCTCCCCCCGCTCCAGCGCCTCATAGGCGTTCACAAGGTAGGCCGTCGGCTTGTCCGGCGACAGGGAACTGAGATGGTCGCGGATATCTAACGCCAGCTGGCGGTCGGCGGCCTGGGCTTCCGGGGCCTCGAGCCGCGGCAGAAGTCCGGCGAGCGCGTCGAGCGCGGCCATGCGATCCGGCTGCTGCTGGATATCGATATAGAGGCTCAGGGCCCGGACCCAGAGGCTGTCCGGGCCGGCGTAATCCTCGGCGCCGCGTCCGAAGGTCGGATCCAGGGGGTACCAGCCGAGCGGCTCCCGCCCGCCTTCCCCCTCGCGAAGGAACAGGACGTAGCGGCCCCCGCGCTGAAACGTCGAGCGCGAGCAGCCGCCTTCGAAGGCCTCCGGGTGGGCCGTGGTCAGATCGTCGGGATCGCTGGGCGTCGTTCGGCCGAGCCGGGCGTTGTTCTTCAGGATGGTCGCGGGCGGTTCGCCCTTGAGCGCCTGTTGGATCCGGAACGTGACCCGCGTGTCCCACTCTTCCGAACCGGTCGACTGGCTGTCCGCCACCGCGACGACAACCGCGTCAGCCCGTTCAACCAATTCGTAGCTCGACGAGCGCACGAAGTCCTCTGTGACCGAACAAGCCAGGGCGGCGGTTCCGGACCCCCACAGGGCCAGGCCGGCCAGCAGCGACGTTACGATCCGCATATCCACCCCCGATACTCGCGCCTCAGGAGCCCATCAAACGATGACACAACTGTGGCGTCACCCCCCGCCGACGAACTGCACCAGTTCCACCCGGTCCCCCTCCGCCAGCGCCGTCGTCGCATGCAGGGACCGCGGCACGATCTCCAGATTGCGCTCAACCGCCACCTTGCGCACGTCCAGCCCGAGTTCCTCCACGAGGGCAAGAATCGTCGCAGCTTCAACCACGCGATGTTCCCCGTTGACCTGGATGCGCATGCCCTTACGTCACTCTTTCGCACG
>CAZFQC010000403.1:0-2134 GCA_964520795.1 uncultured Brevundimonas sp.
CCCGCAAACGGCGTGATCACGGCCGCGAACAACACATAAGCGCCCAGGAATGCCAGCGCGGGTGCCGGGTCGAGGCCGTTGACGGCCCGCTCCAGCGCGCCGGCACCGAACACCACCGGCGGGATGAACAGCGGCAGGACCACGACGGCGATCAGCAGGCCGCCGCGTTTCGATCCCAGTGCCAGTGCGGCTCCCAGCGCGCCGGTCAGGGCGAAGCCGAGCGAACCGATCAGGGCGGACAGGGCGACCAGCCCGGCCAGCGAGGTCGGCAGTCCGAGCGTGATCGCCGCGACCGGCGCGGTCAGGGCCAGCGGCACGCCGACCGCCAGCCACTGGGCCTTGGCCTTGGTCAGGACGACCAGTTCCAGCGGGACAGGACCGAGGGCGATCAGGTCCAGCGCCCCGTCCTCCAGGTCGCGCTCGAACAGCCGCTCCAGCGACAGGATCGACGACAGGGCCAGGGCCAGCCAGGCGATGCCGCCGGCTATGGGTCTGAGGCCCGCCGGATCGCCGCCGGCCGCCAGCGGGATCAGCACCGTCAGACACAGGAAGAAGCCGCAGGCCAGCAACGGCCCGCCGCCGCCGGACCAGGCCAGGGCCAGCTCGCGCCGGAACAGGATCATCAGCGCCTTCATCGTCCGGCCCCGATGTCGAGCGCCCGCGCCGCCACCGGCAACGGATCATGGACCGCGGCGAGAATGGCACCACCCTTGTCCAGATGCGCCTGCATCAGCAGGCCGAGGGCCGCACGCCACCGCGCGTCCAGCGGGGCGAAGGGCTCGTCCAGCAGCCAAAGGGGGCGCGGCACGGCGACCAGCCGGGCGAAGGCCAGACGGCGGCGCTGACCGGCCGACAGCTTGCGCACCTCAAGGTCGAGCAGGGGCTCCAACGCCAGCACATCGATCGCGGCGGCTATTCCATCTGCATCGGCCCCGGCCCAGCGGGCCTGGAATTCCAGCTCCTCGCGGGCCCGCCGGCCGGTCTTGAGGCCGTCCATATGGCCCAGCCAGTGAACCCATGCGCCGCGACCCGTAGCCGGTGTCTCTCCTGTCCCTGTTTCATGGGCGGAATCTGTCGTCGAATTCTCACCGGAGAACAGCACCGTCCCGGCGTCCGGGCGAATGAAACCGGCCAGGGTGCGCAGCAATGTGGTCTTGCCCGCGCCGTTCGCCCCGGTCAGGGCCACGGCCTCGCCCGATGCGATGTGGAAGGACAGGTCGGTGAAGAGCGTTCGCTCTCCGCGAGACACCGTCAGGGCGGAGGCGGAAATCATCCGTGCCCCCGCCAGTTGCGAATCTCTATCAATGACCTTGCGCCCGGCGTGGATACATGGACGCGACCCGCAACCCTCGTTATATCCGGCCCCGCCGCAGCAGGCGTTCGCCGCGCGCGTCGGGGACCTGTGCGCCCCGCCGTCGACCGCGCGTTCGTGCAACCGGATTGTCGGGCGGCGTGAACCAGAGGAAGCCTCTCCATGCCGTCAGTCGACAGCCTCAAGACCCGCCGGGACATCACCGTCGGGCGCAAGAAATACGCCTATTACAGCCTTCCGGCCGCTGAGGAAGCCGGCCTGACCGGGATTTCCCGCCTGCCGCGCTCGATGAAGGTGCTGCTGGAGAACCTGCTGCGCAATGAGGACGGGGTTTCCGTCAGCGAAGCCGACCTCAAGGCCGTCGCCGCCTGGATCGAGAACAAGGGCGCGGTCGAGCACGAGATCGCCTTCCGCCCGGCCCGCGTCCTGATGCAGGACTTCACCGGCGTGCCCGCCGTCGTCGACCTGGCCGCCATGCGCGACGCCATGTCGGCCCTCGGTGCCGACGCCTCGAAGATCAACCCGCTGAACCCCGTCGACCTGGTCATCGACCACTCGGTCATGGTCGACCATTTCGGCACGCCCGGCGCCTTCAACCAGAACGTCGAGCGCGAATATGAGCGCAATATCGAGCGCTACAAATTCCTGCGCTGGGGCTCGTCGGCCTTCAACAATTTCCGCGTCGTGCCCCCCGGCACGGGCATCTGCCACCAGGTGAACCTCGAGAACCTGGCCCAGACCGTCTGGACCGTGGCCGAGGGCAAGGCGACCGTCGCCTATCCCGACACCGTGGTCGGCACCGACAGCCACACCACCATGATC
>CAZFQC010000404.1:0-2126 GCA_964520795.1 uncultured Brevundimonas sp.
CCGAGATGTGGATGGTGGTCGGCGCGGTTTGGGTCGCCCAGCTGATCTGGTCGCCGCTCTGGCTGTCGGTGTTCAGCATGGGTCCGCTGGAGTGGGGCTGGCGCTGCCTGACCTACAGGCGGATGGTGCCGCTTCTGAGGTGACAGGGATCAGGGATTGGGGATCAGGGAAGGAGGCTGTAGCGGAGCGGCTCTTCGACGCCTTCGCCTCCCTAACCCCTAGTCCCTAATCCCCAGTCCCTCTAAACACCCCGGCATGACCACCGACGCCGCCGCTCCCGCCCGCCCCGAAGCCCGCAATCCCAGGGGGTTCGCCGACCGCCGCGGTCGCGACCTGATCGCCGAGCGCCGGCTCGTCCAGCGGGTGTCCGAGGTCTATGAGCGCTGGGGCTTCGAGCCGCTGGAGACGGGCGCGTTCGAATACGCCGACGCCCTGGGCAAATTCCTGCCCGACGCCGACCGTCCGAACGAGGGCGTCTTCGCCCTGCAGGACGACGACGAGCAGTGGATGGCGCTGCGCTATGACCTGACCGCGCCGCTGGCCCGGTTCGCGGCCCAGGGGTGGGAGACCCTGCCCAAGCCATTCCGCCGCTACGCCTTCGGCCCGGTCTGGCGCAACGAGAAGCCCGGCCCCGGCCGCTTCCGCGAATTCGTCCAGTGCGACGCCGATACGGTCGGGTCGGACCGGCCCGAGGCCGACGCCGAGATCATCGCCATGGCCTGCGAGGGCCTGCGCGCCGCCGGGCTGGCCGCGGGCCAGGCCGTGGTGCGGGTCTCGAACCGCAAGCTGTTCGACGGCCTGTTCCAGGCGGGCGGGATCGAGGACGCCGGCCAGAAGCTGACCGCCCTGCGCGCCATCGACAAATTCGACCGGCTGGGCTGGGAGGGCGTGGCCGCCCTGCTGGGCGAGGGCCGGCTCGATGAATCGGGCGACTACACCAGGGGGGCGCGCCTGCCTTCGGGTGTGATCGCGACGATCGAGGGCTTCCTGTCGTCGGTGGCGGACGAAGGGTTGACGCGGGCAGGGACGCTGGACGCCGTCGCGCGGGTCGGCGGCCAGTCCAGGGCTCTGGGCGAGATCGGCGAGGCGGCGCTGGCCGAACTGGCCGCCATCGACACGGCCCTGAACGCCATGAAGGTCAGCCAGGACGCGGTGCGCTTCGATCCGACCATCGTGCGCGGGCTGGAATATTACACAGGGGCCGTGTTCGAGGCCGAGCTGCTGCTGGACACCGTCGACGACAAGGGTCGGGCCGTCCGGTTCGGCTCGATCGGCGGCGGCGGACGCTATGACGATCTGGTGGCGCGGTTCACCGGCGAGCGGCTGCCGGCGACGGGCTTTTCGTTCGGGGTGTCGCGCCTGGCCTCGGCCCTGCGTGCGGCCGGGCGCGGCGACGAGGACGCGGTGCGCGGGCCGGTGGTGGTCATCGTCTTCTCGGACGCGGACATGCAGCACTATCTCGACGCAGTCTCGGAGCTGCGCAACGCCGGGATCGCCGCCGAACTGTATCTGGGTCGCGCGGGCATGAAGGCGCAGATGAAATACGCCGACCGCCGCGGCGCGCCCGCGGCCGTCATCCTCGGCGGCGACGAGATCGCGGCCGGACAGGTGACGGTCAAGGATCTGGACGCGGGCCGCGCCCTGGCCGCCGGCGTCAGTGACAATGAAGCCTGGAAATCCGAACGGCCGGGACAGCAGATCGTGCCGCGTTCGGAGCTGACCGCGACGGTCGCCCGGATCGTTGCGCAGGCGCGCACAGCTTCGTGACTTATCATTGATAAGTATGGAAAAACCCGGGTTTTGCCCGCGTGTTCATTGACTTGAGACGGTAAATGTCGTCTTTCTGACGCACTCGGGAAGCGCAGCGTTTCGGCGCAGCAGCGGCCCGGAGGCGTTTCGGGGAGGAAACGTCCGCTCATCAAAGAGCGAAAGAAAGCCCGTCGCGATGTATCCCCCGCGGCGGGCTTTTTTGTGCCTGGAGGGCGGCGCTGCGCGCCGGTGGCCAGTGGCCAGTGGCCAGGAATCAGGGAGGGTTTTCCTGGAGCGATTGCCAATGGCCCGCCCATACACCGCAGGCGATGGCCGCGCCCTGCATTCAATGTGCGACAGACCGCTGGCCACCAGCC
>CAZFQC010000405.1:0-2121 GCA_964520795.1 uncultured Brevundimonas sp.
TCCATCAGCCGCCGCGTCAGATAGGTGTATTCCAGCGCCAGCCGCCGGGCGGTCTCGCGCAGGTTGGCGCCCGCCGCATGGCCGCCGTCGGTGTTCTCATAGAACAGCACCGGATAGCCCAGCTCCTCCAGCCGCGCCGCCGCCTTGCGGGCGTGGCCGGGGTGGACGCGGTCGTCCTTGGTCGAGGTGTGGATGAAGACCTCGGGATAGGGCTGACCGGCGCGCAGGTTCTGGTAGGGCGAATACTGCTGGATCCAGGCCCGCTGTTCCGGAATGTCCGGATTGCCGTATTCGGCCCTCCATGACGCTCCGGCCAGCAGGCGGTGGAAGCGCAGCATGTCGAACAGGGGCACCTGGATGACGGCGGCGTTGATCAGGTCCGGCCGCTGGGTCAGCATCGCCCCCATGAACAGCCCGCCCTGCGACCCGCCCATGATGCCGAGTTTCGGCTGGCTGGTGACGCCGCGCGCGATCAGGTCCAGCGCCACGGCCTGATAGTCCTCATGCGCCCGCTGGCGGTTTTCCTGCAGCGCCGCCTGGTGCCAGTTGGGGCCGAACTCGCCGCCGCCGCGGGTGTTGGCGATGACATAGACCCCGCCCCGCTCGAGCCACAGCTTGCCGACCGTGGCCGAATAGCCCGGCAGCAGCGACGACTGGAAGCCGCCATAGCCGTACAGCAGGGTCGCGTTCGACCCGTCCATGGCCATGTCGCCGCGATGGACGACGAAATAGGGGATCATCGTCCCGTCGGCGCTGCGGGCCTCGAACTGGTCGACCGTCATGCCCTCGGCGTTGAACTTGGCCGGCAGGGATTTGGTCAGGTCGGCCGATCCGGTGGCGGCGTCGGCGAGATAGAGGCTGGACGGGTTCAGATAGCCGGTGACGCTGACGAAGATCCGGTCGTCGCGCTCGCTGGCCGAACCGACGCCGACCGAGACGTTCTGCGGCAGGTCCAGACGGCTGCGCGCCCATTCGCCCGACGGATTGGGCTCATAGACATAGACCGAGCCGCGCACGTTTTCGTACAGGGCCACGACCAGCCTGTTCCGGGTGCTGGTAATCCCCTCGATGGCCTCGCGCGGCCCGGGGCGGATGACCAGCTGGGCCCGGACGGTCGGATCGGCCAGCCAGGCCGCCAGGTCATAGGCGATGACATCGCCGGTTTTGAATTCCTGCCCTGAGGGCGCGGTCCAGTCCTGGTCCGTGGTGAAGACCATCTGTCCCCGGACGAGGGCGTTGATGTTGGACCTGGCCGGCAGTTCCAGCTTCGTTGTCGTGCCGTCGGCGTTCAGCCGGTGGGTCTCGCCCTCATAGAAGCTGACGCCGCGGTTGATCAGGGTGGCCTGCACCACGCCGTCCGCGTCGCGCAGCGTATAGCCCGAAACCGAGACATCGGTCGGCTGGCCGGTGAAGACCGTCTGCGCCTGGTCGATGGTCTGGCCGCGACGCAGCACCTTGACGATCATCGGATAGCCCGAGCTGGTCAGGGTGCCCGGGCCAAAGTCGCGCGAGATCAGCAGGGTGTTCTCGTCCACCCAGGACGCCCCGCCCTTGGACTCCGGCAGGACGAAGCCGCCCTCGACGAAGGTCCGTGTGGTGCGATCGAACTCGCGGATGGTCACGGCATCCTTGCCGCCGTCCGACAGGGAGACGAGGCAGCGGGTCTCGTCCGGCGGCAGGCAGGTCGCGCCCTTGTAGACCCAGTTCTTGCCCTCGGCCGCAGCCAGGGCGTCGAAGTCGAGGATGGTCTCCCACTGCGGCGCCTCGGTGCGATAGCTGTCCAGCGTCGTGGTGCGCCAGATGCCGCGCACATGCTCCGCGTCCTGCCAGAAGTTGTCGATCGTGCCGTCGTGGTTGAAGCCGGGCGAGGGGATGCGGTCGCGCGACTGGACGATCTCGAGCGCCTGGGCGTGCAGGCCCTCATAGCGCGGGTCGCCGCGCAGGACGCCGAGCGAGTGCTCATTGTGGGCGTTGACCCAGGCCATGGCGCGCTCGCCCTCGACCTCTTCCAGCCAGATGTAGGGGTCGGTCGCGTCCGAGGTGGCGAAGGCGCCCTCCGCCAGCGGCGGGTTCGGCGGGGTCGGTGTCTGGGCCATGGCGCTCGTGCAAAGGGCGGTGGAA
>CAZFQC010000406.1:0-2115 GCA_964520795.1 uncultured Brevundimonas sp.
ACCCAGCCCGGCGCGAACGGAATGGCCGCCCAGGCGATAAAGGCCAGGATGAAGGTCAGCAGCGGCGCCAGCAGGAACACCACCTTGTCGGCCCCTGCCGGGACGATGATTTCCTTCAGAACGAATTTGAAGAAGTCGGCGAACGACTGCAGCAGGCCGAACGGCCCGACCACATTGGGTCCCTTGCGCATCTGCACCCCGGCCCAGATCTTCCGGTCGGCCAGCAGCAGGAAGGCCAGGGAAATCAGGATGCCGACGGTGACAAGCAGAATGCCGCCGACGGTGGCGAGGGTCCAGCCGAGAGGAGTGGTCCAGAAGTCCATCGCGCCTTACTCCGCCGCCATCGCGACCGGGGCGATCCGCAGGGCGGACAGCTCGGCCATGGTCACGCTGGCGCGCGTGATCGGGTTGTTCAGATAGGGATTGCGCACCGCCGAAACGAAGGCGGTGTCGCCCAGATCGCCCTTCCTGCCCAGCGAACCGACGTCAAACGACGCGGGTGCCGGCAGGTAGTCTATTCGACCAAAGGTCGGATGATCCGCCATCAGTTTCGAACGCAGGGCGTCGAGTGTGTCGTACGGCAGGGTCTGGCCGACCATCGCGGACAGCGCCCGCAGGATGGCCCAGTCCTCTTTCGCCTGGCCCTTGGGGAAGACGACCCGTTCGGCCATCTGCACCCGGCCCTCGGTGTTCACATACAGGCCCGACTTCTCGGTATAGGCCGCGCCCGGCAGGATCACGTCCGCGCCGTGTGCGCCGCGATCGCCGTGGCTGCCCAGATAGACGCGGAAGGCCTTGGACTTCGACAGGTCGATCTCGTCAGCGCCGAGCAGGAACAGCACGTCCAGCGCGCCCTTGGCCGCCATCTCCGCCGCCGACTTTCCGCCTTCGGCCGGCACGAAGCCCATGTCGAGACCGGCCACGCGCGACGCCGCGCTGTGCAGCACGTTGAAGCCGTTCCAGCCATCCGCGACCACGCCGACCTTCTTCGCCAGAGCGCCAAGGGCGTTCAGCACCGCCGCGCCGTCCGCGCCCGACACTGCGCCCGCCCCGACGATGATCGCCGGCCGCTCGGCCTTGTTGAGGAAGTCCAGCGCCGCCTTGGGCAGCTTGGCCAGGGTCTTCGCGCCGGCACCGAGCCAGCTGTAGTCATAGGTCAGGTTCGCCTGTTCACCGATCAGGCCGATTTCCATCCTGCCGTTCAGCCACGCCTTGCGCAGCCGGGCGTTCAGCAGCGGTGCCTCGGTGCGGGGATTGGCCCCCACGATCAGCACAGCGTCGGCGTTCTCGACGCCCGCCAGACCCGAGTTGAACAGCCATCCCTCGCGCGGGCCGTAACCCAGTGCCGAGCCGTCCTGACGGCAGTCGGTATTGGCCGAGCCCAGGGCGCGGAACAGGTCCAGCGCCGCCTTCATCGATTCCGCGTCCTGCAGGTCGCCGGCGATGACGCCGATCCGGTCCGCGGCTGCGGCGTTCAGCTTCGCCGCCACCATGCCCAGCGCCTCGTCCCAGGAGGCGGCGCGCAGCTTGCCGTTCTCACGCACATACGGCTTGTCCAGTCGCTGGCGCTGCAGGCCGTCGACGGCGTAGCGGCTGATGTCCGACAGCCACTCCTCGTTGATGCCCTCGTTCACGCGCGGCAGGATGCGCATCACCTCGGCACCCTTGGCGTCGGCGCGGATGTTCGAGCCCAGGGCGTCCATGACGTCGATGGTCTCGGTCTTCTTCAGCTCCCACGGACGATAGTGGTACTGCCAAGGCCGGTGGGTCAGGGCACCGACGGGGCACAGGTCGTTGACGTTGCCCGACAGCTCGCTGTCGACCGCCTTCTCCAGATAGGTGGTGATCTCGGCGTCCTCGCCGCGCGAGATCATGCCGATGTCCGGCACGCCCGCCACTTCCGTCACGAACCGCACGCAGCGGGTGCACTGGATGCACCGCGTCATGAAGGTCTTGATAGTCGGACCCATGTTCTTTTCTTCGACCGCGCGCTTGTTCTCCGCATAACGGGAACCGTCGCGGCCATAGCCCATGGCCTGATCCTGCAGGTCGCATTCGCCGCCCTGGTCGCAAATCGGGCAATCCAGCGGGTGGTTGATGAGCAGGAACTCCATC
>CAZFQC010000407.1:0-2103 GCA_964520795.1 uncultured Brevundimonas sp.
TCGGACAGGACCGCCGCGGCCGAAGCTGCGACGGAAGAGGCGCGCTCTATACACGCAACCGCGCAGAACTCAAGCGGACACTATGCAGGCGGGGTGAAACGGGGTCACATCGCCGCTTCGAGGGGAAGCGATCATGACCGAGACCACCGAAGCGACCGGCCGCGACAGCCTGGGGGCTGCGGCCGCTCCCCTGCTCGGCCCGATCCGGCTGGGCATCGGCCTTGTGCAGGGCCTGGGCCTGTTCTGGCTGCACCGCGCGTCAGACCCCGGCCTCGGCCTCTGGGACGGCGTCGGACCGCCGCCCATGATCTGGCCCGCGACCAACCCGCTGGTCTTCGGCCCTCTGCTGCTGATCCTCGGCTTCCTGCCTATGGTCCTGCTGGCAAGCGTCGGCCGGCTGCGCCTCATGACCTTGGCGATCTGGACCACGGTCGCCGGCGTCGCCCTGGCCCTGCTCGGCCTGCACGACATCGCCCGTCAGAGCGCAGATGCCCTGCACGGCCCGCCATTCCTGTCACCGCCCGTGATCCTGTTCTCGGCCGCCGCCCTGTTCATCGCTCATCATATGGTGGCAGCGGCCGACCCCGAAGGCCGCCGCGTCCCGGCCTTCGCCGCCCTTTTCGACACGGCCTCCAAGGCCGTGGTCCAGCTGACCCTGTCGGTGGGCTTCACCGGCGCCTTCTGGGTCCTGCTTTACCTCGGCGCAGCCCTGTTCAGGATCATTGGCCTCGACTTCCTCGAGGACCTGCTGCGCAAGGAATGGTTCGCGATCCCTGTCACCTTCCTCGTGTTCGCCACAGCGGTGCACCTGACGGACGTCCGCGACGGCCTGATCCGCGGCGTCCGCACCGTGGGTCTGATGCTGCTGTCCTGGCTGCTGCTGGTCATGACGGTGCTGGCCGCCGGCTTCGTCGCGGCCCTGCCCTTCACCGGCCTCGGAGGCCTGTGGGAGACCGGAAGCGCCACGTCGCTGGTCCTCGCCGCCGCCGCCGCCCTGATCATCCTGATCAACGCCACCTATCAGGACGGCCGCCCGGACAACCGGCCGCCCGCCGTGCTGCGTTTCGCCGTGCGCGTCGCCGCCGTCCTGATCACGCCCCTGATCGTCATCGCCGTCTGGGGCCTGGCCCTGCGCATCGGCCAGCACGGCCTGACCCCGGACCGGATCATCGCCGCCGCCTGCGCCCTCGTCGGCACCGCCTTCGCCGCCGGCTACGGCTGGGCCGCGCTGAGCCCGTTCTGGCGCAAGACCGACTGGATGCGCCCGCTGGAGCCGACCACCATCTGGACGGCCGTCCTCGCCGTCGCCCTCATCCTGCTGCTGTTCAGCCCCGTGCTCGACCCCGCCCGGCTTTCCGTCATGGACCAGGTCGCCCGGCTGGAACGAGGTGCTGTCGCGCCGGACAAGTTCGACTACCGCTTCCTTCGCTTCGAAAGCGGCAAGGCGGGGCTTGCTGCGCTGGCGCGGCTGGCGCAGTCGCGAGACGCGGCCATCGCCACCAAGGCCAAGGCCGCGCAGAGGTTCGATATTCGCTATGACGGTCCCGGCCCGGAAGAGGAACAACCCGTACCACCGATGGAAGTCTGGCCGGCGGGAACCGTCCTCCCGGCCGACTTCCTGGCCAACGCGGGCCGCCGGCAAAGCCTTCAATCTTGCCGTGACGTAGGGGACTGCGTGGCGACGCTTCGCGACCTCAACGGCGACGGCGCCGCCGAAACCGTCGTAACCACCCAGGCCTTTGTGAAAGTCTTCGAGCGAACTCAGGCCGAGGGTTGGCGCCTGAGCGCCGAGTATCTCGTCCGGCCGCCCTGCCCGGGCAAGGAGGACCCCGACCCGAGGCAGGCTCTCAAATCCGGTCGAATTCTCGGGGCCCCGTCGCGCTGGCCCGCCCTGACGGTCGGAGACAGCGAGCCGATCACGCCAGACGTGCAGCCCGCCTGCGGGGGTCGGAACGACATCATCGGCGCCGAGAACCATGGCCGCCTCCGACCCGCTTCTGATGAATAGCGGTCGGCAATCCCGGCGCGACCCTTCAGCCATCCGGTAACCCCTTGACCCGGCCCGCCGACGTAACATTACACTCCGTTCACAAACCGGGATCG
>CAZFQC010000408.1:0-2095 GCA_964520795.1 uncultured Brevundimonas sp.
GCCCGCACCGAAGTGAACAAGGCGCGCCGCACGCGCGTCCGCACCTTCCTGCGCAAATTCCAGGAAGCCGTCACGGCCGGTGACGCCGGTGCGGCCAAGACCGCCTTCATCGAGGCCCAGTCCGAGCTGATGCGCGCCGTCTCCAAGGGCGTGGTTCACAAGAACACGGGTTCGCGCAAGGTCGGCCGCCTGGCCGCCCAGCTGAAGAAGATGGCCGCCGCCTGATTTTTCGGACCCCGGACAGCCTTTCACCGGGCTGTCATGGCAAAATCCAGCGATTACAACGGCGAGGGCGCGAAGGCTCCCTCGCCGTTTGCACGTGTGTCGATAACCATTCTCAGGCGTATCGGCACTCGCCCCTGTGGCGAAAACGAGATTTTCGTTGACGGTGTTTGGCTTTAGCGGAGTCAACAATTTTAACTGCAATTCGACTCGCGAATCAGCGTTGACGCCCCCCTCCCCGAGGGTAAGTTCGAGCCGCTGACGCACTTCCATTCCCATACGGAATGAAAGCGGCGCGGAACCAGTTTTCGTGTCGGCGTGAGACGCCTGTTCAAGAGTACGACCCCACCCGCGAGGCACCAGCCGCGCGGGACAGGAGAAGTCGTCCCGGTCCAGGCTTCTCCCGGAGTGCGCCCGCTGATGGGTTTCCAAGGGTGGCTGACGTGAATACGGGGAGCGCGCATATGGTGGGGATGACGGATCCGGATCGTATCTGGACCGAGGCGGCCGGCCGCTTGCGCAGCGAGATCGGCGAGGGGCCCTTCAGCTCCTATATCGCCCCCTCCGCCGTGCGCGCCGACGGCGCCGGCCAGCTGATCCTCGTCACCCCGACTGCCTATGCCCGCGACTGGGTGCGCAAGAATGCGCTCCGCCGCATGAACGAGCTGTGGCTCGGCCTCGACGGTCTGTCGCGCCGTCTCGATGTCCGATGCCGCGCCGAGATGGGCTCGACCCCCTCGGCCTCCCAGGTCGCCGCCGGCCGCGCCGAGGGTGCCGCCGTGATTCCGCTCCAGCCCATCCCGATGGCCACGGTGCCGCCGGTCGCTGACGGCGCCCGCGCCGTCCGCGCCGCCGGCCTGCAGGACCGGCTGACCTTCGACAGTTTCGTGGAAGGGCAGGGCAATGCCTTCGCCCTGGCCATCGCCCGCCAGGCCGCCGCCTGGGCCGACGGCCATTTCAACCCGATCTTCTTCTGCGGCCCCTATGGCTACGGCAAGACCCATTTGCTCAACGCCATCGCCTGGGAGGCCCAGCGCCTGCGCCCGGACGCGCGGGTCGTCTATCTGACCGCCGAACGCTTCCTGTCGACCTTCGTCCGCGCTGCCCAGGACCGCACCATGGCGGCCTTCAAGGACAGCCTGCGCAACGCGGACATGCTGCTGATCGACGACGTCCAGTTCGTCGGCGGCAAGGCCGGTACCCAGGAAGAACTGCTCTCGACGCTCACCGCCCTGATGGAGGACGGCAAGAAGATCATCCTCTCGGCCGACCGCCCGCCCATGGCCCTGACCGAGGTCGAGCCGCGCCTGCGCAGCCACCTGGCCTCCGGCCTGACCTGCCCGGTCGAGCCCGCCGATCGCGCGCTCAAACTGGCCGTGGCCCGCAACCGCATCCAGGCGCTCGCCAGCCTCGGCGTCGTCTCCGGCGAGGCCCGGGCCGAGGTTCTGGAACACCTGGTCGACCGCACCCCCGGCTCGATGCGCGAGCTCGAGGGCGCCGTGAACACCCTGGCCGCCGTCGCCGGGGCCCGCCTGTCGGCGCTCAGCGTCGACGAGACCCAGACCCTGCTCGGCTCGGCCCTGCGCGGCGGACCCGAGCGCCGCATCACGGTCGACGAGATCCAGAAGACCGTCGCCGACCACTTCAGCCTCAAACAGGCCGACCTGCTCTCCGAGCGCCGCACCCGCGCCGTCGCGCGGCCGCGCCAGATCGCCATGTGGCTGTGCAAACAGCACACGACCCGCTCCTACCCCGACATCGGTCGCCGCTTCGGCGGGCGCGACCACACCACAGTCCTGCACGGCGTGCGCAAGATCGAGGAACTGATGGCCCTGGACGACCAGATCGCCCGGGATGTCGAGACGCTGACGCG
>CAZFQC010000409.1:0-2086 GCA_964520795.1 uncultured Brevundimonas sp.
CGTCGGCGGCGAGGGTGCGATCATGACCGGCACCGGGGGCGGTGCCGACCCGTTCGGCGGCGGCTCCTCGATCATGTCGGACGACCTGGCCGAGGCCCTCTACGACGCCATCGAGGACGACAGCGTCAAGGCCATCGTCTTCCGCGTCTCCTCGCCGGGCGGATCGCCGGAAGCCTCGGAACAGATCCTCGCCGCGGTGCGTGCAGCCAAGGCGGCGGGCAAGCCGGTGGTGGTGTCGATGGGCGACTATGCGGCCTCGGGCGGCTACTGGATCAGTTCGGAAGCCAGCTGGATCGTGGCCCAGCCGTCGACCCTGACCGGTTCGATCGGCGTGTATGGCGGCAAATTCGTCCTGGCCGAAGCCCTCGGCCGGTTCGGCGTCGACATGCGCAACCTGTCGATCGGCGGCCCCTATGCCGACTCCTTCTCGGCGGCCCAGGACTTCAGCCCCGCCCAGCGCGCGGCCTTCGCGGCCCAGATCGACCGCACCTATGAAGAGTTCATCGCCCGGGTCGCCGCCGGCCGACGCCTGCCGCCCGCCCGGGTGCGCGAGATCGCCCGCGGCCGGGTCTGGACCGGCGCCCAGGCGAAGCAGATCGGCCTTGTCGACCAGCTCGGCGGCCTGGAAGAAGCGATCGCCAAGGCCCGGGAACTGGCCCGGATCCCGACGGGGGATTCGGTGCGGCTCAAACGCTATCCGGAGGCCAGCTCGCCCTTTGAAGCCCTGTCCCAGGCGTTCGGCGTCTCGGGCGAGGCGGCGCGGGTGCTGGTCGGGATCGGCGGGGTCATGAACGACCCCGCGGCCGAGGCGACGGTTCGTCGCATCCAGGCGGACCGAGCCCGGGCCTCGGGCGCTTCGGTGCTGGCGGACCAGCCCTATTGAGGCGGAGGATCCGGTCGGAACACTCGCCTGTGAAGGGGCCGGTCATTGACCGTTCACCCGTGTGGACCGACATTGAGGGTTCGGCGTTGTTCACAGCGTCTGAAAAGGTGATTTGATGACCCAGTCCGACCGTCTGATCTTCGGCCCGTCCAACCGCCGTCCTTCGAACGGTCTGCTGGCCTCCGTGCTGTGGCTGTGCGGCGTGGTTGCGACGGTCGTGGCCATGGCCGTCGGCGCCGTGCTGGCGGTCTTCACGGCGGTCGCCGTGGCGGTCATCGCCCTGTTCGCCGCCGTGCTCGTCTTCTTCGCCGGCCTGGCCATGGGCGCGCGCCGCAAGGCCTTCGTCCGCAATCGCCGCGCCGATGACGTCATCGAGGCGCACAAGGTCGACGGTGCCTGGGTCGCCTATGGCTGGGAGCGGCCCGGCCGGTAAGACTCGCCGTGCTGACCGTCAAGGACGCCCCGTCCCCCAATTTCAACGCCCGCCGCGGCCCGCCGGACATGCTGGTGCTGCACTATACGGGCATGCGGACCGCCGATGAGGCCGTCGCCCGCCTGCGCGACCCCGAGGCCAGGGTCTCGGCCCACTATGTCGTCGATGAGGACGGCTCGATCCTGCGGCTGGTCGACGAGGAGCGCCGCGCCTGGCATGCGGGCCAGGGCGGCTGGCAGGGCGAAACCGACTGCAACGCCGCCTCCATCGGTATCGAGATCGTCAATCCGGGCCACGAGTTCGGCTACCGCGACTTCCCCGGGGCCCAGATCGACGCGGTGATCAGCCTGGTCAGCGACATCCGCACCCGCTGGACCATTCCCGACGCCCGCATCATCGGCCATTCGGACCTGGCACCCGAACGGAAACAGGATCCCGGCGAGCGCTTTCCGTGGAAGCGGCTGGCCTCGGTCGGTCACGGCCTGTGGTTCGAGCCGGCCCCCGAACGGATCGCGGCGCTGGGCGTGCCTCTGGGCGTTGGCGACGAGGGGTTGGGCGTCATCGTCCTGCGCGCCGGCCTGCACCGGCTGGGCTATGCCCTGACACCCGGCGGTTCCTATGACGAGCCGACCCGCCTGACCGTCGAGGCCTTCCAGCGCCACTGGCGTCCGGGGCAGGTGGACGGGATCGCCGACGGCGAGACCCGGGCGACGCTCATGGGCGTGCTGCAGCTGGCGACCGCGGAGAGCGTGACCGGGGTGTTGAACTAG
>CAZFQC010000410.1:0-2078 GCA_964520795.1 uncultured Brevundimonas sp.
TGATCGAGGGCCTGTCGCCGGCGATCTCGATCGAGCAGAAGACGACCTCGAAAAACCCGCGCTCCACCGTCGGCACGGTGACCGAGATCCACGACTATATGCGCCTGCTCTGGGCCCGCGTGGGCGTGCCCTATTCGCCCGCCACGGGCCTTCCGATCGAGAGCCAGACCATCTCCATGATGGTCGACAAACTGACCGCCCTGCCGGAAGGCGAACGCCTCTTGCTGCTGGCCCCCGTCGTGCGCGGCCGCAAGGGCGAGTACCGCAAGGAAATGGCCGAGTGGCAGCGCAGCGGTTTCCAGCGCGTCAAGATCGACGGCGAATTCTACGCCATCGAGGACGCCCCGACCCTCGACAAGAAGTTCAAGCACGACATCGACATCGTCGTGGACCGGATCGTCACCAAGGCGGGGCTGGAAAGCCGCTACGCCGACAGCCTGCAGACCGCGCTTGGCCTCGCCGACGGCATCGCCGTGGCGGAATGGGCCAATATCGCCGAGGGCGAGACCGCGCCGCGCCGCCTGACCTTTTCCGAGAAATTCGCCTGTCCGGTCTCCGGCTTCACCATTTCCGAGATCGAGCCGCGGCTGTTCTCGTTCAACAACCCCTTCGGTGCCTGCCCGACCTGCGACGGTCTGGGGATCAAGCTGGCCTTCGACGCCGATCTGGTCATCCCGGACCGCGACAAGACCCTTCACAAGGGCGCTGTGGCCCCCTGGTCGCGCGGCCCCTCGCCCCTCTACACCCAGACCCTGCAGTCGCTCAGCCGCCACTACGGCTTCTCGATGGACGTCGCCTGGCGGGATCTGCCGGAGCAGGCGCAGGCCGTCATCCTGCGCGGCACCGGCTCCGAGAAGATCAAATTCACCTATGACGACAACGCCCGCAAATATGAGGTCTCCAAGGCCTTCGAGGGCGTGCTGCCGAACCTCGAGCGCCGCTGGCGCGAGACGGACTCCTCATGGGTGCGCGAGGAGCTGGGCCGGTTCCAGTCCGAGACTCCCTGTGAGGTCTGCCACGGCAAACGCCTCAAGCCCGAAGCCCTGGCGGTCAAGGTGGCAGCCACCGACATCGCCGAAGTGTCCTGGCTGTCGATCAAACAGGCCCACGCCTGGTTCACCGAACTCGATGGCAAGCTGACCGACAAACAGATGGAGATCGGCCGGCGCATCCTGAAGGAGATCACCGACCGGCTGCGTTTCCTCAACAACGTGGGCCTGGACTACCTCAGCCTGTCGCGCGCCTCGGGCACCCTGTCCGGCGGCGAGAGCCAGCGCATCCGCCTGGCTTCGCAGATCGGCTCAGGCCTGACCGGCGTGCTTTACGTTCTCGACGAACCGTCCATCGGCCTGCACCAGCGCGACAACAGCCGTCTGCTCGAAAGTCTGCGCGGCCTGCGAGACCTCGGCAATTCCGTCCTCGTCGTCGAGCATGACGAGGAGGCGATCCTGACCGCCGACTATGTCATCGACATGGGCCCGGCCGCCGGCGTCCATGGCGGCGAAGTCTGCGCCCAGGGCACGCCGGCCGAGGTCATGGCCGACGGGAACTCCCTGACCGCCAAATACCTGACCGGCGAGCGCGAGATCGAACTGCCGGCCGACGGCCGCCGACCGGTCGACCGCAAGAAGATGCTGCGGGTATCCGGGGCCACCGGCAACAATCTCAAGAACGTCACCGGCGAGATTCCCGGCGGCCTGTTCACCTGTGTCACGGGCGTGTCCGGCGGCGGCAAGTCGACCTTCACCATCGAGACTCTCTACAAGGCCGCCGCCCGCCGGCTGCACAACGCCTCCGACGCCCCGGCCCCGTTCGACCGGATCGAGGGGCTGGAGCTGTTCGACAAGGTCATCGACATCGACCAGTCGCCGATCGGCCGCACCCCGCGCTCCAACCCGGCCACCTACACCGGTGCCTTCGGTCCGATCCGCGACTGGTACGCCGGCCTGCCGGAGTCAAAGGCCCGCGGCTACGGTCCCGGCCGCTTCTCGTTCAACGTCAAGGGCGGGCGCTGCGAGGCCTGCCAGGGCGACGGCATGATCAAGGTGGAAATGCACTTTCTGCCCGATGTGTATGTG
>CAZFQC010000411.1:0-2074 GCA_964520795.1 uncultured Brevundimonas sp.
TCGAAGGTCGGCAGCATGTCCGCCGGGATGCGATGGGGCCGCATGGTGGTCGCATCGACCAGCACCCATTCGGTGACGCCCTGGGCGCAGACCCGGCCTTCCCCGTCCTCGATCCGCACATAGCGGTTGAAGCGCGGCCCCTGCGGATCGCCCACCCAGGTACGGGCCACGACACCGACCGAGTCCGGCATCAAGGGGCGGAAATAGTCGATCTCGTGCCGGGTCCCGACCCAGGACCAGCGGGTGCGGGTCGCCTCGTCGAAGCGGGCGTTCCAGTGGGCCGTGCCGGCGTCCTGCAGCCAGCCGACATAGACGACATTGTTGACGTGGCCGTTGTCGTCGATGTGCTCGGGACGGACCTCGAGCGGGACGACAAAGATCTCGCGGTCGAGGCGGGGTTCGAGAACCGCGCGCGCCATCAGGCCCCGGCTTGCTCGCCGAGCGGCACGCCCTTTTCGGCCATCAGGGCCTGGAGCTCGCCGGCGTTGAACATCTCGCGGACGATGTCGGAGCCGCCGATGAACTCACCCTTCACATAGAGCTGGGGAATGGTCGGCCAGTCGCTGAAGGTCTTGATGCCGTCGCGCAGGCCCTCGTCCTGCAGCACGTCCACGCCGACAAAGTCCGCGCCGATATGGTCGAGGATCTGCACTGCCAGCGAGGAGAAGCCGCAGCGCGGGGCGTCGGGCGAGCCCTTCATGAACAGAACCACGGCATGCTGGTTGAGCGTGTCGGCGATGAAGGCATGGATGGGGTCGGCTTGATCGGTCACGGACGCTGGCCTTTCAGTGAAGGGCGTCAGGTATGGACGGCGCACGCGCCGGTCAAGGGCGTCAGGCCGCCTTGGCGCCCGCGACGCGGGCCATTTCGATCTGGGCCGACAGGCCGGGCGGCATGTCGCGGTCCGGCACCTGGGACAGGGCGTTCAACCGCTCGATGTTGCTGGCCTCGATCAGGACGCTGGAGACCGAGGGATCCGTCAGGACATAGGCCAGGCAGATGTCCTCGGCCGACCAGTGGTTGGTGCGGTGCAGGAAGGCGAAGGTCCCGGCATGGGCCAGCGGGCTCTCCACGGGCTTCGGTCCGGCACCGAAGCCGAAGAAGCCCTTCTTCTGCACATGGACGGTCGCGGCCTTCTTGGCCGTGTTCAGGCTGTCGGGGAAATAGCCGTAGACGAAGATGGCCATGTCGCCCTCGCGCGCGGCGCGCAGGCGCGAGCGGACCCGCCAGTTGACGTTGACGTGGAAGGGCGTCGCCAGGACGTCGAAGGCACCGGTGGAGACATAGGTGTCCATGACCTCGCCCTCGCCGGAGATGCCCAGCAGCCGCACCCGTTCCGTGGCGCGCAGGGCCTTGAGGGCGTTAAGCGTCGACTGGGGCAGTTCGTGGTCGCCCGGCTCGTCAAGGATGGCCAGGTCGAACCAGCCGAGGCCCGAGGCGTGCAGGGCCTTGTCGATGGCCGAGGTGATGCCCTGGGCGGAGAAGTCGCGGTCCGAGCCACGGCGGCCGTCGCCGGCACCGAGGGTCAGGGAGACCTGCACCAGCTTGCGGTCGACGTGCTGGAGCGCCTGGCCCAGCACTTCGGCGAGAACGGGGTCGGCGTTCTCGAGCCGGTAGGAGTTGATGCCGGCCTCCAGCGCCGAATAGATCAGTTCGCGCCCGGCCTCGGGGCCGCCGGCGATGTCGCGGGGGCCGAGGCTGAGGGTCAGGCAGGAGACGGCCTGTCCGGCGAGGCCAAAGGGACGGTAGCGCATCGGGTCAGTCTCCCTGCGGGGACGGCGGGGGCGGGGCGGAGGTTTCCAGCGCCAGCGCATGCAGCTCGCCGCCCATCCTGCCCTTCAGCGCGGCATAGACGAGCTGGTGCTGGCGTACGCGCGACAGGCCGGCGAAGGCCGCGGCCACGATGCGCGCGCGATAGTGGTCGCCGTCGCCGGCCAGATCGTCGATGACGATCTCGGCGTCGGGAAAGGCTTCGGTCAGATAGCCGCGAAGCGTTTCGACGGGCATGGGCATGGAAGGCGCGGTCTCCGGAGTCGCCGGGGATGATGGCGCGGAAACCTTAATGGGGGGCTAC
>CAZFQC010000412.1:0-2063 GCA_964520795.1 uncultured Brevundimonas sp.
TCTCGAACAGGGCATGGGACAGGGCCAGCAGGGTGTCGCGGCGCATGCCGTCGATCTTGTTCAGCGCCAGTATGACCTGGGTGTTCGTCGCCTTGAGATTGGCGATGATGGTCTCGGTGTCCTCAGCCGAGCGCCGGTCGGCGGCCTGACCCTCCTTGCCTTCGGAGGCGATGTGCGAGGCCGCATCGATCAGGTGCACCACGACATCGGCGTCCGTGGCCCCGCCCCAGGCCGAGGCGACCATGGCCCGGTCCAGACGGCGGCGCGGGGTGAAGATGCCGGGGGTGTCGACCAGCACGATCTGGGCATTCCCCTCGATGGCGATACCCCGCACGGGGAAGCGTGTGGTCTGGACCTTCTGTGTGACGATCGAGACCTTGGTTCCGGTCAGCCGGTTGACCAGCGTGGACTTGCCCGCATTGGGCGCGCCGATGATGGCGGCAAAGCCGGCCCGCTGGTTTTCTGTCTCGGTCAAATCACGCCTTCACGCTGCAGCAGGCCGATCGCGGCCGCCTTCTCCGCGTCCTGACGCGAACGACCTTGCGCGGTCAAGGGCGGATATCCGGCCACGCTGGCCTCCACCGTAAAAGTGGGAGCGTGATCGGAGCCCTTCCGTTCCACGATCCGGTAGGCCGGCAGGGGCTTTCCGAGCCCCAGCGCCCACTCCTGCAGGGCCGATTTCGGATTGGTCAGGGATTTTTGTGGCGGGGCAGACAATTCGTCCTTCCACGCCGTGTCAAACACCGCCCGGACCGCCTCGAAGCCGCCGTCCAGCCAGACCGCCGCCAGCAGGGCTTCCATGGCGTCGCCCAGAACGCTCTCGCGCCGCCGTCCGCCCTGTTTGGCCTCGCCGGGCGACAGGCGCATGGCGTCGCCGACGCCGAGGGCCTCGGCCACGCGGGCGCAGGCAGCCTTGTCGACCAGCGCATGCAGGCGCGAGGACATCTCGCCTTCGTCGGAGCCGGGAAAGTCCCGCACCAGCCGGTCGGCGACCAGCAGCCCCAGCACCCGGTCGCCCAGGAACTCCAGCCGCTGGTTGTCGGCGAACGGTCGGCCCCGCGCATCGCGCTCGGCCCCCTCCCCCACGCTGGCGTGAGTCAGGGCCAGGTCCAGCAGCGCCGGATCCCGGAACGCGTGGCCGAGGCGGCGCCGCAGCGCCTGAACAGCCTCGGCCCGTCGGTCAGCCATCAGTGAAGGACGGTGAAGAACCGGCTCGGACGGACCTTCGAGAACCAGCTGACCGGATTCCACAGCGAGGCACCCGGCGACCACGAGAACAGGATGATCTCGGCCTTGCCGATCAGGTTCTCGGCCGGGACATAGCCCACCCCGATGGACTGGTCGTAACGGCTGTCCTGAGAGTTGTCGCGGTTGTCGCCGATCATGAAATAATGACCCGCGGGCACTTCGAACACCGGCGTGTTGTCGGCAGGCGAACCCGGGCCCCAGTCCTGGATGTTGATCTCGCGGCCCTCAGGCAGGGTTTCGCGCAACTGGATGGTCGGCTGGGTGCCGTACAGGTTCTGCACGTCCTGGCGGCTCATCTCGACGTCGCGGACCGCCGTGCCGTTGATGAACAGCACATTGTCGATCATCTGGATGCGATCGCCGGGCAGGCCGATCAGGCGTTTGATGTAGTCCGTCTCATTGTCGCGCGGCAGTTTGAACACGACGATGTCGCCGCGCCGGGGCTCGTGGCTGACGCCCGGCAGCATGATGCGGCCGTCAAAGACCGGCGGGCTGAACGGAATCGAGTGTTTCGAATAGCCGTAGCTCCATTTCGACACGACGATGTAGTCGCCCTCATAGAGATTGGGCTCCATCGAGGCCGACGGGATGGTGAAGGGCTGGAACAGCAGGACCCGCAGAACGAGGGCGATCAGCAGGGCGAAGAAGATCGTCTTGACGATCTCCAGACCCTCATTGGCTGAGCCGCCGCCGGACTTGCGCTTCTTGCCGCCCGAACCGCGGGCATAGGCCGGCGTCGCATCAACGTCCTCGAAGGGCGCATCCCCGGAATCGCTCCACACCGGAGGCTTGGCAGAGGCCACAGCGGCACCGGC
>CAZFQC010000413.1:0-2059 GCA_964520795.1 uncultured Brevundimonas sp.
CCGGCGGTTTCGCCGGGCTTCATGAATTTCACCAGCACCCGCTGGCCGATCAGCAAGGGCGCGTCGCCGGCGGTGACGACGACTTCCACGACCCGCTCGTCCGAGCGCTGCGAGGGGTCGTCGGAGGCCAGCTTTCGTGCTCCAAAAACGGCGGCGCGGCGCAGGACGGTGCCGACATAGACCTTGGACGGATCGCCCTCGGGGGTGATCTCGACGGCCTGGCCGGGGCTGATGTTGGGGATGTCGCTCTCGACGATCTCGGCGCGGGCGATGCGCGGGGCGTCGGGCTCGAGGTCGAACATGTTGGACACGTTCAGGGTCGAGGCACCGGCGCCGGGGTTGGCGTAGCGGCGCACGATGCGGCCTGACTGGGGCGCGCGGATCACCGTCAGCTCGACATTGTAGGCGGCCTGGTCGCGGCGGGCGCGGGCCGTCTGGACGGACGCCTGCTGGGAGGCAAGCCGGGCCTGGGCCGTGGCGATGGCGTCGCGGGCCTGGTCCATTCGGGCGGCGGCGACGAAGTTGGACGCGACCAGACGCTGCAGGCGGTCATGCTCGCGCTGGGCCGTACGGATGTCGACCTGGATCAGGCGCAGCTGGCTCTCGGCCTGGGCCACATCGGCATTGGCGCTCTGCAGGGCCAGGCGGGGCTCGTCGTCTTCCTGGCGGGCGAGGATCTGGCCGGCGACGACGCGGTCGCCTTCCTGCACCAGAACTTCACGGACGACGCCGCCGCGGCGGGCCGCGATCTGGATGATGCCGCCCTCGATATCGACCTTGCCGTTGGCGATGGCCGCATAGGGGCTTTCGACGCGCGTGGCCGCGGCCTTCTCTTCCTCGGCCTTCTTCGCCTTGCCGGCGTTCTGTATGAAGGTGAAGGTGACGACGATGACGACGATCAGCACGAGGCCGATCCAGAGCCATTTGTTCTTGAGGAAGGCGGGCATGGCGGAAGGTCCTGCGAAAGTCAGTGCGACGCCAGCGTGGCGTCGGGATTGGGGGTGCGGCGCTCATCGGAGATGATGACGCCGTCTTCGATCTTGATGACGCGGTCGGCCCATTCCTCGAGGCGAGGGTCATGGGTCACGCAGATGACGGCGGCGCCGTGTTCGGTGGCGGCGCGGCGAAGGAGCCGGATGACGATCTGGCCGTTCTCGCCATCGAGGGCTGAAGTCGGTTCGTCGGCGAACAGGATCTGGGGATTCTTGGCCAGGCAGCGGGCGATGGCGACGCGCTGCTTCTCGCCGCCGGACAGGGCCGTGGGGCGCTGGTTGAGGCGGTTGCCGAGGCCCACTTCCTTGAGGGTGGCGGTGGCTTGACGTCTGGCGTCGGCCTTGGACAGGCCCTGGAATTTCAGCACCACCTCGACCTGTTGCAGGGCGGTCAGGGCGGGGAAGAGGTTGAAGCCCTGGAAGATGAAGCCGCAGTGGTCGAGGCGGAATTTGTCGATCCTGCCGGACGACAGCTTCCACAGGTCGTCGACGTCGAGGGTGTCAACCCGGCCTTCTTCCGGCCGCAGCAGGCCGGACAGCGCGGCGATCAGGGTCGACTTGCCCGAGCCGGACGGGCCCATGACCATGGTCAGGTCGCCGTGGCGGGCGTCGAAATCCACGCCCTTCAGGACCTCGATGAAGGCCTTGCCGGACTTGAACCGCTTGATCAGCCCCTTGGCCTCGATGGCGAAGTCGCCGTGCTTTCCGTGAGCGGTGGTGTGAGCGGTCATCGCAGCAGATCCGCGGGCTGGCTGTTCTTGAGGATGCCGAGGGACAGGAGGCCCGACAGCATGGCGATGACGACGAGGCCGCCGCCGACGATGATCAGCAGAATGGGCGGCAGGGCGATGATCACGGCATTGGCCATGGCCAGCATCTGCACCAGCAGGGTCAGGCCGATGGCGGCCGCGACCCCGACGAGGCCGACCCAGAAGCTGAGTTCCATGACGATCCGGTTCAGCGAACCCATGCCGACGCCGAGGGCGCGCAGCGAGGCGAACTCCTTGATATTGGCCATGATGGCGCCGCGCAGGGTCTGCCAGGTAATGGCCACGCCGATGATGGTA
>CAZFQC010000414.1:0-2057 GCA_964520795.1 uncultured Brevundimonas sp.
GGCGGGACGGGCGCAGGCCGGTCCCGCCCTTTTCTCGTTCAGGCCACCACCCCGGCCAGTTGCAGGGCCTGCCAGGCTCCCAGGGCAATGATCAGGCCCCCGACGCCATAGGTCAGGACGCGAGCCGGCACCCGTTTTGTGATCCAGCCGGCGAACGGCGCCGAGATCAGTCCGCCCACGACGAGGCCGCCCACCGCCCAGCCATGGTTTTCCAGCGCTCCGCCGTCCCATCGTCCGGTCAGCAGGGCCACGAGGAAGGCGGCTGATATGGCCGTCGTCACCAGCAGTTCGGCGGAGTTGGCCGTGCCGATGGCGCGGCGCGGCTCCGTCCCCGCGCCGACCAGGGTCGAGGTGATCGTCGGCCCCCAGCCGCCGCCGCCGATCGAATCCAGGAAGCCGCCGACCACCCCGAGTGGACCGCTCAGCTTCCTCGGGAAGGGGCGATGCCGAATGTCGTGCCCCGCCCGCCAGAGCACCCAGGCGCCCATGGCCAGCAGATAGGCGAGGATGAACGGCTTGATCGCCTCGCCGTCGACCCCGGTCAGGACATAGGCCCCGACCACGCCGCCGATCACCCCGCCGACGGCCAGCGGCCAGAACAGCGGCCACAGGATGTTCCTGTGCAGCACATGGGACACGGCCGAGGCCCCGCCCGTGAAGATCTTGGCGACATGAACGCTGGCAGAGGCCGTCGCCGGCGGCACGCCGAGCGACAGCAGGACCGTGTTGGCGATCACGCCAAAGGCCATGCCCAGGGCACCGTCGACGATCTGGGCCAGTGCCCCGACCATCAGGAACAGCAGGAAGGTATCCATCCAGTCCGATCTGAAACAGCCAGGTCCGCCGGGAGCAAAGCTCGGCAACCCCATTGGTTGCACCTCAGCCCGACTGTTGGGCTAGCCGCCGGCCGGCTCCGGGGATACCGGCCTGACGTCCTTGTGACGCGCGTTCACGATCGCGCCATCGCCGCGACGCATCGACAGGGTCGCATCGGCCGGAGTAAACACCGCCTCCCGTTTGAAGAGGCGCTTCCCCTTGCGACTGCCCCAGGCCCGGCTCGATCAGGTGCTCGACCGCTTCCACCAGGTGGAGGCGCGCATGGGCGCGGCCAGTGACGGTCAGGAGATCGTCCGGCTCTCGAAAGAGCATGCGGAGATGAAGCCCATCGCCGACGCCGTTATGGCGCTGGCGAAGACCCGGGCCGAAATGGCCGATCTGGAGGCCATGGCCGCCGATCCGGAAATGGCCGAAATGGCCGCCGACGAGCTTCAGACCCTCAAGGAGCGTCTGCCGGAGATGGAGCGGGACGTGGCCCTGCTGCTGGCCCCGCGCGATGCCGACGAGAACGCCTCGGCGGTGCTCGAGGTCCGCGCCGGCACCGGCGGCGACGAGGCGGCCCTGTTCGCCGGCGACCTGTTCCGCATGTACTCCCGCTACGCCTCCACCCGCGGCTGGAAGGTCGAGCTCGACTCGGCCACCGAGGGCGACGCCGGCGGCTACAAGGAGATCATCGCCACGGTCACCGGCGACGGCGTCTTCGGCCGGCTGAAGTTCGAAAGCGGCGTCCACCGCGTGCAGCGCGTCCCGACCACCGAGGCCGGCGGCCGCATCCACACATCGGCCGCCACCGTCGCCGTCCTGCCCGAGGTCGAGGATGTCGAGATCGACATCCAGGACAAGGACATCCGCATCGACACCTTCCGCGCCTCCGGCTCGGGCGGCCAGCACGTCAACAAGACCGACTCCGCCGTCCGCATCACCCACTTCCCGTCGGGCATCGTGGTGACCTCCTCGGAGAAGTCGCAGCACGTCAACCGCGACAAGGCGATGAAGAACCTGCGCGTCCGCCTCTATGACATGCAGCGCCAGATGAAGGACGACGCCCGTTCCGACTCGCGCAAATCCCAGGTCGGCTCGGGCGACCGTTCGGAACGCATCCGCACCTATAATTTCCCGCAAGGCCGCGTCACCGACCACCGCATCGGCCTGACCCTGCACAGCCTGCCGCAAATCCTCGAGGGCGACATCGACCCGTTGCTGAACGCACTGATCGCCGA
>CAZFQC010000415.1:0-2045 GCA_964520795.1 uncultured Brevundimonas sp.
TCGACGCCTTTGCGAAGGCGCGGGTTCTAGCACAGGACCCTCGAAAAGCGCGCGATTTTTGAAGGTGTGCGATGCGTCTGTCGACCAAGGGACGATACGCCGTAATGGCGATGGCCGATCTGGCCCGCAACGGACAGGCCAACGGCGTGGTCCGGGCGGTGTCCCTGGCCGAAATCGCGACGCGCCAGGAGATTTCGCTGAGCTATCTGGAACAGCTGTTCGCGCGGCTGCGGAAGGGCGGGCTGGTGCAGAGCGTGCGCGGCCCCGGCGGCGGCTACCGGCTGGCCAAGGGCGCGCATGAGACGGTGGTGGCCGAGATCGTTCTGGCCGTCGACGAGCCCATCCGCGCCACCCGCTGCATCGGCCATTCGTCTCCCAAGGGCTGTATGATGGCCGGCGAGCGCTGCATCACGCACAATCTGTGGGAGGACCTCGGCGACGAGATCCACCGCTATCTGGCCGGTGTTTCGCTGGAAGACGTGGTGATGAACCGCACCGGGGCGCGGCGCCGGGCGACGGCAGAAGAAGTGGGAGTGGCGGCGTGAGCGGCGTGTATCTGGACTACAATGCCTCGGGTCTGGTTCGGCCCGAGGTGCAGGCGGCGATGGCCGAGGCCCTGGCTGATAACGGCAATCCCAACGCCGTCCACGCGGCGGGCCGTCGGGCGCGGGCGCGGGTCGAGACGGCGCGGGCGATCGTGGCCGAACTGGTCGGTGCTGACCCGACGGCAGTCGTGTTTTCAAGCGGCGGCACGGAGAGCAACGCCCAGGCCGTGGCGAGCGCCATCGCGGCCGGCTGCGAGCGGCTGATCGTCGGCGCGACGGAGCATCCCTGCGTGGCCGAGGCGGCGACGGCCTCGGGCAAGCCGGTCAAGATGCTGCCGGTCGATGCGCGCGGCGTCGTCGACCTGAACAAGCTGCGCCAACTGCTGGGACAGCCGGGCCGCGCGTTGGTGGCGATCCATCACGCCAACAATGAGAGCGGCGTCATCCAGCCCATCCAGGAGGCCGCGCGGCTGGTGCGCTCGGCCGGCGGCTGGTTGCACGTCGACGCCATCCAGTCGGCGGGCAAGATCCCGGTCGATATCCGCACCCTGATGGCCGACAGCCTGACCCTGTCTGCACACAAGCTGGGCGGACCGCAGGGCGTCGGAGCGCTGGTGATGGCGGAAGGCCGCGAGGCCGTGCGCATCCTGCACGGCGCCGGGCAGGAGCGGGGCCTGCGGGCCGGGACGGAAAATGTGCCGGGGATCACCGGCTTCGGCGCCTCTGCCGTCTGCGCCGCGCGGGACCTGCCGGCCGCACAGGCGCACGCCGCCTGGCGGGATGCGGCCGAGGCGGTGGTCAAGGCGGCCGGTGCCGCCATTATCGGCGAGGGGGCCGAGCGCCTGCCCAACACCCTGTTCATGGCCGTGCCCGACTGGGAGAGCCCGCAACAGCTGATCACCCTCGATCTGATGGGGCTGATGGTCTCGGCCGGCTCGGCCTGTTCCTCGGGCAAGACAAAGCCGTCGCGGGCCATCGTGGCGACGGGCCGGATCGCCCTGGCCACGGGCGGCATCCGCATCTCGGGCGGCTGGGGTACGGTCGAGGACGACTGGAAGCGGTTCGCCGCCGCCTGGGTCGAGGCCTATGCCAAACAGCGCCAGCGGGCTTCCGAGCGCGCGAAAGCGGACGCCTGATGGCCGCTGTCCAGAAGACCATCGACGCCGTCGCCGCGCTGGAGAAGTATGAGCACGGCTTTACCAGCGACATCGACACCGAATACGCGCCGCGCGGGCTGAACGCCGACATCGTGCGGTTCATTTCGGAGAAGAAGGGCGAGCCGGCGTGGATGCTGGAATGGCGGCTGGCCGCCTATGAGCGCTGGCTGGCGATGGAGGAGCCGACCTGGGCGTCGGTGAAATATACGCCGGTCGATTACCAGAGCCTGTTCTACTACGCCGCGCCGAAGAAGAAGGACGGGCCGAAGTCGCTGGACGAGGTCGATCCGGAAATCCTCGAGATCTACAAGAAGCTGGGCATCCCGCTGAAGGAGCAGGAGGT
>CAZFQC010000416.1:0-2045 GCA_964520795.1 uncultured Brevundimonas sp.
GGTGTTCATGGCAGTTGCTCCTCTTGGGTCCTGAATGGCCCGAAACAAGGAGTAATCCGCGTTCGATGAACGTCGTCGGGAACGCCGCGTTGTGGCGCGTTCATGTTCGCAATGCGGCGGGAAAGCGTCGGGCGTCAGCCCGCCTCAACCTCTTCCGGGGCCAGTTCATAGACAGTCGCGCAGTATTCGCAGGTCACCCGGATCTTGCCGTCGGCCTCGACCATATCCGCGCGCTCGGCCGGGTCGAACGAGGTCAGGACCCCGGCGATCCGCTCGCGTGAACAGCGGCATTGCGCGACCAGGGCCCGGGCGTCCTCCAGCCGCACCCCGTCCTCGTGGAACAGGCGGTACAGCAGCGTCTCGGGCGTCACGGTCGGGTCGAGCAGCTCGTCGTCGGCCAGGGTCTGGAACAGGGCGCGTGAACGGTCCCACGCCTCTTCCGTCGAACCGCGGGCGTCGTCGCCGGCGATCAGCTGGATCAGGGCCCCGCCGGCGCGCCAGCCGACGCCCTCGTCGGTGACGACCGAGCCGACCGCCAGCCGCACCCGGGTCGGGATCTGCTCGGACTGCTGGAAATAGTGTTCCGCCGCCAGCGACAGGCTCTCGCCCTCGATCGGGGTGATGCCCTGGGTGCGTTCGAAATCCGGTCCGCGATCCAGGGTCATGACGAACACCCCCTGCCCCAGCAGCGAGCGCGCGCCCGGCCGGGCGAAGCCCTGCGAGGCCGCCACCACCTCGTCCTCGTCGAACCGGCAATAGCCGCGAATATGGCCGCTGGTGTCATAGTCGGCGACGACATAGCGGACCGGCCCGTCGCCCTGCGCCTGGACGATCAGCCGGCCCTCGAACTTCAGGCTGGAGCCGACCAGCGCCGCCAGGGCACAGGCCTCGCCCAGCAGGGCCGCGACGGGTTCGGGATAGGCATGGGCCGACAGGATGGCGTCGATGGTCTCGCCCAGCCGCACGATCCGGCCGCGCACGGGCCAGCCCTCGATCTGGAAGGCGGCGGCCAGGTCGTCGGCGGGCGCGGCGGCAGCGTGGTCGTGCGCGTGATCGGTCACGGGCGGTCCTCGAAAGCGGCGAAACAGGGGAAGCGCCGTCAGATAGGCGCACCAGTCGCGAATGGTAAGGCCTGCGTGCTACAGCAGGAACCGGCGGGGTTTCGGCCCCGTTCCAGCAGCCCGATACGAACACACCGACCCGGCGGTTTCATGACCAAAGCGATGCTCAAACCCCTGGACGAACAGTCCATCGTCATCACCGGTGCCACCTCGGGCATCGGCCTGGCGACGGCGCGCCGGGCGGCGCGGGCGGGCGCCTGCGTCTTCCTGATCGCACGCGGCGAAGGCGATCTGAAAGCCCTGTGCGAGGAACTTCAGGCGACGGGCGCGCGGGCGGCCTGGGCGGTCGCCGACGTGGCCGATCAGGCAGCCCTGGCCGAGGCGGCCCAGAAGTGCGTGCGGCTGTTCGGCGGCTTCGACACCTGGGTCAACAACGCCGGGGTCTCGATCTACGGCACCATCAGCGACACGAACCTGGACGATCAGAGGCGGCTGTTCGAAACCAACTACTGGGGCGTGGTCAACGGTTCGCTGGTCGCGGCCGAACACCTGCGCAAGCGGTACAACGGCGGGGCCATCGTCAATGTCGGCTCGATCCTGTCCGACGCGCCCCTGCCGATCCAGGGCGTCTATTCCGCCTCCAAACACGCGGTAAAGGGTTTCACCAACGCCCTGCGCATGGAGCTGATGCGCGAGGATGCCCCGATCACGGTCAGCCTGGTCAAGCCGGCTGCGGTCGACAGCCCCTACAGCAAACACGCCCGTAACCTGACCGGCTATGCGACCCAGAACCCCCAGCCGGTCTATGCGACCCATGTCGTGGCCGACACCATCCTGTACTGCGCCAGCCATCCGATCCGGGAGATCACCGTCGGCGGCGGCGGCCGGCTGATCGCCAGCTTCTATTCCCTCCTGCCCGGTCTGGCGGAACCACTCTTCGCCCGGTTCGCTCCTTCCCTGATGCGGGACAGGGGTTCCGCCTGG
>CAZFQC010000417.1:0-2044 GCA_964520795.1 uncultured Brevundimonas sp.
ATCCCATCCCCCGGCCCCACCGCCGGCAGTCCCGCCTTCGCCCGGATCTGCCGCCGGAACACCTGGTAGTACATTGCCCGCACCTCATCGACCGGCAGGGGCCGGCCGTCGTCGTGCCAGTGAAAGGCGACGCGGTGAGCGGCGTTGCCCTGCATCCGGGCGTGGTCATGGGCCGCGGCCTCGGGCCCCAGATACTGAGCCCGCCACGCATGGACGAAGCCGCTGTGCACGGCCGGCGCAAATGTGACGTCCACCAGCAGCTGGCGCGCCAGGGCGTCCGCCTGGGCCTCGATCAGATCCAGCAGGTCGTTCCAGCCCTTCTTCGCCGCCGCCTCGCGCGCGGCGTCCTCTTCGGGCGTCAGGGGGGCGTCGACCGCGTCGGCCGGCTCTTCGCCCGGTGCCGCCCCCGTCAGCCGGGCCAGGCTCTCGGCGGCGCGCAGCAGGCCGGCCGCCTCGGCCGCCCGTCCCCCGGCCAGGGCTGATGAGGCGCGGGCCACCGCCGACGCCAGGGCGTCGGCCGGCCGGGCCGCTGCATCGTGGGCCGGGTCCGGCGGCTCGGGCGTCGCCAATGCCGCGCGGTCGGCGGCGGCGGCCTGGTGGCTGCGGCTCCATCCCTCGCGAGCGGCCTTCTTGCGCAGATTGGCCAGGCCGACATCGTACCGGCGGGCCACCTCGGGGCCGGTCTGGCCCTGTTCATAGGCCGTGCGGACGCGTTTCCAGACCTCGGGTCCGCGGTATTTGCGAAGGTGATAGTGTTCCATGACGGTCAGTCTGGCGCCCGCCTGCGCCAGAATCGGACGTAGCCGTATCCGGAGTCGCCGGGAATTCACGAAACGTCGTCGAAGTCGCTCGCCGGGGCGTCGTCGAATTCCCTACCGGCAGAACCGTGTGTCCGTCGCTTCCAGATGCAGGTGGTCGCGGTGGACGGCGTTGTAGTCGGGGCTCAGAACCGTGCCGAAGATCCGGCAGGCGTCGTCGCGGATGCGGCGCAGGAAGCGCGCCTCGGCCTCGTCCCCGCTCCAGCCGTCGGTCACGGAGATGCGCCGTCCGTCGCGCAGACGGACCCCGGCGAAATCCAGCGCCGCGGCCTGCGCGTGGGCGCTGACGCGCGTGCTGCCGGCGCCGTTGTTCACGGACCGGCAGGCGTAGGCGCCGAAATGGTCGATCTGGACGACGTCCGTGCCGAGGATCTCGCGCGCCGCCGGCTCCAGCGACTGGCGCCGCCAGATGCTCAGCGCCAGGGCCGTCCGGCAGGTCATCTCGACATCGCCCGGCGCCATGCGCGCCACCGTGCCCATGTCCGGACCCAGCACCCCGCCCGCCCGCAGGCCGCAGGTCTCGCTGTTCACCCGGTCGGGCACGGGCCGGAAGGTCACCCGGGCGGCCGTCAGCTGGGCCATGCATTGCTGCAGATCCGCGCCCTCGCGCACCACGGCGGCGCGCGTGCCGGCGTCGGGCGGCAGATCGATCAGCCCCCCCATGAGCGGCGCCTCGGTGCGCGTCGGGGCCGCGGGGTAGCGCCCGGGGGCGGGCCGCTCGACCCGCATCGGATTGCAGGCCGCCAGCAGCAGGGCCGTCGAAAGGGCGGTGGCGAACAGGCGGAGGGGACGCATGCCGCGGAGGCTAGGGTGATTTGCGCGGGGGGAGAATCCCGGGGCGGCGGGGTGCGGGTTCATCACAACGGGCACAACGGATGCACAACGGGCACAGCGGGTTCTGTGAGACTGAAACAGTCGTGCCCGCCGCTGAGGCGTCCGGCCTGAAGGCGGCGAAGCCGCAATTGCGTTTCCGGGGCAGAAGGCGCTGAAAGAGGCTCCATCTCCGCGCCCGTCGTGTCCTTTGTGACCCCGTTGTGCCCGTTGTGATGAACCTTCCGGCCGCGGCGCACGGTTCCCGTTGACGGGATTACGGCCGGGGCACGCCGCCAGAAAAAAGGGCGGCCCCTGCGAGCCGCCCCTTGTCCGTATCAGCTGTCCAGGAAGCTCCGCAGCTTCCGGCTGCGGCTCGGATGCTTCAGCTTGCGCAGCGCCTTGGCCTCGATCTG
>CAZFQC010000418.1:0-2033 GCA_964520795.1 uncultured Brevundimonas sp.
GGCCCGGCGGGGTGATGGCGCGGGCGACATAGGACAGGGCGGCCAGGTCGGGCAGGGCGCCGACGGCCCTGAACTCGCGCCAGGGTCCGGCGACGGATGCGACGGGAGCCTCGGCGGCCAGCAGCAGGCCGGCTTCCTCGAAGGTCTCGCGCACGGCCGCCAGGGCCAGGGCGCGGGCGCGGCGGGCGGGGACCTCGCGCGTCAGCCGGGCCGTATCGGCCGCCGGCAGATCGTTGGCGGCGGCGGCGTTGAAGTCCGATCGGTCGATCCGACCACCGGGAAATACCCATTTCGAGGCCATGAAGACATGACCCGGCGCGCGGCGGCCCATCAGGACCTCGGCAGACCCCTTGCGGACCCGGGTCAGGATCAGGGTGGCGGCGTCCTTCGGCGGCTGGCGTCCGGCGACGCGCGGTGCGTCGGTCAGGTCACGGGCGGAATCGAAGGGTTCAGTCGTGGATGCGTTCACCGCTCAGGATTAGCACCGACAGGTCCCGGGTGGGCGTGAAATTGCGCCGCCGGATCTCGAACCGCGTCGAACTGATCTTGCGCACGCCCTCGCCGCAGAAGCTGATCAGATTACGCGACCGACCCTTGTCGACCACCATCCGGAAGTCGCCGATCGGCTCGGCCCAGTTGGCACCGGTGGTGAGGATGTAGTCGACCCAGGTCTCGCTCAGATGCAGGCGGCGGGACCGCATCCGCCGGGCCCCGGCCCGGAAGGCGTTGTCGACGCAGTAGCGGGCGATTGTCTCACTGTCCCCGGCCTCCAGGGCGGGGTCACCAAAAATGCTGCCGACCGAACCGCCGATCGCCGGCGCATAGCGGTGCCGGACCTCGAGCTCACGTCCGGCCGGGAAGACCTGGGTCCAGTAGTGGGTGGTCTTGAGCGTCCACAGGGGCACCAGCTCCACGTGGCGGACGCCGGCGTCCGTCCATGACCGGTCCTCCAGCAGACCCATCTCGATCAGCATGTCGATCTGCGGCTGGGGAAGGGTGGCCAGCGCCTGCATCGTCGCCTCGCCGCGGGGAGAGAGCGGCAGGCCAAGGCCCCGGATCAGCCCGGTATGGTCAACGGTGCCGAACACGGCCTTCTGTTCCACATTGGTCGCCACGCGCCGGCCATTGACCAGGGTCGTAAAGGGCATGCCCAGCGGATCCTCGACGGCGACGTCGCCCTCTATGCCCCCGAGCAGATCCGGCATCGGAAAGGCGACCAGGGTGGCGATGTTCCGGTCGGTGCGATTGTAGAAGCGGTAGCGGACGCGGATTTCCCGCGCCGAGACATAGAGGTCCTCGGACCGCATCTCGATGCCGTCGGTGCGCTGGAAGACGAGACCACCGGCGCCCATGGAGGCGACGCTGTCGTTTGCGGCGGCGGGCGCGGCGAGCAGGAAGGCCGCCAGAAGGGCGGCCGCGCTCCGGTTCAGTCTGATCATCTGTTCCTCCCGCGGAGAGACTAGCCGAAGCTGTGCGGCGAAGTCGTGACGAATTCCATCGTCAGCGCCGCTTGCCCTTGCGGACACCCTTGAGCCCGCCGGAAGGGCGTCCGCCGCCGGGCGGTTTGGGGCCGCCGGGGCGGCCGGACCCCCGCTTCGGGAAGCCGCCGCCGCCGGGGCCGCGGGCGCGCTGGCCCAACCGGGGCGCGGGGGCGTTGGGATCGCGCGGAGCCGGGTCGGACAGCATCTCGAAGACCAGTCCGCCGGTGATGGGGGTGGCCTCCTTGAGCCGGACCTCGACGTTGCGGCCCAGGGTCCAGCGCGCGCCGCTGCGCTCGCCGACCAGGGCGTGGGACCGGTCGTCATGGGTGAAATATTCGGTTCCCAGCGAGGACACCGGGACCAGGCCGTCCGCCCCTGTCTCGTCCAGCCGGATGAACAGGCCGAACCGGGTCACGCCGGTGATGCGTCCGGGGAAGGTCGCCCCGACCCTCTCCTGCAGGAAGGCGGCCATGTAGCGGTCCATGGCGGCGCGCTCTGCGGCCATGGAGCGGCGCTCGGTCATGGTCACCTGTTCGGCGATGGCCGGCAGCT
>CAZFQC010000419.1:0-2029 GCA_964520795.1 uncultured Brevundimonas sp.
CGTCGATCAGGCGCCGCTGGGCATGGCCCTTTGAGACGACCGCCTCGAAGATGTGCGCGTTGCCGATTTTCCTGACCCGCCGCACCGCCTTCTTGACCTCAAGGCGGTAGACCATCGTCTGCACGGTGGTGTAGGCCGGGCGCGTGGCTTCGGGCAGGCGCTCCTGAATCTCCCGGACGGACTGCGCGCCCCCGTTCCAGAGGGCGTCCATGATGGTGAGCTCGAGTTTGCTGAGTCGCGGCGTCGGCATGCCGCAATGATCTACTACAAGTGTGGTTGTAATACAAGCGCGTGTAGATGAATTGGTCGTGGACCGGTCCAGCCCGCAACATGCAGGGACGAGGACGAGGGGGCTTGTCGGAGTGTAAAAGTGGTCATATATTTATGGTCATGACGAAGCCGAAGTCGCTCAGTCGTCGGCACGGCGAGCAGCCCGTTACCTACGTGGGAGCCGCCCAGTTCAAGGCCACGTGTCTGGAATTACTGGACCGCGTGCGGGAGTCCGGGCAGGACATCGTGGTGACGAAGCACGGCAAACCGGTGGCGAAGGTCGTGCGGTACGAGGAGAAGAAGGCGCGTCCCACGAAGTTCATTGGATCGATGAAGGGCACGGTGCTGCGCTACGACCGCCCGTTCGATCCGATCGATGGTGAATGGGACGTGAACAAGCGTGGCGGTTCGCTCGACTAGGACAACGCGGCAGTGTTGCTCCTCGATACGCACGTGTGGCTCTGGGCTGGAGACGGCGACGGGCGTCTTGGGCGCAAGGCGTCCCGGTTGATCGAACATGCGGCTGCGCGCGATCAGTTGCGGGTGTCACCTGCCAGCGTCTTCGAAGTGACCGCGCTGTACTCGGAAGGGCGCATCGCGTTGCATCACCCCGTCGAATCGTGGATCGAGGCGGCGTTGGAGACCGATGGCGTGAGAGTGGCCGAGTTGACGGTGACGGTCGCCTTGGAAGGAGGCCGGATTCCGAGGACAGTGCTGGCGGATCCTGTGGACCGCATTCTCGTTGCCACGGCGCGCCGTCTCGGCGCCAGGCTCGTGACCGCCGATCGCGCGATCCTGACCTACGCCAAGGCGAATCGCCTCGACGTCGTGGACGCCCGACAGTAACCGTCGGCGCGCCGCGCCGAGCGTTCTGTGCCCAGGTCAGTCGAGAGTCGGGCGGGAGACGCTGTCGATGACGAGCACCTCGACTGGCGCCTTGGTGGCTTCCAGCTTCAGACCGAGTTGTTCCTGGATGGCGGTAAAAAGCGTCGGCCCGTTCGGGTCGATGGTCTGACCGTTGAACTGCGGAGGCGGTGAGCCGGCGGGCCGATTGGCGATGAAATCCGGCGTCCACGTCAGGTCGATATCAAAGGGGCCAGTGAGCCCCGTCCGGTCCACAACGATGCGGCCGGCCTGACCCTCGAGCAGGCTGAGGAAGTTCGTGATGGGCATGCCGCCGGTGCTCGCGCGCCCCGGTCCCATCATCATGCCGCACGGCGGTCGCTCACCGGGCTTCGGCGGACCGAATGGTGGTGGGCTGCCGGCCGCGCGAGCGGCTTTCATCAGGGCCTCGCAATCGATCTTCGACGGCGTGAGACCTGGTCCAAGCCGGCCATCCTCGCGGACCTTGACGAGTGCGTAGACGGGCATCTCCCGCGTTTCCCTGTGTGTCTTCAGCGCGAACCGATCGGTCAGCAGGTTCCGGAGCATCGGGGCGAGGTTCCCGCCGCCGCCCATCTGCATCACCAGTTGCGTACCACCGGGCGCCTTGGCCTGAATATCGAAGTGCTCGTCCTTCGCCCACTCGGGCACGCCGATGAGCTGATTGATCTTCACCTGATGGGCAAGGCTGACGAGCGTGGCCAGCGGGACGTTCGTCGCGGTGAACCGCTCGCCCTGCGGTCGCATGCCCATCATCATCGGTCCGCCGGTTCTGGCGGAGCCGGGCTTTACCGAGGCGACTTCGAAAGCCAGGGAAGGATCAGGCTCCTGCGCCCCCGGATGTCCGGCAAGTGCGGCGACGAGCGTGAGAGCAAGG
>CAZFQC010000420.1:0-2006 GCA_964520795.1 uncultured Brevundimonas sp.
GTCACAGTCCGGGGGTGATCCCAAGCCGTTCTCCGTCCCCGGTCGACAAACTGGCTCTGGCCGTCGTGCATCAGCCCGACCGCGCCATTCCCGCGCCCGCCGGCGCGCGCGAGGAATCCCTGCGCCTGCTGCTCCAGACCGCGGCCGATTCCGGCGTCTCCCGCGTCGCGACCAAGCCCGATGGCGACGGCGAGCGCTGGCTGGGCCAGGCCTGGCCCTTCCCTTCGCCCTTTCAGGTCTCTGTGCGCACCGTATCCGTCAGCGACGGCGTCGACCGGGTCGAGGCCCGCGCCCGCCGCTCGCTGGAGCGTCTCGGCCTGCCACGCGGCGATCTGTTGCTCGTCTCCGCTGCCGCCGACCTGGCCGGCGCCGAGGGCCGCGCCCTCTGGGACCGCCTGCTGGCCCTGAAGGACCGCGGCCTGTACCGCCGCATCGGTTTCTGCGCCACGGTCGAGGACGGCCCGGCGCTGCTGGCCCGGCGCTTCCAGCCCGACGTCGTCCAGCTGAAATGCAATCTGCTGGACCAGCGGGCCCAGCATTCCGGCGCCCTCGCCGAGCTCGCGGCCCTCGGCGTGGACATTTACGCCGCCTCGGTGTTCGCCGATGGCCTGCTGTTCATGAGCGGCGAGGCCCTGCCCCTCGAAATGCACCGCCACGCCCCGACCCTGTCGCGCATCCGGCGGCGTCTGGCTGAGGCCCGCGTCGATCCGATGCAGGCCACCCTCGCATACGCCATGGGCCTGCCCGAGGTGTCCGCCGTCGTCGCCAGCATCGCCTCGGCCGCCGAACTGCGCGCCGTCATCGCTGCGGCCCATGCCCAGACGCCCGACCTCGACTGGGCGTCCATGCAGCTGGAGCCGGCGACGATCGCCGCCGGCCCCCGCCGGATCAGTAGCGCAGCCTGATCCCGACCGAGCCGGACCGACCCGGCTCGCCATAGCCCAGCAGTTGTTGCCAGTCCTCGTCGGTCAGGTTCTCGACCCGGGCGGTCAGGGTGACCGTTTCCGTCACATCCCAGGCCGCATTCAGGTTCGCCGTGACGAACCGGTCCCGCGTTCCGCCCGAGTCGGGCATGTCGCCCTCCGCGCGCACCGTCAGGGCGCCCGACCAGCGGCCGCCGGTCCAGCCCAGGGTCGCCGATCCGGCCTGTTCAGGAACACGCAGAATGGCGGCACCGGTCGTTTCATTGACCGCGTCGGTCCAGGCGTATGCGACGCTGAGGTCGAAACCCGAGCCCAGTACGGCCCGGCCTTCGAGCTCGACCCCGTCGGTCCGGGTCTCGGCGATGTTGACGTAGTAGAATTCGAAGCTTCCGGAATCGAAGAAGCCGTCGATCTGATCCTCGACCTCGAGCCGGTAGAGGGTCGCGCGACCGTCGAACCGCCCGTCGGCCGACCGCCAGCCCAGGGCGATCTCGCCGCCCCTCGCATATTCAGGAACCAGCGACGGGACCACCGTGCCCGGGAGGACGAAGCAGAAGTCGCACACCGCCTGGCTGACGCTGGGCGTCTTGAAGCCAGTGCCGAAGGCGCCCGACAGGGTCATCCCCCCGTCAAGCCGCCAGGCCGCCGAGACCCGGCCGGTCGTCTCCCCGCCGAAGTCGTCAGTCGCGTCATGCCGCAAGCCGAGATTGAGCGTCAGCCGGTCCGAGGCCTCCCAGCTCAGCGCCCCGAAGGCCGAGTCGACGCCGAGGCCGGCGCTGTACCCATTGAGATCGGCCCCGGTCTCCTCGCGTTCGACCCCGAAGGCGTAGCGCACCGGACCAGCCCCGCGACTGTCGGCCTGCCAACGCCACAACCGGTGCTCGCCCTGATAGGTCGAGGGAAAGGCGCTGTAGGTGCTGCGTTCGATGTCCGAGACGGCCGCCGTGACCCGGTGGTCGAGACCCAGCACATTGGAGATGGCCAGCCTGACGAAACCCGAACGGTCGATGGTGTCGGTCGTGTCCAGTGTATCGACCGGGCCGAAGCCGTCGAGCTCGGCGAAACGATCGGCATGGCGGAAGC
>CAZFQC010000421.1:0-2006 GCA_964520795.1 uncultured Brevundimonas sp.
TCGGAATAGAACTGGTTGCGCAGGATCATGAAGGTCCAGGCCTTCATATTGGTGCCCATCTGATAGCTGGCCCGGGCGTCCCAGGCCTTCATCATCGCGTCCTGGGCCAGGTCGTCCGCCGCGGTCGGATCGCCCGTCAGGGTGCGGGCGAAGGCGCGCAGGTGGGGAATCAGCACGACCAGTTCCCGCTTGAAGGCATCGTCGTCTGCAGAATCGGGTTTCGGCGGCGGGCTGGTGGCGCCGCTCATGTGCCGCCCTCGCCCGACGAGCGCTCATCGGCCCGGCGCAGGATGTCGAGAAACTCGTCCGGGACCGGCTCGTTCACGACCTCATCGAACATGTGGCGCAGTTTCACGCCGATCGCCTGCTGGCGAAGTCGGGCTTCCTCCAGGCTCGCGCCGCCCCTGGGGGGCTTGCCGGGGGGATTGGATTTGTCTGTCATCGAGAAAACGGCCGCCACCCTGACGATAGTTGTTGCGAGTGCCGGAACGCCGCCCCGCAGGCCCGGTTCCTATGGAACGAGCGATAAATGCTCAAGCTTGTGCGCCGAAGCGGAACCGTGGCCGATTTGATACGTTGTCCGGCACTGCTGAGGCTCCATCCATGGAGCTGTCATCGTCGGGGATCTTGATTCATGAGCCTGCTGGCCCGCCTTGCGCCGCACCTGCCCTACGTTCGTCGATACGCCCGGGCGCTGACCGGCGATCAGACCACGGGCGACAACTACGTCCGGGTCGCTCTCGAGGCCCTGGCCGCCGGCGAACGGCAACTGCCGGCCGAAATGACGCCGCGCGTGGCGCTCTATCACGTCTTCCACGCCATCTGGACCACAACAGGGGCCCAGCTTGAGGACAAGAGCGGCCTCGAAGGTCCGGACGGCGACGCCTCACGCCGCCTGATGCGGATCGCCCCGCGCTCGCGACAGGCCTTCCTGCTGACCGCGCTTGAGGGTTTCACGCCCTCCGAGGCGGCCCAGATTCTCGACGCCGACGCCCATGACGTCGAACGTCTGATCACCGAAGCCCAGGCCGACATCGACGCCGAACTGGCCACTGATGTGCTCATCATCGAGGACGAGGCCATCATCTCGGCCGACATCGAGAGCCTGGTCAGGGAACTGGGCCATCGGGTCACGGGCACGGCGACAACCCATGACGAGGCCGTCGACGCCGTCGCCCGCCATCGCCCGGGGCTGGTCCTCGCCGATATCCAGCTGGCCGACGGCTCATCGGGCATCGATGCGGTCAAGGACATCCTCAAGCGCATCGATGTGCCGGTCATCTTCATCACCGCCTTCCCCGAGCGGCTGCTGACCGGCGAACGACCCGAGCCGACCTTCCTGATCACCAAGCCGTTCCAGCCGGAAACGGTGAAGGCCGCGATCAGCCAGGCCCTGTTCTTCCATCCGTCCCGCGAGAAGGCCGCGGCCTAGGTCTTCGACCCCGAACGCAGCAGACAGGCCCCGGTCGCAGGACCGGGGCCGTTTCGTATGGGCCGGCTATTGCGGCGCGGGTGCCGGGGCGGGCGCAGGGCCCGCGCCGTCAAAGGCCTGAACATCGACGGGCTGGGCACCGGTATTGGGATTGGTGTCGGCGAACCCGCCCTGGCTGAGGGCCCACATGCCGAGCAGCAGCACGGCGACAGCCGTCAGCGAGATCACCAGTATGACGAGGATGCGCCGGCCCTTGCCGCCGCCGCGAACATACTGCGCCTCTACTGGACGGCCCTCGTGAACCGCGTCGGCGGCCTTGTCGTGGGGCGATGGGTGGGTCATGGACCGAACTCCGTGGACGATGTTTCCGACCGCCTGAACGCCGCCCGAACCGCTGCCGTTCCGGCGTTGCGGGACGGGCGAAAAAAGTTTCGGGCCGGCGGGAACCCGGCACCGCGCTCTCCGTTATTTCCCGGCGGAGGCGGCGACGCCCCCCCGACTTGAGGCTGGTGCGAGCCAGCCTGTCGCCTCCGCGCCTCATTCTCGATGATGCCACTTCAAGGCGGACCTTCCG
>CAZFQC010000422.1:0-2004 GCA_964520795.1 uncultured Brevundimonas sp.
GCCTGGCTCAACCGCCCGCCGACGCGGATCGGCTCGACGCGGGTGGCGAGACCGGTCCTGTCGTCGGTCTCGACATAGACACCGCAGATCGTGGCGGGGCCGTGGGCCGGGACATAGCGGCCGCCAGACAGCCGGGTGGTGAAGCGCCGCAGCGGCTCTTCCTTCTCATTGCCGATGACGCTGTCGTAGTCGCAGCAGCCGCCGGCGTCGGTCTGGTAGGCCGTGCCGCCGGGCAGGATCTGGCAGTCGGCGGTCGGGACATGGGTGTGGGTGCCGACCACCAGGCTGGCCCGGCCGTCGCAGAAATGGCCCATGGCCATCTTCTCGGAGGTGGCCTCGCAATGCATGTCGACGATGATGGCGTCGGCCGCGACGCCCATCGGGCAGGCGGCCAGCTCCTTCTCGACGGCGCTGAACGGGCAGTCCATCGGATCCATATGGATGCGGCCCAGGACGTTCATGACCAGCACGGTCTTGCCGCTCTGGGTCTCGAACAGATTGGCCCCGGCGCCGGGGGCGTCCATCAGGCGCGGATAGTTGGCGGGACGGATCAGGCGCGGTTCGCGCACGATATAGGTCAGGGCCTCGCGCTGGTCCCAGCTGTGGTTGCCGAGGGTCAGGCAGTCAGCGCCGGCCATGAACAGCTCGCGCGCGGTGTTCTCGGTGATGCCGAATCCGCCGGCGGCGTTCTCGGCATTGACCACCACAAAGTCGAGCTTGAGATCGCGCTTCAGGCCCGGCAGGTGATCGCTCAGGCCGTCACGTCCGGACTTGCCGACGACATCACCGAAAAAAGCCAGTCTCATGCGAAGGGTCTATAGCCGGTCTCGGTCAGAACGCCATGCAGGCGAATGTCGTGGGGTTCGACGGGCAGGTGTTCGACCTCCTGCCCGGAATAGGCGAAGCCGATCCGGGTGACACCGGGCCGCGCCGCGAATGTCCGGTCGTAATAGCCCCCGCCCTGCCCCAGCCGTCCGCCCCGGGCGTCAAAGGCCAGCAGGGGCGTCAGGATCAGGTTGGGCTCGACGACCTCGGCCAGCGGAAACGGCGCGGGCACGCCCGCCTCATCCAGTTCCAGCGGCTCGCCCGGAGACCAGCGGCGGAAGGTCATCGGCGCGTCCCGTTCGACCACGACCGGCAGGCAGAGTTCGCGACCGGCCTCGATCAGCGCCCACGACAGGGCCTCAACGTCCAGTTCGGATCCGATGGCGCGATAGACGGCGACGATCCGCCCGGGCGGCAGGGCACCGGCCTGCCCGGCGGCGCGATCGGCCGCTCCGGCGTCCAGCCCGGCCAGACGCTTGCGCGTGGCCCGCATGGCGGCGCGGAGCTGCTGCTTGTCGGTCATGGAAGGACCCGTCCGGCCGCGTCGAGCACGCGCGGCAGCCCTACTCCGCGCATGGGCCGCGCTCAAGCAGCGAGCGACCGCGTCGCGCGCGTTAGCGCCCCAAAGGGGATGGGTTGGCGGCGCCACAAGAGCCGTGAAGGGCGTTTAAATCCTCTCGACCTGGGTAGCCAGGTGGGCGCCGTGTGCCCAGGCCCACGAGCCTGATCAGGGACAGCTCCCTTCGAGTGAATTAAGGTCGCGAGGAAATGTTGCCTTCGACGAGAGCCGCAGCAGGACCCGCCGTCGATCAGGATAGTCCCTAAGCCGGGGCGGAACAATGGCCGCGGGTCAAAGCCCCTGGGCGATCTTTTCCAGCCGCGCGGCCACAGCGTTCAGCGCCTCGGCCACCCCGTCGCTCGACGCGGCGGCCGGCACGGCGGATGCGCCGGGGTTCCCCATCCGGACCTCATGCAGTTCGTCGGCCAGCATCAGGCCGGCCATCAGGAACAGGCGGATGTCGCCGACATGGCCGACCTCGCCCGCCACCTGCCGCACATGGCCGTCGAACTGTTTGGCCAGGATGCGAACCCGCTCCTCCTGCCCGTCGGCGCAACCGACGGCGTAGGGGCGGCCGTTGATCTCGACGGTCACCGTCGCCATCAGCGGGCCTCCTGTTC
>CAZFQC010000423.1:0-2001 GCA_964520795.1 uncultured Brevundimonas sp.
TCGAGATCGCCGGCGACAGGCCCTCGATCAGGTCGACGTCGGGCTTGCCCATCAGTTCGAGGAACTGGCGAGCGTAGGCGCTGAGGCTCTCGACATACCGGCGCTGGCCCTCGGCATAGATGGTGTCGAAGGCGAGCGAGCTTTTGCCCGAGCCCGACAGGCCGGTCATGACCACGAGCTTCTCGCGCGGGATGTCGAGGTCGACGCCCTTGAGATTGTGCTCGCGGGCGCCGCGCACGCGGATGAAGTTGTGCTTTTCGGTCATGGGGCCTGAAGGCTGGGAGTCCGGGAACGCGACAGGGCCGGGGAGGGTCCGGCGCGACGCCGCTATATGGGGATCAATTCGCGGGTTTCAGCAAGAACAATGTGAGAACATGAACGGGGCGGCAGGCCCTGCCGACAGCCGATGTCAGCGCAAGGCCGTCAGGCCGGCGGCGTCCAGGCCTCGGTCGGCCGCAGATAGCGCTCGCCCTTCTGCAGCAATACGCCGTGAGCGCCGGCGATGCCCAGTTCCAGGCTCTCAGCGATGCGGCGGGCGCGTTCGATGAAATGCGCCGCGGCGACGGGCGGACAGATCTCGGCGGCCGTGCCCTCGAACAGTTCCAGCCAGCGGTCGAAATGGCGGGCGTCGACGGGCAGGGGCAGGTGTTTGGGCATCGGCCGTCCGTGATAGACGCCGCTCATCAGGGCCACCGAAGACCAGAACAGGCGCATCTGCTGCAGGTGCGGGCCCCAGTCGCTGATCCGGTCAGCGAAGACCGGGCCGAGCAGGAGATCGGCGCGGACGCGCTCGTAGAAGGCGTCGACGAGGCGGGCGATCATGGGTTCGTCGATGCCGGTTTCGGCGCGGACCTGTTGGATGAGCGCCTCGCGGCGTCCCGAGGACGGCCCGGTTTCTTTCAGGGGATGCATGGTGCGCATTGAGGCGTTCCTGCCACCGGCCGCTATTCCGGGATTCTCCCCGTCCGGCGCAGGCATCGGCGGCGCGGGGTTGTGAGACTCTTGTGCGCCCTGCCGGGCCTGGCGACCGGATTTTCGAATCTGCCCGGTCGATATTTTGTGGATTATTCGCTCACGACGTCCGGGTGCGGATGGAGTTTCACAGCAAAGCGCAACGACTGCAGTGGCTTGCCTGTGGGCGGTTACAACACCCTGGATTCGTTGACGTGGCGGGTTGTGAAGCTATGGTTAACAAACCGTAACGATGTTCTGCAACAGGGGCGTCGCAGCGGCAATCATAACTTGCCGGGGGGGCTTGCGCGCATGAAGACGATCGCGGTGATGTCATTGAAGGGTGGGTCAGGGAAATCGACCCTGGCCGTGCACCTGGCGGCCGCGGCGACCGCGGCCCGGAGACGCACCATCCTTGTCGACATGGATCCGCAGAGGTCATCCCTGGACTGGTCCCGGGAGCGCACCGCCGAATGGCCCGTGGTGGTGGAGGGCCGGAGCGGCGTGCTGTTCAACACCCACTGCGCGGCGCAGCGACAGGCTCTGGATCTGATGGTCATCGACACCCGACCGTCGCTCGCGGCCGAGGCGGCCGAGGCGGCCCGGATGGCGGATTTGTGCCTCATCGTGGTCCGGCCCTGCTATTTCGATCTGCAGGCCGTAGGCCGGACCGTCGAGATGGTGTCGAATCTGCATCGTCAGGGCATGTTCGTATTGAACCAGGCACCGGTGCGCCGGAACGGCGTGGAGCCGCGGCTGATCCGTGAGGCGGTCGAGACCCTGTCGGCCTATCGTTTTCCCATTGCCGAAATCGGCTTGCGGCACCGGGTCGCCTACCAGAGCGCCATGTGGCGGGGGCTGGGTGCCCAGGAGGCCCAGCCGGACAGCCAGGCCGCCTTCGAGATCAACAGTCTCTGGGCCCACCTGTCAGACAGGCTCTGGCCGGTATCGAACGTGCATCGCTATCGGGGCGGGGCCAGGCCGGTTGAGGCCGACGCGCCGCTGGAACTTGCGCTGGCCGGATAGGCCCGGGCCGCCAGGTCGGGATCG
>CAZFQC010000424.1:0-1984 GCA_964520795.1 uncultured Brevundimonas sp.
GGCCTGGATGACGCCGTCGAGGGAGACGAAGGTGGCGGTTCTGATACGGCGCATGGCCAGGTCTCCGAGGGTGGTTTTTTACTGAAAGCCCGGGGGCAGGGGACGTGTCTGGTCGTCGAGGAACGGCAGGATCATGGCGGCAAGCAGAGCCGGATCGCCGAAGACGTCGACATGCGTATTTCCAGGCAGCACAGCCAGCCGGGCGGGGGGTGCCTCGGTCAGGAAGGGCTGGGACGCGCGCGCCGTGTCTCCGCCGCCGCGCAGGCGGTAGAGCTCGACGGCATGCTCCGGCCGGACCATGTCGTGATCGCCGATGATGATGAAGGTCGGGGAGGTCAGGGCGCGAATTTGCTCCGCCGACCAGTCCTGGCCCCGGCCGATTCTCCTGACCTTCTCGACCAGGGTCGGAAAGGCGTCGGGGGTTGGCGACAGGCGCCTGAAGTCTGACTCAACAACCGATCCGGCGAACACCTCGGGCGTCAGGCTTTCCATTTGTTGAGTGAAGCCGGGCAGTGCGCCTGCCTCATTGAAGGTGATTGACGCCAGGACCAGATGCTTCACCCGCTCCGGATGGCGCAGGGCCAGCTGCAGGGCAGCGCCGGCACCCATGGAATAGCCGAAGACATCGGCCTGCCCGACGCCAGCGTCAGCCAGCACAGAGGCGGCGTCATCCGCGAGCACCTCATAGGTGATCGGCCCGGGCAGGTTTCCAGTTCGGCCATGGCCGCGCTGGTCCAGCACGATCAGCGGCCGGTCCGTCAGCAGATCGGTCAGAGGATCCATCGCGCCCGACGACATGAAAGCACCGTGCAAGACCAGCAGCGGAGTCTTTCCCGACGCGAGGTCGCCGTGAATGAAATAACGAATTTCCCCGCCTTCGACGGGGGCTGACCCGGCGCGAGGCGCAGTTGTTCCCCCTTCCGCCGCAATGGCGGCGGGGGTCTGGGCCTGGGCGGCCGCGGGCTGCGCAATCAGCGCCATGGCCAGCGCGGTCGCCGTCAGTCCGGCGAGACGGTGCCAGGTCCATCGGTTCATCAGTTCGTCTCCTTGTTCAGGTTCCTGGTCGGATCGCCGAGCCGGACGTTCAGGTCGACCGCGGCGCAGGTCAGGGCGGTGACGATCTCCGGATCGATCGCGTCGCCCTCTCTCAGCTTCAGCGTCGCCATCTCGTATTGACCGCCAGGCGTCAGGCGCGGTTCGAGGTCACGCAGCCGCTGGCCGCGCCAGAAGCCGAGAAGGACCCGCTTCTCCTCGACGCGGATCAGCAGGACCGGTCCCACGCCGAGGTAGACGATATGGCCCCATTTGATCACCTCGGTCAGACCGCCGACCGGGCGGACGGCGGTCCTCAGGCCTTGGGTGAGTTCCCGCCGCCACCCGTCCAGCGTGGCGACATAGGCGTCCGGTCCTGGGGCGGGGATGCCTTTCCGCATCTCAGGCTCCGGTCACCGCCCGGACGTGGGCTTCCAGCTTGTCGAGGCTGCCGTTCCAGCCCGCGTCCATGCCGGAGAGCGCCCCGAGCGCATCGGCGCCGGCCGTGATCGTCGTGACCTCGAGCCGCAGGGTTGTCCGGCCATCAACCTCTTCGAGCAGGACGGTCTGCTCGACTTCGAACCAGGTCGAGCCGTCGGGATGGTTGACCCAGGTGCGCATCACCAGCCGTTCGGGTTCGTCCAGCGAAATGAAGCGGCCGTCGAAGGGGTGCTCACTGCCGTCGGGTGCCTGCATCACCACATGAATCGCCCCACCCGGCCGGACCTCCATCTGCACGACGGGCGTCGTGTAATGCCGGGGTGCCCACCAGACGGCGACATGCACCGGATCGGTCCACATCTTCCATACAAGCGCCCGCGGGGCGTCGAACTCGCGACGGATCGACAGCCGGGTGAGGTGTTCGGGAATGGCGGGGTCAATCGTCATGCGCCGGCTCTCCGAACCGGAAAGACCGCGCGCAGCGTGGCGTCCCGAAGCCACAGGCCGCCCC
>CAZFQC010000425.1:0-1977 GCA_964520795.1 uncultured Brevundimonas sp.
GCTTCATCCAGCTTCTGGAACGGCTGGGACTGGCGTGGGAGGTGCGGACGCCGGAAGGGATGGATCGGCAAGGCGCGTTGGTGGTGGTGGAGGCGGGACGATGAGAAAAGGTCCGCGGTACAGGGTCCGAGCGGTCTTCGCTGCGGCGGCCATAGGCGGCGGGGTCGTGGGCCTCGAGGCTGCGGCCCTTGTCGCCTGGCAGTCGTTGGTGGCAGGCGACGGCGGGAACGGGCTGCTCATGGCCCCTGTCTATTTGCTGGGGGCCTGGATGATGTTTGCACCCATGTTCCTCGTCGGTCTCGTCGTCCTCGGCGCACCGGTCTGGTGGATGATGGAGAACGCGGGCATGCGCTCCGCTCGGGTCGCGACAGCCCTGGGCGCCCTGCTCGCAGGCGGCGCGGCCATTCTGGTCATCGCCGCGCTCGGAGTCCTCTCCGCTCCTGCCCTCCTGTTTTGCGCTGCGTTTGCGCCCCCCGGCGCGGCGGCCGGCTGGACGCTTCATCGCGTCGCTTACGGCCCGATGGATCCAGCCGGAGCCATGTCTTCCCGCCCCGTATAATCCCGCCCCTCCCGACCCCGATTTCGCCCTTCCCGCTCCTTGCCGCCGGAAATCATCCATCGTCCCGGGCGCCCCGCGGTAAAATGATCCGTCGCCCTCCGCGGATGGCGGCGCGGTCTTTGACAACAGGGTTTCACGGCGGCTCCGGCGCAGGAGCGGTCGACAGGCAAGGTCAGCGGAAACGGGCTGAACCCGCGCAATTCCGGACCAGCGTCACGCCTTTCCGGGACACAGTGTCTTCTCGACCCTGGGGCCTAGAACTCCCGCCAGCTGTCGCCGGGGTCGCGTTCGCCCGGATCGATGCTCTGCTGGCCCCAGGCGACGATCATCAGCAGTTTGTGGCTGCGGATGCGGAATTCGCCGGTCATGGGCAGGACGGCACCGAGCGGGGCCCCGGTGCGGGGCTCGTAGAGGAAGCCCGAGAATTCGGCCACGCCGACGCGGTCGCGGCGGCTGTAGATCGACAGCTCCGGCACGGAGACGACGTTGAAACTGTCGTTGATGGGCACCCGCATCTCCGGCAGGCCGAAGACGCGGCGCATCTGCTCCAGCGACAGGGCGCCGGCGCGCAGTTCGAACACGGCGTCGGCCTCGAGCTTCGACGGGGCCAGGGCGTAGCCGGCGTCCGACAGGGCGGCACGGATGGCGCTGACGGCATAGGCCGAGGTCTCGGCGCGGAACCAGGTGTCATCGACGAAGACCCGGGAACCGGCCGGGATCGGCAGGGTCAGACCTTCGACGGCGCGGTCGGCGGCGCGGCTGACCAGCAGCTGTTCGGTGGCGGTCCGCGAGGGATAGGTTTCGGAGGTCGAGGCGCAGGCCCCGAGCGACGTCAGGCCCAGCAGGGCCAGCGCCGCGATCGAAAAGGCTCTCATGGTCACCAGTTCCCGGAGTTGGGCATGGAGACCCAGGGCTCGGCGGGCGTCAGCGGAGCGCCCTCCTGCAGCAGTTCGATGGAGATGCCGTCCGGCGAACGGACAAAGGCCATGCGGCCGTCCCGCGGCGGCCGGTTGATGACCACGCCACCGTCCATCAGCCGCTGGCAGGCGGCATGGATGTCGCCGACCTTGTAGGCCAGGTGACCGAAATTGCGTCCGCCCCCATACGGCTGGGGGTCCGGATCCCAGTTGAAGGTCAGTTCGACCTCGGGCGACCGGTCCGCGTCGGATCGATCCCGGTCTGCGGGCGCGGCCAGGAAGACCAGGGTGAAACGTCCGGCCTCATTCTCCATCCGCCGCATCTCCTCCAGACCCAGCAGGTCGCAGTAGAAGCGCAACGAGGCGTCGAGGTCGGTCACCCGGACCATGGTGTGCAGATAGCGCATTGGGGAATTCCGTCCGGGGGAGAGCGGGAGGCGGCCTCTATAGCGACCCTTCGCCGCGACGGCGACTCACGGACGGTTTCGGCGGGTGCGCCCG
>CAZFQC010000426.1:0-1958 GCA_964520795.1 uncultured Brevundimonas sp.
CCTTCAGCCCGGCAGGTCGAGCCGGTGCAGTTCGACGCCGATGGCGAACACGACGTGGCCGCCGCCCGGGCGCGGGACTACACGTATCTTGTTGACGGCGTTGCCCATCTGGACCGGACTCCAGCTGGCGCCGCCGTCCGTGGTTTCAAACCCGTTCGGCACCGCCCCGACCCAGCCGCGATTCTCATCGACGAATCCGATACCGAACGCCCGCACCGCAGCGTTGTCGACGAGGGGCAGTTCCCGCCAGCTCAGGCCGCCGTCGACACTCTTTGCGACATAGCGTTGCGACGCCGTCGTGTCGGGATTGTAGCTCTGCACCGTGACATAGCCGACGGTGGCCGACGGCCAGCTCATCTTCCAGGTCAGCTCGAAGGTCCGGCTTCCCTCATAGACCCGCGACCAGGTCCGGCCACCATCGCCGGTGCGCAGGATGACGGCGGTGGACGCCTGGACCTCGGGGCTCGACGCGCCACAGATGAAGCCGACCTGTTCGCTGACGAAATGCACGTCCAGGATCATGCCGGTATGGGCCGACAGGTCTTCAGAGGTCCAGGTCTCGCCCCTGTCGCGAGAGGTGGCGAGGAAGGCGGGACCGCCGACCCGGCCGGCGGCGCGGATCGTCACCCGGTGGTCCAGAACGCCCGCGTTGATGAAGGGCGTCTTCAGCACGTCGATGGCGCAGATGCCCTTCACCGCCGGACCATCGATCACGACCGGCTCCCAGCTGCCGCCGCCGTCGCGGGTCCGGTACAGCGGCGTCGCGTCCGAGACATTGGGGAAATAGTCCGGCCCGATGTTGCCGAGGAAGCCGAGCTCCGCGTCGACAAACCCCAACGCCCGCACGAAGGTGCCGGGGCGATCCAGTTGCTTGACCCAGGTCTGGCCGCCGTCGGTGGTCCTGAACAGCTTGCCCGCGCCATTGCCGTACCAGCCGGTCAGGGCGTCGACGAAGACCACATCGTCCTGTTTGCCGCGATAGGGCTCGGTCGGCAGCTTGACCCAGCCCGGGGCGACGTCCTGCGCCCACCCGATGCCCGGAGCCATGGCGGTCGCCGCCGCCGTTCCGAGAAACACCCTTCGATCCATGTCCATCCCCTCGCCAGAACGGCATATGGAAAGGACGCTTTACAAAAACGCAAGTGAAGTTTTGTTCAGGGTCAGCAAAAAGGCCCCGGATTTCTCCGGGGCCTTCTCAGTCTTTCGAAGTCCGCGCTCCGGCCGTGAGCCGCCGCGCTGCGACCGACAGCGCCCTTACGAGGAGTAGTATTCCACGACCAGGTTCGGCTCCATCTTCACCGGGAACGGCACGTCGGCCAGTTCCGGCACGCGGACGAAGCGAGCCGAGAAGCCGCGGTCGCCGATCTCGATGTAGTCGGGGACATCACGCTCCGACGACTGCTGGGCCTCGAGCACCAGCGCCATGTTGCGGGACTTTTCCTTGACCTCGACGACGTCGCCGACCTTCAGACGGTAGGACGCGATGTCGACCTTCTTGCCGTTCACCGTCACGTGGCCGTGGCTGACGAACTGACGGGCGGACCAGACGGTCGGGGTGAATTTGGCGCGATAGACCAGGGCGTCGAGGCGCGACTCCAGCAGGCCGATCAGGTTCTCCGAGCTGTTGCCCTTGCGACGCGAGGCTTCGTCATAGGTCGCGGCGAACTGCTTCTCGGTGATGTTGCCGTAATAGCCCTTCAGCTTCTGCTTGGCCTTCAGCTGCAGGCCGAAGTCAGAGACCTTCTGCTTGCGACGCTGGCCGTGCTGGCCGGGGCCGTACGAGCGCTTGTTGACGGGAGACTTGGCGCGACCCCACAGGTTTTCACCCATCACCCGGTCGAGTTTGTACTTGGCGCTATGGCGCTTGGACATGTGTCACTCTTCTCATGATGCGGCCCGGTCCCTCCCCAACTGGAGAGACGATCTCAACGGCGGTCCACGCATCGTCCGTAGTGGTT
>CAZFQC010000427.1:0-1957 GCA_964520795.1 uncultured Brevundimonas sp.
CCACCCCGTAGCTGGACAGGTTGGCGAAGGCCCGTGACAGATTCTCCGGGGACATGCCGAGCAGCGAAGCCAGCACGCGCTTCTCATGCGGAAGGACAATCGGGTCACGCATCCCCTGACGAACCCGCTGCGTGATCAGATAGTTGGCCAGCCGCTCGACGCCGCCGCGGAGTTTCTGGTTCTTCACGGCCCGGACCAGCCCGCGGTAACAGCCCGACAACTCCTGGGCCACCGCAAAGCTGAAGTCGGCGTCCTGTCTCATGGTTCGGCGAAGGGCTTCTCCCGAAAGCATCAGGATCTCCGACCGCTCGAGGGTCCGCGCCGACATCAGGGCGTCGGCATCCAGGACGACGGCCGCCAGGATGAAGGTAGAGACCGGTCGCAGCAGCGCCAGGGTGGTCTCCTTCTCCTTCCAGGACCCTTGCAGTTCGACCGCCCCGTCAAGCAGCACATAGAGGAAGTCGACGGTGTCGCCTTCCATCAGCAGGGTGGTGCCGGCGGGGAACCGCTGCAGGAAGGCGCCGGCCGTCACATCACGGAAGACCTCCGGGGTGGTCCGCGAGAACAACGGCAGGGCCCTGACACGGTCCAGATCGGCGGCGCGCATGGTCATCGGGTTGGTTCCTCGTGCGACTCGATAGCGAGGCCCTGACCTGATCGGCTTCGCTCCGGACGACCGATCATTAGATCATCACTTGATGATTATCAATCGGTGCAGATGATTATAGCAATCCGACAGCCGCCGATTTTCGCTGTACTGCATTTTTCTTGTATCCAGCTCCGCTTTAGACAACTCCGCCAAGACTTCAATTGATAACCATCAAATAGCGCGTTCAGAACAGGCGCTAGAAATCATGGAACGACAGCCGGCAAGCGGCGAGTTTCCATGGAGCAGGTCAGGTGGTAGCCGCCTCTGAAAAAGCAGCACCCGGCGCGGCGTCGGCCCTGTGGGTCAGCACCTTCGCCTTCACAGCCTGCTTCGCAGTGTGGACGATCTTCTCGATCATCGGCGTGCAGATAAAGTCCGACCTCGGCCTCTCCGAAGCGCAGTTTGGCCTGCTGGTCGGCACGCCGATCCTGACCGGTTCGCTCGTGCGCGTGTTCCTGGGCGTGTGGACCGAACAGTTCGGCGGGCGACGGGTCAGCCTGATCGTCATGATCCTGGCCGCCGCAGCCACCTTCCTGCTGTCCTACGCCGAGACCTACCCCCAGTTCCTGGTCGCCGCTCTCGGCGTCGGCATGGCGGGCGGGGCCTTCGCGGTCGGCGTCGCCTATGTCTCGAAATTCTTCCCCGCCGGCAAACAGGGCACGGCGCTCGGCATCTTCGGCGCGGGCAACGTCGGCGCGGCGGTGACCAAGTTTGCGGCGCCCTTCGTCATGCTTGCGCTGGGCTGGGAAGCCGTGGCGCAGGTCTGGGCCGGGGTCCTCCTCCTCATCGCTCTCGCGGCCTTCTTCCTGACCCGCGACGAGCCCCAACTGATCGAGCGCCGACGGACGGGCCAGAAGCCCGTGGCGGCCTGGATGCAACTGGAGCCGCTGAAGGACCTCCGTGTCTGGCGGTTCGCCCTCTACTATTTCTTCGTCTTCGGCGGGTTCGTCGCCCTCGCCCTCTGGCTCCCGCACTATCTGACCGGCGCCTATGGAGTAGGCATCGGCGTGGCCGGGATGCTGGCCGCGGCCTATTCGATCCCGGGCTCGCTGTTCCGGGTTTTCGGCGGCTGGCTCTCGGACCGGGTCGGCGCCCGCAAGGTCATGTACCTGACCTTCATCATCAGTGTGATCTGCGCCTTCATCCTGTCCTATCCGGCGACCTCCTATGTGGTCGACGGCATCGACGGGCCCATCCGCTTCCGCCTGGCGATGAGCCTGCCGGTCTTCACCGCTGTGGTCTTCATCCTTGGGTTCGCCATGAGCCTGGGCAAGGCGGCCGTCTTCAAACACATCCCCGTCTACTACC
>CAZFQC010000428.1:0-1944 GCA_964520795.1 uncultured Brevundimonas sp.
CCTCGATCGCGTCGTACAGGGCCTCGGCCAGATCGTCCGACAGGATCGAGGAGCCACCGCCGAACGGGTCTGCCCCGCCGCCGGTGCCGGTCATGATCGCGCCTTCGCCGCCGACGATGGCGATGGCGCTGCGGCCCGAGCCCTGACGCGGGCCCTGGGCCCCCGAATAGTCGGAAAACTCCATGATCTCGGCATTGCGGCCGGCCCGGCGCTTCGCCTCGGCCTCGGCCTCCTCGACCTGGCCGATCTTGTCGATCAGCCGCCGCTGCAGTGCCTGGGCGGACGACCAGGGACCGGCCTCGATGGTGGCGCGCAGCGCCGCCGGGGTCATCCGCCGGTCCTGGGCCGCATTGGCCAGGGCCGAGGTGTAGATGGAGGTCATCCAGGCCGTCATCGCCTCGCGGTGGGCCGGGGTGAAGTCACTCTCGTTGTATTCGTTGACCGCGTTCTTGTACTCGTAACGCTGCTCGAACTGGGCGTTGACGCCGTATTTGTCGAAGGCCCGGCCCAGGAAGATGCTGTCGGCCGAGAAGCCCGCCAGCTGGAAGCCGGCCGTATTCTGCATCCAGAGTTCGGAGGCCGAGGCCCCGATCATATAGCTGGAAATCGTGGTGCCGACGGGCTGGAAGCCCTGGCTGTGGGCGAGCACCACCTTGCCCGAGGCGCGGAACCGGCGAATCGCCTGGCGGATCTCATCGGCTGCGGCGGGCGTGATACCGGCTTCCGGCAGCCGGACCAGCAGGACCTTGACCCGGTCATCCTCCCCGGCCTGGGCCAGGGTGTCGACGATCTGCAGCGTCGACAGGCCCGATCCGCCGAAAATGGCGAACGGATTGTTGGGCGCCTGGTCGGTCACCCCGCCGCGCAGGTCCAGCTCCAGAACGGTGTTGCGCGGGGTCGGCTCCTCTTTCGTGGCCGAGGCGACGGCGATTGTGATGAGGACGAAAGGCACCACCACAAGAAAAAGGAACAGGCCGGTGAACACACCGAGCACGGTCAGGAAAAACTGCTTCATGGCGAGGGGAGTCGTCCGGAGCACGGGCCGGGTTATGGCCAGATTCCGACCATAGAGCCGCAAGCCCTGCCGTCAAATGAACTGCCCGTAACGGGCGAACCGCGCCGCAGCATCAGATGTTGCGACGCAACGTCAGCGATTGATGGCCGACGGCGAACCCCCTATATGAGCGATCTGCGAGCGGGGGCCGAACGCCCCGCGTCACATCCGGACCGCACTCCCCATGCTGGTCACCCTGATGAAGGCCAAGCTGCACCGCGCGACGGTGACCCAGGCCGATCTCGACTATGAAGGCTCGATCGCCATCGACGCCGACCTGCTCGACGCCGCCGGCATCTTTCCGCACGAACAGGTCGATGTGCTGAACATCACCAATGGCGCGCGCTTCACCACCTACGCCATCGAGGCCCCGCGCGGATCGAAGGTCATCGGCGTCAACGGCGCCGCCGCCCGTCTGGTCCAGAAGAACGACAGGGTCATCGTCGTGACCTACGGCCAGATGCCCGAGGAAGAGGCCCGCCAGTGGTCGCCGACCGTCGTGCTGCTGGACGATCACAACGCGATCAAGCGCGCGGCTTGACGGCGGCCGGGTTCCGGCCTCCCCTCCCTTTCCGGAGGATGATCATGAAACGCACAATCCGCGCCGTCCGCTGGCCCCTGTACGGAGCCTTTGTTCTGGCCTCAGCCATTGCGACCATGTTGGCCCTGCCGATCGGACTGTCTGCGCTCGGCATGGAGCCGAACGACGTGACCTTCCTGCCCCTCTCCGTCACCGGCCTGCCCTGGAGCGGCCCCCTGTTCTGGATGGAGCTGGATTCCGTCACGCGCCTTGCCATCGCCCTGGTTGCCAATGTGCTGAACCTGGCGCTGGGGTTGATGCTGGCGCGTGGCAGTGATTGAGGGGTGGCAAGTAGCCAGTGGCCAGTGGC
>CAZFQC010000429.1:0-1916 GCA_964520795.1 uncultured Brevundimonas sp.
ACCTGACCGCGCGCGCCGGACAGGTCGAGACTCCAGCCGAACAGGGAGGCGAAGGCCAGCGCCGCCGCCGCGGACAGGGCCAGGCCGATCAGCAGCATCAGGGCGACGTGGCTGGCCTTCAGGGCGGCGTCGAGCGTCGGGCCCTCGTCCAGCACGCGGGCGCGGCGGCGGAACAGCCAGGCGATCAGGCCGGTGGCTACGGTCTCGGCAAGAACGATCACGGCCAGGGCACCGAGGAACCAGAGGGCCAGGCCGCCCGTCTCGCCGCGCCGCATCTGCTGCAGGAAATGGCCGAAATAGGCGCCCCAGACGGCGAGCCCGACGATGAGGCTGATCCAGAGATGTGTGCGGCGGTGGGTCATGCCCGCTCCTTACCGGGTCAGCCCGACCATGTCCGCCAGCTTGAGGACGGTGTTCCAGTTGCGGCCGGTGCCCATGCCCAGCATCCGGGGCGTGGCCTTCTTGAAGATGCCGCTCTCGCCCTGTCCGTTGGGGAACCAGAACCAGAGCACGTCTTCGATGGCCTCGACCCGCTCGCCGCCCGCGGCCAGTTCGCGGCAGGCTTCAAGCGCGCCGGGTTTGATGCCGTCCTTCATGACCATGGCCAAGGCCTTGGAAGGATGGGCGGCGGCCTCGTCGGGAAAGGGATTGGCGGCGACCAGTTTCGCCCACTGTTCCGGCGTGCGGACCATGGCGGCGACCCTGAGGCCGAAGGTCTTCTCCATGGCGGCCTCGATGTCGTGTTCGAGGACGTCCGGGGCGCGGTCGCTCTCCACCACCAGATTGCCGCTGGCGAGAAGGGTGCGGGGGTTCTTCAGCCCCATGGCCTCGGCCATGACGCGCTGCTCCGCCACCGGCGCGCGGACGCCGCCGGTGTTCATGCCGCGGAAGAGGATGATGCGGTGGGGCAAGAAGGAGTGGCTAGTGGCTAGTGGCTAGTGGCTAGTGATTAGTGGTTGGTGGTGTCGAGGTTAGAGGGTCAGACTACTCTTCACTAGCCACTAGCCACTAGCCACTAGCCACTAGCCACTTGCCACTTGCCACCAAGCCCTCACCGCTTCTGACACCCCGGACACCAGAACGTCGACCGGCCGCCCTGGACGGTGCGTTTGACCACGCCCGAACACCCGTCGGCGAGGCACGGCTGGCCCTCGCGGCCGTAGACGTCGAAGCGGTGCTGGAAATAGCCCTGGCCGCCGTCGGCGTTGGCGAAGTCCTTGAGCGTCGATCCCCCGGCGAGGATGGCTTCGTTCAGGACGTCGCGGACCACGGCAGCGAGGGTTTCAAGGCGGGGTTTCGAGACCTTGCCCGCGGCAACGAGCGGCGAGATGCGGGCGCGGTAGAGGGCCTCGCAGACATAGATGTTGCCGAGGCCGGCGACATGGCGCTGGTCCAGCAGGCTGACCTTGATGTTCTGTTTGCGGCCGGAAAAGGCCTCGGCGAGGTGGGCGCCGGAGAAGCCGTTGCCGAGCGGCTCGGGTCCCAGGCCCGCAAACCACGGATGGGCCTCGACCTGGTCGGTCGGGATCAGGCCCATGAAGCCGAAGCGGCGGGCGTCGGCGAAACCCACGCGGGTCGTGACGCCGTCGCGGACGGCGCAGAGGCTCATATGCTCGTGCTTGCCGGCGATGGGCGCGGCCTCCCCGAACTCGCCCAGCTGTTCGCCGTCGAGCGTGAAGCGGCCGGTCATACCGAGGTGGCTGACCCAGGTCTCGCCTGTCGACAGAGGGAACAGCAAATATTTCGCGCGCCGGTCGAGGCGTTCGACGGTCGCGCCCTCCAGGCGCTCGGCGAACCGTTCCGGAAAGGGAAAGCGAAGGTCCGGCCGGTTCTGACGCACGCGGATCAGGCGCGCGCCGGTGAGCACGGGCTCAAGGCCGCGCCGGACGGTTTCGACCTCGGGGAGTTCGGGCATG
>CAZFQC010000430.1:0-1911 GCA_964520795.1 uncultured Brevundimonas sp.
ACTGGATGCGCATGGGATATCCCCGATCAGCGTTGAACCTTGGCGGTTAACGCGGCCCGGCGTGACAGGTTGCGATCGTGCGGGAACCGCTAGCGAAGCGCCTCTTTGAGCTTCTCAAAGCGGGACTCTGCCAAGGCCAGCAGACGGCCAATATCCCCAGCGTCGAGATTGCCGCCCTGCCGGGCCTTAGCCATCGCGACGACATTTTGTGAGGCACCCAAGATGCGGATGAAACTGTCGATCGCCACCTGACTGCCGAGCCGATCGAGCGGGAAAACCACCATATACCCAGCGACGGCGGTTATCGTCAGTTCCCAAGAATCTGCATTTAGGTCTTCGACGGCATCCCGTTCCGCCGGAACGACCGCCCCGGAGTAGATTGCTGTCATTCGGATGGCGCGAACGGCTTGTCGGGCTAGCGCCAGAGCCGAAGCCCTGAAACGGCGACGCTCGAGCCAACTGCTCACCAAAGGTATAGCGATTGCGATCGCCAAAGCGATCAGGCTCCCGACCGCCTGAACCCAAGCGGCCGTATCCCCGCCGTTCCCGGTAACCACAACGCTCAGCCTGTCCATGCCGCCGATGCTGCCATGGCCGGACACGCCTGACCATGTCCTCTCGGCAAGCGCCCTTATAGCCACGGAGAACGAAACCGGTCCGCAATATGAGGGAGCAATGGTGGCTGGAGGCGGGCTCGAACCGCCGACCTGTGGGTTATGAATCCACCGCTCTAACCAGCTGAGCTACCCAGCCCCGTTTGACGATCGCGTCGCTCGAGTCCCGGCGGGAACTGGTCTGTCCGCCGGAAGAGCGGTGCCTATATAGGCCGGAGATGGCGGATTCAAGCCGCCTTCACGCCTTCGCCGGGCCGAGGCGCTGCGCCGCAGGCAGGTGACGCCGCCGGGACGGAACGGCTAGGCTGAAGCGACCGTTCGTTACGCATCCGATTCAAGGGTTTCCCATGCGCCGGCTCGCCCTCGCTGTCTCCGTGTCCGCCCTGGCCCTGGCCGCCGCCTGCGCCGTTCCCGGACAGGATGAGGCGCGGCCCGGCGACCCCGTCGAGACGCGCCCGGCCAATGGCACCGGCCAGCAACCCGCCTTCCCCGGCCAGACCCGTGCCCCCGGCGTGCGCACCGATGTCGCGTTGGCGCACGCGGTGGTGGCCTCGGGGCTGGAGGAGCCGTGGGGCCTGGCCCTGCTGCCCGACGGCCGTTGGCTGGTCACCGAACGCCCCGGTCGGCTGCGCATCATCACCGCCGGTGGCGCGATCAGCGAACCGGTCGCCGGCTTGCCTGCAGTCGATCCGCAGGGGCAGGGCGGCCTGCTGGATGTCGTGATCAGCCCGGCCTTCGGCCAGGACCGGATGATCTACTGGAGCTATGCGGAGCCCCGCGACGGCGGCAACGGCACGGCCGTGGCGCGCGGCCGGCTGTCAGAGGACGGCACCCGCGTCGAGACTGTGCAGGTGATCTTCCGCGCCACCCCGACCTATGACGGCCGGCTGCACTATGGCTCGTCCCTGGCCTTCGACAACGCCGGCCACCTGTTCATAACCCTGGGCGAACGCTCCGACGCGCCGATGCGGCCGCAGGCCCAGGACCTGGGCTCGCACATGGGCAAGACCATCCGCATCAACGCCGACGGCTCGGTCCCGTCCGACAATCCCTACGTCGGCCGTGCCGGTGCCCTGCCCGAGATCTGGTCGCTCGGTCACCGCAATGTGCAGGGCGTGGCCATCGCCGGAGACGAGGTCTGGACCGTCGAGCACGGCACGCGCGGCGGCGACGAGCTGAATTTCGACCGGGCCGGCCTCAACTACGGCTGGCCGGACGTGGCCTATGGCGTGGAATATCGCGGCACCCCGATCAACGCCGGGATCACCGCCCGCGAGGGGACCACCCAGCCGGTCTA
>CAZFQC010000431.1:0-1906 GCA_964520795.1 uncultured Brevundimonas sp.
TCCATCGAGCCGGTCATGCGGTCGGCGTAGAGGATGACGCGGCCGTCGACGTTGCGGGCGGCGCGGCCGATGGTCTGGATCAGGGAGGTCTCGGAGCGCAGGAAGCCCTCCTTGTCGGCGTCGAGGATGGCGACCAGGCCGCACTCGGGGATGTCGAGACCCTCGCGCAGCAGGTTGATGCCGATCAGGACGTCGAAGGCGCCCATGCGCAGGTCGCGCAGGATCTCGATCCGCTCGAGGGTGTCGACGTCGGAGTGCATGTAGCGGACGCGGACGCCCTGTTCGTGCATGTACTCCGTCAGGTCCTCGGCCATCTTCTTGGTCAGGACGGTGACCAGGGAACGGTAGCCGTTGCGGGCGACGGCCTTCACCTCGTCGATGACGTCATCGACCTGGTTGCGGGTCGCGCCGCTGACCGGGCGGATCTCGACCGGGGGGTCGATCAGGCCGGTGGGGCGGATGACCTGTTCGGTGAAGACGCCGCCGGTGCGCTCCATCTCCCACGGGCCGGGGGTGGCGCTGACGAACATCGTCTGGGGGCGCATGGCGTCCCATTCGTCGAACTTCAGCGGGCGGTTGTCGATACAGCTGGGCAGGCGGAAGCCGTATTCGGCCAGGGTGGATTTGCGGCGGTAGTCGCCGCGGTACATGGCGCTGATCTGGCCGACGGTGACGTGGCTCTCGTCGACGAACAGCAGGGCGTTGTCGGGGATGTATTCGAAGAAGGTGGGCGGCGGCTCGCCCGGGGCGCGGCCGGTCAGCCAGCGGCTGTAGTTCTCGATGCCGGCGCAGGAGCCGGTGGCCTCCATCATCTCCAGATCGAAGCGGACGCGCTGTTCGAGGCGCTGGGCCTCCAGCAGCTTGCCGTTCCCGACCATCCAGTCGAGCGTCTCCTTCAGCTCGGCCTTGATGCCGGTGATGGCCTGGTTCAGCGACGGGCGCGGGGTGACGTAGTGGCTGGCGGCGTAGACGGTGATCTCGGTGAGGTCGGCGGTCTTCTTGCCCGTCAGGGGGTCGAACTCCTGGATGGACTCCAGCTCGTCCCCGAACAGCTGGATGCGCCAGGCGCGGTCCTCCATGTGGACGGGGAAGATCTCCAGCACATCGCCGCGCTTGCGGAACATGCCGCGGTCGAAATTCAGGTCGTTGCGCTTGTACTGCAGCGCGATCAGGTCGGCGCGGAGCTTGGCCTCATCGATCTGGTCGCCGACCTTCAGGGTGAAGGTCATGGCGGTGTAGGTCTCGACCGAGCCGATGCCGTAGATGCAGCTGACCGAGGCCACGACGATGACGTCGTCCCGCTCGAGGATCGCCCGCGTCGCCGAGTGGCGCATACGGTCGATCTGCTCGTTTATGGACGAGTCCTTTTCGATGTAAGTATCTGATTTTGGTACATAAGCTTCCGGCTGATAGTAGTCGTAGTACGAGACGAAATACTCGACGGCATTGTCCGGGAAGAAGCTTTTGAACTCGGAATAGAGCTGGGCGGCGAGGGTCTTGTTGTGGGCGAGGATCAGGGCCGGGCGCTGGGTCGCCTCGATGACCTTGGCCATGGTGAAGGTCTTGCCCGAGCCGGTGACGCCGAGCAGGACCTGGTCGCGCTCGCCGGTCTGCGCCGTGGCCACCAGTTCGGCGATGGCGCCGGGCTGGTCGCCGGCGGGGCTGTATTCGGAGTGCAGCCGGAAGGGGATGTGTTTGCGGTCCTGCGGCCGGTCGGGGCGGTGCGGGGTCCAGTCGGCGGGCTTGCCGGGGGCCTCCTCCGGCGTCAGGCGCGGGCCGGCGACGGGGGCGAACATCGGCATGTGCGGGGTCTTCACCGGCATGCGGGGCGCCTGGCCGTCGTCGTCGCGCAGGAAGGCGGCGGGGGCCTCGGCCAGGGACTCGCCCCGGACGTGGACCGGCTTGG
>CAZFQC010000432.1:0-1902 GCA_964520795.1 uncultured Brevundimonas sp.
CGGTGGCGGTGGTGGTGCCGTCGCCGGCCTTGTCATTGGTCTTGGAGGCGACTTCCCGGATCATCTGGGCGCCCATGTTCTCGAAGGCGTCTTCCAGCTCGATTTCCTTGGCGACCGAGACGCCGTCCTTGGTCGAGCGCGGGGCGCCGAAGGACTTCTGGATCACGACATTGCGGCCCTTGGGACCGAGGGTGACCTTGACCGCATTGGCCAGGACGTTGACGCCGCGCAGCATTTTTTCGCGCGCGTCGGTGGAGAACATGACTTGTTTGGCAGCCATCGGGCAGCTCCTTGGAAAAGTGATTGGTGGTTAGTGGTTAGTGACGACTGGGATTAGCGGCGGCGCCGGACCGGTCTCGATCGCGCCAGCCAACAATCACTGGCCACTGGCCACTCAGCTCAGGACGCCCAGGACGTCCGATTCCTTCATGATGATCAGGTCTTCGCCTTCCAGCTTGACCTCGGTGCCCGACCACTTGCCGAACAGGATACGGTCGCCGGCCTTCAGCTCCAGGGCGTTGACCTTGCCGGACTCGTCACGCAGGCCGGGGCCGACCGCGACGACTTCGCCTTCCTGGGGCTTTTCCTTGGCCGAGTCGGGGATGATGATCCCGCCCTTGGTCCTGGATTCTTCCTCAACGCGCTTGACCAGCACGCGGTCGCCGAGCGGACGAAACGCCATTTGTCTGTCTCCCTGAGAGTGTGTCTTGAGGCCCTCCCGCGCGGCTTTGGCAGCCGGGACGCGAGAGTGCTAACGGCGGGCAGATAGGGGCGGCGGCGCGGAGCGTCAAGGCGGCTCCCGTCAATCGCCTTGACGTAATGTACTTTACAAACTAAAGCACTCTGCATGGTGCGGCAGGGATGGCCTGTCGCTCACTGCCCAGGAGGATTTCATGCTGTTCCGGACCCTGTCCCTCGCCGCCGTCGCGGCCCTTTCCTTCGCCGCCCCCGCCATGGCCGAGGATGTCTCCGTCACCCTGACCGGCGTCCAGGCCCGCGGCGGCGTCCTGCTGGCCGCCCTGCAGACGCGCGGCCAGTTCATGCAGTCGGCCGGTGCCCATGGCGAACGCATCGAGCGCCCGTCCGCCGGGACCCTGCGTCTGACCTTCCACGGCGTTGCCCCCGGCGACTACGCCCTGATGGTCCTGCACGACGAGGACGCCGACGGTCAGATGAAGATGAACGGCTACATGCCCGGCGAGGGCTGGGCCATGCTCAATGCCGAGGCCCTGCGCGGCCCGCCGACCTTCGATCTGGTGAAATTCACCGTCACGGCCGACGGCGCCGACATCAGCGTGCCGATGGCCTACCCGCGCTAGGGCGTCGCGGCCGCCAGCGCCCAGCCGGCCTCTACCTGCCGCGCGAACAGCGGCCGGGCCCCGCGCACGCGGGTGCGCCAGTCGCGGCCGCGTCCGTCCTGCCCCAGCAGATCGCCCAGCTCCGCCCGGACCAGGCCCAGCGCCTCGTCCGGGCGGTTCCGGCGGATCAGGAAGCCGGCGTGCTTCTGCGCCCCCGCCATGGCGTCGGCATGGGCCGGCGGCAGCCGGGTCGAGGCAATGGCCAGGGCCCGCCGGTACAGGGCCTCCGCCTCATCCACGCGGCCCAGCTGGTCCAGCACGGCGGCATAGCCCTCGATCGACTCCAGCAGGTCCGGACTGTCCGGCCCCACCCCGCCCTCATAGGCCGCCAGCCCCTCGCGGAACGGTGCCTCGGCCTCGGCCCAGCGGCCCTGGTCCGACAGGGCGTAGCCCAGGTTGACGCGGGCGGCGCCGGTGAAGGGATGGTCCGGCCCGACGATCTCCAGCGCCAGCGCCAGTGCCCGCCGGAACGCCGGCTCGGCCGCGACTCCGTCCCCCGTCACATGCAGGAACCAGCCCTGGTTGGTCAGGCACTGGGCCAGCA
>CAZFQC010000433.1:0-1894 GCA_964520795.1 uncultured Brevundimonas sp.
TGGCCATGCTGTTCCTGCGGGACCAGCTGAACCGGAAGCTGGCGGGGCTGGAGCCGAAGGGGGCGACGAGCGGCTGAGCGGAGGGACCGTTCCCCCTCGGGTCACCGATCCACCATGTCCGTGATGTCACCGATGCGCGCGCCGCCGATGCTGTAGAAGCGGTTCCCGGCCGAGACGACGATGGTGATCTGGTTCTGGATCGACAGGAACACCTGGGTCTCGACCGGTCCCTGCGAGACGATCTGGGTGAAGAACAGCATGGCGTCCTGTCTCCGGCCGGGCGGACGTTCGGCGAAGAAGCAGGTGTTGCTCAACTGGTCCCGGCGCAGGACGGCCGAGCCGTCGGCGCTGATCCGGAACCGGTAGTGCCCCCCGAACGGGATCCTCCGGTCCTCTCCCGTCGGCGTCAGAAGCCAGACCAGCCAACCGTCGCTGTCGGGGTCCGCCACGACGACCGTATTGAGGTTGGCCGAGCACCGCAGGGCACCGACATTGGCCCGGGCCGTCGCCTGCGCCCGGGCCTGGGCCAGCTGCTCCGGCGGAAATTCCGGCTCGGGCGCGACTGTGACCGGTCCGGCCTCTGCGCCGGTCATGACCACGTCCCAGCCGGGCAGGGGCGACGGGTCGCCGGCCTTCAGGAACCGGACCTTCAGGGCATCGCCTTCGGGTACGATAATCCAGCCGCGCACTGACGCGACCTCTTCGGGAGCCAGGGTCTCGAGAAGGCGATCGGTCGCGCGCCATGCGGCGCTGTCCTGGCGGTGGATTTCCACGCCCATGGCCGAAACCTTCTCGAGCGACCATTCCTCGATCGGGACCGGTTCGGGTGGGACGTCGGACTGCTGGGCCAGCGCCGGTCCGGCCGCCAGAAGGGCGATCACGGCCAGTGTCACTCGAAGGATCAAGGTCAGGCTCCCGTCCGCTTTTCAGCGAGGCTAGCCTCACGCGTTCAGGTTGACCACAACATTAGATACGACCTTCATCGGGACCGGTTCAGGCCCGGTTCTGCGGCAGGCCGTCCGCGAGATCGTAATAGTCGCCCTTGTCCGCAACGAAGATGTGCATCGCCAGATGCGTCCTTGTCGGCGTGTCGAAAGCCCCCATGGCGACGCCCATCCAGTCCCGGAACAGCGGGTCCCAGAACAGCGAGGACCCGCAGACGGCGCAGAAGCCGCGACGGACCTTTTCGGACGACTGGTGCCAGCTGACATGGTCTTCACCGCGCACCGTCAGCGCCGATTTCGGCACGTCGGTCGAGGCGAAAAAATGCCCCGACTGTTTGCGGCAATGGCGACAGTGGCAGGCGTCAGGGGCCGGCAGTTCGCCGGAGACCTCAAACGTGACGGCGCCGCAGAGGCAGGACCCACGGTGCATCTCGACCTCCGATCAGGCCCCCGGGGCCCCTAGACGTCCAGGTCGGCCACCGCGAACTGGGCGTTGTCCTGGATGAACTGGAACCGGGCCTCGGCCCTCTTGCCCATCAGCCGCTCGACCAGATCCTCGATCTCGTCCTCCGAGGCCGGCACCGTGACCCGCGCCAGGGTGCGCTTCTTCGGGTCCATGGTGGTCTCCTTCAGCTGGGAGGCCATCATCTCGCCCAGGCCCTTGAACCGCCCGATCTCGACCTTCTTGCCCTTGAACACCGTGGTCAGGAGTTCGTCCCGGTGTGCGTCGTCGCGGGCGTATTCGGACAGGGGCCCCGCGCTGATCCGGTAGAGCGGGGGCAGGGCCATGAACAGCCGGCCCTGGCGGATGGTCTCCGGCATGGAGCGGTAGAAGAAGGTGATCAGAAGGGCCGCGATATGGGCACCGTCCACGTCGGCGTCGGTCATGATGACAATACGCTCGTAGCGCAGGTCCTCGATGTTGAACCGGCTGCCGGGCTGGACGCCGA
>CAZFQC010000434.1:0-1883 GCA_964520795.1 uncultured Brevundimonas sp.
CGCGCCGCTGGAACTTGCGCTGGCCGGATAGGCCCGGGCCGCCAGGTCGGGATCGCCGGTGATCGGGGCATAGTCCGGCGCGGTCGGGCCTGTTTCCGGTGCGTGGGCGCAGGCCGTCATCAGCCCCGCAATCGACAACAGGGCGGGGGGGCGAACCGTCCGGTGGATCCACATATCCATCATCTCCCCGCTCACGGTCGCATGGGCCGGCCCGGCTGAACAGACAGATCGGTAACGCCGGGCCCCATTCAGGCGAACTGATAAACGGGCGTCGTCAACCCGTGTGAAAGTCGACGCAGGGGGACCTGAATGAGCGCGCAACCGGACCACCTGCCTTCGCCTGACCGGACCCCTGCTTCCGTCGGGAAGGCGGCGCATGTCGTGATCGTCGGTGCCGGTTTCGGCGGACTGGCCTGCGCCCGGGCATTGGGCGGCTCAAAGGTGCGCGTGACCATCGTCGACCGGGTGAATTATCACCTGTTCATGCCGCTTCTCTATCAGGTCGCGACCGCCGCCCTGTCGCCGGCGGACATCGCCGCCCCGGTCCGGCGTGTTATGGCCAAACACAGCAACATTGACACCGTGCTGGGCGAGGTCGTTGGCGTTGATACCCAGGCACGCCGCGTCGTCCTGAAGGACGGCGGCCACTTGCCCTATGATGCGCTCGTGATCGCGACGGGCTCGGTCTACAACTATTTCGGCAATGACGGCTGGGCGAGACATGCGCCGGGCGTGCGCACAATCGAGAACGCCCGCGCCATTCGCGCCCGGCTTCTCCGGGCCTTCGAACAGGCGGAAATAGAGGCCGACCCGAAGCGCCGCGACGCCCTGCTGACCATCGTCATCATCGGCGGCGGACCCACGGGCGTCGAGATGGCCGGGACAATCGCCGAACTGGCCCGGCATACCCTTCACGGCGATTTCCGACGGATCGATCCTCGCTGGGCCAGGGTGATCCTGGTCGAAAGCGGAGCGAAACTCCTCGCGGCGTTTCCGCCGAGGGTTCAGGCCTATGCGCTGGAGGCGCTCACCGGCATGGGTGTCGAGGTGCGGCTGAACACCCGCGTGGACTCCATCGATGAGACCGGCGTGATGATCGCCGGTGAGCACATCGAGGCGTCTTCGGTGGTTTGGGGCGCGGGGATCAAGGCGGCACCGGCGCGCGAGTGGTTCGGTGCGATGGCGGTGGATCGTCAGGAGCGATTGATGGTCGGACAGGACCTGTCGTTGCCGGGAGCGCCGGGCGTCTATGCGATCGGGGACCTCGCCAGCTTTGAACAGAAGGGCAAGGCCCTGCCGGCCCTCGGTCAGGTGGCCAAGCAACAGGGCCAGCATCTGGGCCGGGCGCTGCGACGCCGCCTGCCGCGGATCAAGGCCGGGAAGCGCGTGCGAATGCCACGGTTCCGCTATCGCAGCCGCGGCGACACTGCGGTCATCGGCCGGAGCGCGGCGGTGTTCGTCCTGGGACCACTGCAGCTGACCCGGGGGGCAGGCTGGCTGCTGTGGGGGCTCGTCCACGTCTATTTGCTGATCGGCTTCGACCGCCGGCTGTCAGTCGCTTCGCAGTGGGTGTGGCGTTATCTGACGTCCGAGCGCGGGGCCCGGTTGATCGACTGATTGGCGTATTGGCTTGCCACGGCGACAGGCAGACGCCATCCTCGTGTTCAGGTTCAGTTGACTGGAGTTCAGACGATGTTGATCAGCGCACTGGAAATCGGCTTCGGCCTTTCCGCCATGCTGATGGCGGTCGTGTTCGCCCTGAGCCTTCCGCAGCCGAAGCGGGTACGGGTTCGCGCCCGGCGCGACGCCGCGCGACGCGACTGACGCCCTAGCCCCAGCCCGCTACCGCACCGAGGCGACGCGCCGCCACCGGCTGGGCCAGG
>CAZFQC010000435.1:0-1878 GCA_964520795.1 uncultured Brevundimonas sp.
GGCAGCCGCTGCTGGACGACATGTCGAAGGCCATCGGCGTCGAGGTGAAGCCCTTCTTCGGCTCGAACTACACGATCCTTGTCGAGGCCATGCGCGGGAACCAGACCCAGGTCGCCTGGCTGTCGGCCAAGCCTGCCCTTGAGGCCGTTGACCGCGCCGAGGGCGAAGTCATCGCCCGCATCGTCGATCCGGAAGGTCGTGACAGCTACCGCTCGACGATCATTGTGCGACGCGGGTCCGGCATTACGCTGGATCAGGTCATGGCCTGCGGCAAGCGATACGACTTCGGCATCGGCGACGCCCAGTCGACCTCAGGCACGCTGGCCCCCATGGCCTTCCTGTTCAATCCCCGCAATATCGTGCCCGCGGAGTGTTTCAGGACCGTGCGCTCGGCCAATCACCAGGCCAACGCCTTCGCCGTCGCGACCGGGGTGGTCGACGTCGCCACGTCCAACACCGTCAATACGGTGTTCCTGACCCGCCAGAACCCACAGGTCGCCGCGCAGATCGAGGAAATCTGGCAATCGCCCCCGATCCCGGAAAGCGGCATAGTGCTCCGCTCGGACCTCGATCCGGCGTTGAAGGAGAAGATCCGCAGCTTCTTCCTGACCTATAGCCAGGGCGAAGGGCCCGAAGCCGATCGCCAGCGTCAGGTCCTGTCGGGCCTGAACTATTCCCGCTTCAATGCGGCGGACGACAGCTACCTGAACCCCGTCCGGGAGATGGTCGCCGACCAGAAGCTCAGTGAGGCGCGCGCGAAAGGCGACACGGCTGCGGCCGCCGCGGCGGAGCGCGAACTTCAGCGCCTGCGCAGCCTGCGCGAGGTCCAGCCTTGACCGGCATGACGAATGGGGCGGTCGACGCCTCGGCGATCCCGAACCCGCCCAGGAAGTCACTGGTCGCATGGCTGCTGGATATCGTGATCTGGGGCGGCGTCGCTGCCTTGCTCATCTACAGCTTCAAGGCCGTGGATTTGCAGAACCTGTCCCGGTTGGTGACCGATGCGGGCAAGGCCGGGAACCTGTCTGACTTCCTGCAACCGGACTTCGGAAACTGGAAGCTCTTCGTCGACAAGATGTGGGAGACGGTTCAGATCGCTCTCTGGGGTACGTTCATCGCCGTCTTCCTCGCGGTGCCGCTCGGACTATCCGCAGCCCGCAATATCGCTCCGGTCTGGGTTGTGACGCCGGTCCGCTGGGTCATGAACCTGCTGCGGTCCATTCCAGACCTTGTGATCGGCCTGGTGCTGGTCGTGATCGTCGGCCTCGGTCCGCTGGGCGGGGTTCTGGCCATTGCCCTGAACACAGCGGGGGTTCTGGCCAAGTTGTTCTCCGAGGCCGTGGAGTCGATTGACAAGGGGCCCGTCGAGGGCGTGCGCGCAACGGGTGCCTCCAAGCTGCACGAGATCGTCTGGGGCGTCATTCCCCAGGTCGCGCCCCTGTGGACCTCCTTTGCCCTTTACCGCTTCGAGTCGAACAGCCGTTCGGCCACCATTCTTGGTGTGATCGGGGCTGGCGGTATCGGTCAGGTCCTGTTCGATCGGATGAACGCTTTCGAATACAGCGAGGCGGCGGCCATCGTCATCATCGTCGTCATCGCCGTCACCCTGATCGACATGCTGTCCCAGGCGATGCGCAAGCGGTTGCTCTGAGCTGCGCCCTCTCCCCTTGCGGGAGAGGGAGACCGCGCACGGCGGCGTCAGCCGCCGTACTCGTGCGGTCGGGTGAGGGGTCGCACGGTCGGTCGGGACAGGTCCGCGAAACCCCTCATCCGTCGGCCTTCGGCCGCCACCTTCTCCCGCAAGGGGAGAAGGACCCTAGCTACGCAGATCCGGCGGCGTCGCCTCTTCGGTCAGGATGCGGATCGCCTCGTCCAGCG
>CAZFQC010000436.1:0-1877 GCA_964520795.1 uncultured Brevundimonas sp.
CGGGTCGGGTCGGCCAGGGCGGCGAATTTGGCGGAGAGGGGGTCGGTCTGCATGGGGTGAGTTTCGTGTGTAACTGAACGGTTAAATGAACCGAAGGCGGGTGGCTGTCAACCATTCGGTTAAATAGAATCCGGACGGTAAACAGGTTGACCGTTCCGGAGTTCGCCATGTCCTCTCTTGCTGTCGCCGCCATCCTCGCCCTGACCGCACCGGCGAGCGACCCGCCCGAACAGGCCGCTGCCGCCGCCCTGGACGCCCTGCACGCCGCCGCCGCGCGGGCCGATTCCGCGGCCTGGGCCGATCGGCTGGCACCCGGCATGGTCTGGATCGGCAATGAGACGTCCGAGCGCTGGGACCGTGAGGCCTTCCTCGGCTTCGCCGCGCCGATCTTCGCCCGGGGCGAGGGCTGGACCTATGCAGCGCGCAACGGCGGCCGCGACCGACATGTGACCCTGGCACCGGACCCCTGCGCCTGTGTCGCCTGGTTCGATGAGGTGCTGGACAGCCAGACCTATGGCACGGCCCGGGCCGAGGGGATGATGGTGCGCGACGGGGCGGACTGGCGCGTGCTGCGCTATGCGCTCAGCTATCCGATCCCGAATGATCTGGCCAACGGGATGACGACGGAGATCAAGGCCTATGAGGCCGCGACGCCGATTGTCGACGCCCCCGGCGAGGCGGCCGACACGCCGGAGGAGGAAGCCGCCGCAACCGTTCTTGACGCCCTGCATGAGGCGGCCTCGAAGGCGGACGGCGCGGTCTATTTCGACCTGTTCACGCCTGACGCGACCTACATCGGCTCCGATGTGACCGAGCACTGGTCGATCGCCGAGTTCCGGTCCTATGCCGAGCCCTATTTCAATCGCGGCCGCGGCTGGACCTATACGCCACGCTCCCGCTCCCTGACGCTCGCGCCGCTGGACTGCCGTTGCGTGGTCTGGTTCGACGAGGCGCTGGACAGCCAGTCGTACGGGACCAGCCGGGGGACCGGCGTGCTGGTGCGCGGGGAGGACGGCACATGGCGGATTGCCCTTTACGCCCTGACTTTCCCCATCCCCAACGCCCTGGCGCGGGATATGACGGCTCGGATCAGGGCGTCGGTGTTGCAATAGCGGGAAACCGGAACATATGGCCAACTCCGGCGCAGTCCTCTAACACCGCCGGATGGATTTCACCGACGACGCCTTCGTCCTGTCCGCCCGCGCCCATGGCGACACCGGGGTGGTCGTCGAACTGCTGACCCAGACGCACGGCCGTCGCGCGGCCTATGTCGCCGGCGGGGCCTCCCGCAAGATGAAGCCGTTCCTGCAGCCCGGGGCGCGGGTCGTGGCGGACTACAAGGCGCGGACCTCGGACCACCTGGGTTCGGCGCGGCTGGAGCCTGTGGGGGAGGGGCCCAGCGCCCTGTTCGACGACCCGCTGGCCCTGACCGGGCTGGCTGCCGCCGCGGCGGTGGCGCAGGGGGCTCTGCCCGAGCGCGAGCCGCATCCGGGTGCCTTTCTGGCCTTCGAGGCGCTGATGTCAGCCTTCGCCCTGCCGGACGTCTGGCCGGCCATCTTCGTGCGCTTTGAGGCGGGACTGCTGGAGGACCTCGGATTCGGCCTCGACCTGAGCCGCTGCGCGGTCACCGGTGGCATGGACGACCTGGTCTGGGTCAGCCCGCGCACCGGCCGCGCGGTCAGCGCCGACGCCGGCGCGCCCTATGCCGACAAGCTGCTGAAACTGCCGCCCTTCATGCTCGGTGCCCAGGCCGGGCTGGGTGAGGGCGACGTCGGGGCAGGCCTCGACCTGACCGCGCACTTCCTCGAACAATTCGTCTTCCATCCCCAGAACCGGCCGATCCCGCCCGCGCGGGTGTGGATGATCGACAAGCTGCG
>CAZFQC010000437.1:0-1869 GCA_964520795.1 uncultured Brevundimonas sp.
CGGGGAAATCTCGAAGAGCGCGCGGCTATAGCGGAAAGGGGTATGACGGTCAACGCGAGTCCGACGCGGCTGGAAAGTTCACCGCGGTGATGACGGCGAAGTCCGTCACAATGACCACCGGACGATCGTCGGCACCGTAGCCGACCCATGACGCATAATGGCCGTCGCCCCATCCGGACGAGAACATGGCCGCGCCGCCGGGGCCGAGGGGCTCGACCAGGGCGAAGCCGTAGGGGATGCCGAGATCCGGAGCCGCCGCCTCGCCGCGGGCCTGCCAGCCGTCGACCAGGGCCATGTAGCCGTCCGCGTCTGACGACGGATAGCGGTCCGCGAGCCAGGCCGGGACGGCGGCGTCGACGAAGGCGCCGGTTCCGGCGTCCACCCCGTAACCGAAGATCTGATCCCCGGTCAGGGTGGCAGGATCCTGTTCGTCCGTCACCGCCAGCGCCCAGCGCACCGGAGGCGTATCGGAGATCAGCAGCCGGGCCAGGGCGACCCGCTGGCCGCTGTCGCCTGCATCCGCCACCGCCAGATCGACCGGATAGCGGCCCGGCGGGACCGACACCGTCAAAGGTCGGTCGCGCGTGGACATCAGGAAGGGATCGACAACGATCACGCGGCCGCTCGAGATCTGCACCTCGCCGATCCGCACGGTTCGGACCGGATAGCGTTCCTCATCAGCCTCGCCGACGAAGCCGGGCGTGAAGGCGCCGGTCAGGACCTCGGGCTGCGGCGTGATCTGCGCCCGGGCCGCCGGAGCGCAGGCCGCCAGCAGACCCACAGCGACGAGGACCTTGCGGAACATCGCCTACCGCCCCGTGAACACCGGCTTCCGCTTCTCGACGAAGGCCGCCATGCCTTCCTTCTGGTCCTCGAAGGCGAACAGGCTGTGGAACAGGCGGCGTTCGAACTGGACGCCCTGGGTCAGGGTAGTCTCCAGCGCGGCGTTGACCATTTCCTTGTTGGCCATGACGGCGAGCGGGCTTTGCGAGGCGATCTTCGCGGCGATCTTGCGGACCTCGTCCAGCAGGGTGTCGTGCGGAACGACGCGGGCGGCGAGGCCGGCGCGCTCGGCCTCGGCGGCGTCCATCATGCGGGCGGTCAGGACCATGTCCATGGCCTTGGACTTGCCGACCAGCCGGGTCAGGCGCTGGGAGCCGCCGATGCCGGGGGCGACGCCGAGGTTGATCTCGGGCTGGCCGAACTTGGCCTTGTCCGAGGCCACGATGAAATCGCACAGCATGGCCAGTTCGCAGCCGCCGCCGAGGGCGAAGCCGTTGACCGCCGCGATGATCGGCTTGCGGAAACGGGTGATGCGGTCATGGCCGAGGGCGAAGAAATTGCCCGTGTACATCTGGGCATAGGTCTGGTCCGACATCTCCTTGATGTCGGCGCCGGCGGCGAAGGCCTTGTCGCCCGAGCCGGTCAGGATGAGGCAGCGGACGCTGTCATCGTGCTCGACGGCGTCGAGGAAGTCCGACAGGTCCCTGAAGAGCGCCGAGTTGAGGGCGTTCAGCGCCTCGGGCCGGTTCAGGGTCACCAGCGCATAGCCGTCGGCGTGGCGTTCGATGAGGAGGGTGGAATAGGTGTCGGCCATGGGGGCGCTCTCAAGTGGCTAGTGACTAGTGGCTAGTGGCTAGTGGGTGGCGCGTCCAGATTGGCGGGGCGATTTCGAACGGCGGCGCTCGTAGCGCGATCACTGGCCACTGGCCACTGGCCACTCATCTCACCGCCTCGGCAGCAGCGCCAGCGTCAACCCGGCCCGCAGCAGTTCCGCGCTCACCACCATGGCCAGCAGGGCGTTGGCGGCGATGACCTGACCGCGCGCGCCGGACAGGTCGAGACTCCAGCCGAACAGGGAGGCGAAGG
>CAZFQC010000438.1:0-1843 GCA_964520795.1 uncultured Brevundimonas sp.
ATGGGTTACAAAGTCGCCGTCGTGGGCGCCACCGGCAATGTCGGCCGGGAGATGCTGAACATCCTCGAGGAACTCGAATTCCCCGTCGACGAGATGCACGCCGTCGCCTCGCGCAAATCCAAGGGCGTCGAGGTGTCCTGGGGCGACCGGACGATCAGATGCGAGGACATCGAACTGTTCGATTTCTCGAAGGTCGACCTGGTGCTGATGAGCGCCGGCGGTGACGCCTCGCGACTGTGGTCGGAAAAGATCGGCAAGGCCGGCCCCATCGTCATCGACAACTCCTCGGCCTTCCGCATGGACCCGGACGTGCCGCTGATCGTGCCGGAGGTGAACCCCGACGCCATCAAGCTGGCGACGCGCAAGAACATCATCGCCAACCCCAACTGCTCGACCGCCCAGCTGGTCGTGGCGCTCAAGCCCCTGCATGACGCCGCGAAGATCAAACGCGCCGTGGTCTCGACCTATCAATCGGTCTCGGGTGCCGGCAAGGCGGGCATGGACGAGCTGTGGAACCAGACCAAGGCCATCTACGGCCTCGGCGACGCCCGGCCGAAATTGTTCCCGAAACAGATCGCCTTCAACGTCATCCCCTTCATCGGCGCCTTCCTCGACGATGGCTTCACCGACGAGGAAGCCAAGATGTGGAATGAGGTCCACAAGATCATGGACCCCTCGATCAAGCTGACCGTGACCTGCGTGCGCGTGCCGGTCTTCGTCGGTCACTCCGAGTCCGTGAACCTCGAGTTCGACCGCCCCATCAGCCCCGACGAGGCCCGTGCCCTGCTGCGCGACGCCCCCGGCGTCATGGTCATCGATAAGCAGGAGCACGACGGCTACATCACCCCCGTCGACGCCGCCGGCGAACACGCCGTCTATGTCAGCCGGATCCGCAAGGATCCGACCGTCGAGCACGGCCTGTCGCTGTGGGTCGTCTCCGACAACCTGCGCAAGGGCGCGGCCCTGAACGCCGTCCAGATCGCCCAGCTGCTGGACGAGACCGGGACCATCAAGCCGTCCTCGGGGTATCGCAGCATTACGGTCTGACGGCCGTGACGTCCGCCCCGCCCGTCGCGTCCCGCGCCGCCCTCGCCTCCGCCTTCGGCTGCTATGTCATGTGGGGCTTCATGCCCCTGCTTTTCATGGGGCAGGGTGCCCTCGGTTTCGACTCGCTCGAGATTCTCGCCCACCGCGCCCTCTGGTCGGTGGCCGTGGCGGGTCTGCTGGTCGTTCTGGCGAAACAGGGCGATCAGGTCCGCGCCGTCCTGACCACGCCGAAGACCCTCGGCTGGCTGGTCCTCTCGACCCTGCTGATCGCGGTGAACTGGGGCCTCTATGTCTGGGCCACCACCCATGAGGCCACGCTCGAGGCCAGCCTCGGCTACTATATCAACCCGCTGCTCAACATGGTCGTGGGGCTGTGGCTGTTCCGCGAGAAGATCGACAGATGGGGCTGGGTCGCCATCGGTCTGGCCGCCGTCGGCGTGGCCTTCCAGACCGCCGCCCTCGGCCGGCCGCCGTGGATCTCCATCGTTCTGGCGCTCAGTTTCGCCAGCTATGGCGTGATCCGCAAACGCGTGCCGATCGACGCCCAGGCCGGCCTGCTGGTCGAATGCCTGCTGCTGGTTCCGTTCGGCCTGGCCTGGGTGTTGTGGCTGCAGCATGCGGGTGCCGGCGTGGCCTTCGACAGCCCGGTCAACACCCTGTGGGCCCTCGCCAACGGCCCGGCCACCGTCCTGCCCCTGGCCCTGTTCGCCTGGTCGGCCCGGCGCCTGCCGCTGTCGACCATCGGCTTCATCCAGTTCCTCGCCCCGACGCTGCAGTTCGCCGTCGGCGTCTGGGC
>CAZFQC010000439.1:0-1841 GCA_964520795.1 uncultured Brevundimonas sp.
TGGCCATGCTGTTCCTGCGGGACCAGCTGAACCGGAAGCTGGCGGGGCTGGAGCCAAGGGAGGCGGCCCCGGAGCCGGCGGGCGGCTAGGGCTGGACTTCGCAGATCACGGAACCGTCGACCACGAAGAGCCTGTCGCCGGCCGAAACGTAGACAGGCATCCGGATTTGTAGCGACAGGAACACATCGGTCTCCACCGGCGTCTGCGAGACGATCTGGTTGGTGCCCAGAGCGACGGCCTGATTTCCCGTCGAAAATGCCGGCGTCTGCATCGCCAAACAGGTGCTGGAGAGCAGGTCGCGATGCAGGTCCGGTCAGGGCGAGCCCGCCGGTGAGGGCGGCAGCAAGACGCATACGGCAACTCCCGGTTTGCAGGATCAACCTGTCATCACCCGTCGGGTCCGTTCACCGCGAACCGTGCATGGCCAGGATGAGGGGCGGGGGGACGAACAATGGCCTTTCCCTCGTCGCTCCCCGGCCCGGTGGCCTCGCTATCGAAACCGCCCGGTTGCTGCCCGACAGCGGTTTCGGTGCTGCTGCGGAGGGATCACCCGCTGGATCGAGCCGCGACAAAAGACGACGAAGCTGGTCGGGCTGTCCTCGATCGCGATCTCATGCCTGTTCTCCATGGACAGATAGGCGATGACTTCGCTCGGAGGCACGCCTGACGCCAGATGGAGCGTCTCCTGCACCGTGTTCCCATTTCGCGGGTGTGCGTAACAGTGGCTGAATAGCTGGTCCCGGCGCAAGAGAGTCTGGCCGTCGGCGCTAATGCGGAACCGGAAATTCCCATTGTAGGGAATGGTGCGGGCGTCATTGGCGCTGGCCAGCAGCCAGACCAGCCAGTCATCGCTGTCCGGGTCCTTGAGCACCACGCTGTTGAGCCGTCCACAGCGCATCGGCGGAACATGGCGGGCGGCCGTCTGGCGTGCCCGATACTGGGCCAATTCATGTGCCGAAAGAGCTGCATCGATCGGTTGGACCAGAGTTCCGGCGCGCCGCTCCCGGACGATCACATCCCATCCGGCGCGAGGACCCGAGCCATCGTCCAGAACAAACCGGACGCGTTGGTGGTCGCCTTCCTCCATGACCACCCAGCCGACGAGACCTGGGGGGTCCCCTTGGGGAAAGCGCCGGTGCAGCACGTCGCTCGCGGCTATGGCCGCACGGTCCTGACGGGAGATGGCGCGACCCATGAGCTCCATCTTCTCGAACGACCATGCCTCGATGGCGGCCGGTGGCAGCGAGTGGTCTTGAGCGAAAGCGCGCGCGGGCATGACCAGAGAGAGGACGGCGAAAGCGATGGCCAGGCGCATGGGTGGCGGCTCCGGTTCGGGTGGAAGCGCCGTTCTTACACGTCCAGGTCGGCCACCGCGAACTGGGCGTTGTCCTGGATGAACTGGAACCGGGCCTCGGCCCTCTTGCCCATCAGCCGCTCGACCAGATCCTCGATCTCGTCCTCCGAGGCCGGCACCGTGACCCGCGCCAGGGTGCGCTTCTTCGGGTCCATGGTGGTCTCCTTCAGCTGGGAGGCCATCATCTCGCCCAGGCCCTTGAACCGGCCGATCTCGGCCTTCTTGCCCTTGAACACCGTGGCCAGCAGCTCGTCGCAGTGGGCGTCGTCGCGGGCGTATTCGCTGAGCGGCCCCGCGCTGATCCGGTAGAGCGGGGGCAGGGCCATGAACAGTCGGCCCTGCCGGATGGTCTCGGGCATGGAGCGATAGAAGAAGGTGATCAGCAGGGCCGCGATATGGGCACCGTCCACGTCGGCGTCGGTCATGATGACGATACGCTCGTAGCGCAGGTCCTCGATGTTGAACCGGCTGCCGGGCTGGACGCCGA
>CAZFQC010000440.1:0-1841 GCA_964520795.1 uncultured Brevundimonas sp.
CCGGTTGCGGCCCGGACCCTTCAGGTTGCGCGGTTCCTGTCCACTGTGGCGCCGGTGCCAGCCTGCCTGCCGACAGCCTCAGGCGTAGCTGTAGGGCCCGCCTCGTTCCAGCGCCCGCTGATAGGCCGGGCGGGCATGGATCTTCTGCAGAAAGGCCTTCAGCTTCGGCTTGTCCGGGCCGTAGGGGACGCGACTGCCGGCGGCCTCGACCGGGAAACTCATCATGATGTCGGCGGCCGAGAAGGTGTCGCCGGCGAACCACTCCGACTGGCCCAGTTCGGCCTCCCACATGGCGGTATGGGCGGCGATCTGGGGGGCGATCATATTGGCGTCCATCGCCTTGCTGATGCCCTTGGCCACGCCGCGCGCGAGGAAGGGCACACGTTTGGGCAGGACGGTGAAGATGATCTTGAGCAGCAGCGGCGTCATGGCCGAGCCCTCGGCATAGTGCAGCCAGTAGGTGAAGCGCCGTCCCTGGGGCGAGCCCGCCGCCGGGCGCAGGCCCGATCCGGGATGGCTCTCCAGCAGATATTCGATGATCGCCCCGGTCTCTGCGATCCGCGCCTCGCCGTCATCCAGCACCGGCGACTTGCCGAGCGGATGGATGGCCTTCAGCGCCGGCGGCGCGAGATTGGTCTTCGCGTCGCGCTGATAGCGCTTCACCTCATAGGGAACGCCCAGTTCCTCGAGCAGCCAAAGCACGCGCTGCGAGCGGGAATCGTTGAGGTGGTGGACAGTGATCATGGTGCGGTTCTCTCGGGCGGAAACTGGGCAGGCTCGGAAAGGCTGCGGTTTGAGTGTGGCACATCCAGCCGTTCGTCGGTCTGGCCACCGAACGTCTCGCGGCTCATCGCCACGCAGGCGTAGGGACGCTCCGGCGCATTGTCAGCGTCGACGAAGGCGACCGGCCAGCGGTCCTCCGCCCAGTGTCCAAGTCGGAAGCAGGCTAGGGCGTCGACATCTGTCGGATTCACAGGCGGCTCGTCGGCGTCCCGCATTCTTGGCGCAAAGAGCCAGATCCGCAGGTCGGCGACCGGCTCGTTCCGGAGGCGATCAAAGACCGAGCCCGGCTCCCTGAAGAGCGCGTGTACTTCCGAAAAGGGCTCGTCGGGATCGGCGTGATAGCCCTCCAGACCCATGGCGGCCGCGTAGACGGCGATGTCGGCGCTGCGCAGGCTGGCCAACCATGACCAGGCCCGGCCTTCCACATAAGCGCGATGGGGCCAGTCTCCTGACGGTTCCATGAGTTGTCCCATGGCCGCGCGCGTTTCGGCGCCGAGCAACCGGTCGGGCGACGGCCCGGTGATCTCCGCGCTGCCCAGGGCGACATAGCCGCCCGGCACATAGTGGCAGTAGCCGAACACCATCATGACATTGGACCCGCCGAGGTCCTCGCAGTCGCCGACTCGACCGGTCAGACGGGCCGGCAACGGAAGTTCGGGCGGTTCGATCCGGTCCCGCCAGCCATACACGCCCAGTCTTGAGGGAGCGGGTTCAGTCCCGGACATACCCGCCTGTATGGCCCGATAGTAGCCGTCAACGCCGTCGTAGAGCCGATTGCCGACCCACAGGCCTTCGACGGTCAAGCACTGCCTGTCGGGCTCCGAGATGCCTTGAGCGTCGGCAAAAGACGAGCGGCGCGCGGCCTCCGGCGTGCAGTCGTTGCGCGCCCAGGTGTCGGTGATGACAACCCAGTCGTCCTCCTGCGCCGCCACTTGGGCGATGGCGGCGGGACCGGCCAGCGCGAACGCCGCCGCTAAAATCAGGACTGCACGCATCAGGCGGTCCTCACCCCTTCGGCATCAGGGCCTGCGCCGCCACCACCATGGCCTCGACGCCGG
>CAZFQC010000441.1:0-1836 GCA_964520795.1 uncultured Brevundimonas sp.
GTTGCGGCAATGGTGGCTGGAGGCGGGCTCGAACCGCCGACCTGTGGGTTATGAACGGTCAAGGGTGAGCTCGTAGAAGATTGATCAGAAGCAGCTTTTTGTCCGTTCGGACTGCCGGAGGTGCCGCGGTCAATGCTGCACCGATGACCACAATGGCCGATCGCTGATCTCATACTCGAAGGAGCGCAGGGGCAGCCCATCAGCGCGCGGGAACGGAAGGGTGTCCGCAGGTTCCGGCAGCACCCACGGGAATACGGCGCGTCTCGCTTCACGCGCGGCTTCGATGCTGACGTCGAAGCCTTGGCCGGCCCGGCGAATCTCGATTGGCAGGCATTGCCCTTTGTCATCGAGGACGGCCAGTCCGTTGAGGGATTCCGGAATGGCGTCCGCGCCCGAAATCTCGATCCGGATACCGCCCGAAGCGCGGAAGACCTTGGCGGTCGGTCCCATGGGCACCGAACCCGGGTGCGCGGACAGGGCGTCGAGGACCGCGCGAGCGATCCGTCGGCCATACTCGACCTGGCCAACCTCCTCCGACGGGTGCACGCTGTCTTTGAGTGCGAGATCATACATGTCCGGTGCCAGGGTCGCGCCGGGAAGCTCTGCTACGATCTGCCGCTGCGCACGGCGAATAGGCGCGAAGCGCGCGTTGCCAGTCTGGCGGCCCGCCGGGACGATAACGATGGGGAGATCGACTTCCCCTCCCGCCTGAGCGATTTCGGCGCGCAAGCGGGCGAGCGCGTGTAGGGTCGCCTGGATGAAGATCGTCACATACGCGGCGTCTTGAAACGCCGCGTGCCCGTCGTCCTGCCCTTGATCCCAAACGATGACCTGGGCCTGTTCTTGTGGGGGCGTTCGTCGGATCGCGTTGGCTGAAATTTCGGCCATTCTCCCGGGCTCGAATTTCTCGCCGGTCCAGATCGTCCACTGCGTCCGTGGATTGCCAATCTGGGTCGCCGCGCTCCCGCCTCCTGCCCCGAGCATAACGCTGACCCCTTCACGCCGGAGGGATGGGTCGGCTCGGAAAAGCTCGGCCCGCAAAGCCCCACCAGCTGCATGCCAGAACATCTGCTCCTGAAGCGATTGGCCCGCTGCCAATATCCTCAGTGCTGCAATATGTCTGTGGTCGGTGGACGGCTTGGGTAGCGGCACGGGGCTTTCCAGCCGAATTTCATGCGCGCTGCCGTGCATGCAAATGACACGAGAGCCGATCGAGACTTCAGTCTCACCGCCCAAGACAAGCGTGTCCCAGGCCGGGTCGATCAGGACCGCGTTCGGCCCCGGGTCCAGGATCACTGCACCTCTGCGGGCCTCGACGGCGAGCTGTCGGCCCGGGCCCAGCGAACTCAGAACCAGGCGCCGCGGGCCGTCGTGATCGTTGATATAGGTGAGAGGATCGCCGCCGCCGATGTCCGCAGCCGCATATGTCAGGTCTTCGGTGAGGAATGTATCGGCACGCATCAATGCTGCTCTTGGTTTCTTTGGTCCAGCAATTGCGCGGGCGCGCCTCGTCTAGCTTCATCCTTCCCGTATGACGAGGCCCTTGATTTGCCTACCTTGTCCTGCCGCTGCGAAAGACCTGAGACTGTGCGGCGGGCGCGTGAATTGGCACTCACGGACCGATCCGCCGGCATGTGGAGCGGCGAGTTTGGGTGCCCCTGACGAACCGGGTTCGGGACTATTCCGGGACTTTATCCTCCCGAACCCAGAGTTTCGTTCCCGATTGGTCCCGATTTCGCAGCCGGCCAAGCGGCGGCTGCAGGCTTGATTTGTCAGGCTTAAATGGTGGCTGGAGGCGGGCTCGAACCGCCGACCTGTGGGTTATGAATCCACCGC
>CAZFQC010000442.1:0-1817 GCA_964520795.1 uncultured Brevundimonas sp.
CGGCTTCCACATGATGGGCATGGCGGCGGACGAGGAAGCCTAGTCCGGCTCGCGAGCGTGATTGTCTGTCGCGCAAAATACCCCCTAGAGTGGTTTCTTGACCCATAGGAGGATGCCGATGACCGACCCTACCCCTCCCCACGAACTTGATGAGGTCGTCGTCACGGGCCAGAGACGGCGACCGGGCGGGACTTTTCCGGCGGGCCCTGGCGGCGGTGGACCAGGAGGAGGCGAGGGCAGTGGAGAGCACCAGGACGAGGTCGAAGACCCCGGAACTCAGCCGTATCAACCGCCACCGCATCCTTGCGACAATCCGGAGACGGCGAAAAATTGGAACGCCGATGCCGCCGCCGCGTCCGCTGCTGCTGCTCTGGCGGCCGAGCTCGCGTCGCGAAACGACGGGTCCAATCTGAGCAATCGGGAAGCTGGCGCCAACCTGATCCTAGGCGCGAACAACAGAGTTCAAATTCAGCCGAACATTAGTGTAGGCGGACCCGCCGTGGGGGGTCAGATACCAAACGTCTATATCGACATGACCGGCGTCACGCCGGCAAACTGGATGGGCGACATCCACAACCATCCTAGCGGTGACGGCCGACTCAGCGATGGAGAATGGAATCAGTTTATCAACTTCGTGAGCTCAATAAGCGCAACGAATCCTGAGCGCAGCGCTGACTTGGGTTACCTCTCGGTATATGTAGTCGTTCCAGACGCGACATCTGCCCGCGGCTACAGGATTTACGCATACAATCGCGATACGCCCTACAACACGCTGGGCGAGGAGGTGAACCCAGATGCGCAGCCCTGTCCCCCTTAGGCTGGCCTTGGCGGCCCTTCTGATCACGGCGGCCGGTACTGGCGCGTGCGCTGCCCAGTCGATCGAATCATCGACCCTCGCGTCGCCCGACTTCACGACTCGACAGTTCGTACTTCCGGCTGAATATCGAATCGAGGCCGAATCATCGCGGGCTTACAGGTTCCAGATTATGATAACCGGGGACCGATCATGGTCGGCGGTCATGGAAATGGGGGGGCAGGTGTGGACGGCGACAGAGCGAGGATGCCCCGCTTTCCGGGCGGCGCTCGAGGACTTTGCCCATCTGCCGCCACTCTATCCTGGGCCGTATGACTTGAGAGATAATCCCCAGCCGCGCCAGTTCGGCCCTAGAGCGCCGCACGCCGAGTCCTGGACTTTGCGACTGGCCGGCTTCGCGCCAGACCATACCCATCTGGATATGGAGATCAGCGGCAGTCAGGGTCCCTATCCTCGTTGGGCGAGTGACACGGCAGAAGCTATTAAGAGTTGTGGCCCGCCCACGGTTTGATCAACTGAGTTGGCACGAAATCGGCGTTGGTGACCCAGTCCGGCCAATGCTGAGATTCGCCCTTAAGTAGATCCGGCCCATTTTGCACTCAGATCAAATCAGCCTGAAGCAAAATGGACGAGGACCGGGCATGGCGGCGGACGAGGAGGCCTAGTCCGGCTCGCGCTCGCCGATCTCGGCGGGCCTGATCACCAGCAGCCAGCCGTCCGCGATGTGCAGGTCGGGGACGGCGTCCTTCGTGAAGGGCAGGTACCAGGTCGGGCCACCCAGCGCCGGGGCGATCTCCAGCATGTCGTCGGCACCGAAATTCTGGACGGATTTGACGGTTCCCAGAACGATGCCGTCGGGATCGCGCGCTTCCAGCCCGACCAGATCGGTCAGGTAGAATTCGTCCTCATCTGGCTCGGGCAGCTTGTCGCGCGGGATGTAGAGCTTCAGCCCGCGCAGGGCGTCGGCCTCCTCCTTGGTGGCGATCTCCTTCGCCCGGCCGAC
>CAZFQC010000443.1:0-1814 GCA_964520795.1 uncultured Brevundimonas sp.
GTGGGCATCTTGGCGATCAGCCGGATGGCCGAGATGTTGCGCTGGACCGGATCATGGATGTCCAGGCTGTCGTGATAGAAGGCCGACAGGGCGCCGACGGTGCCGACCATGATCGACATCGGGTGGGCGTCGCGGCGGAAGCCCTCGAAGAAGCGGTCGAACTGGGAATGCAGCATCGTATGCATGGTGATGCTGCGCTCGAAGGGCTCGTACTGGGCCGCGGTCGGCAGTTCGCCGTGCAGCAGCAGATGGCAGACCTCGATGAAGTTCGACTGCGAGGCCAGCTGGTCGATCGGATAGCCTCGGTGCAGCAGGGTGCCCACGTCGCCGTCGATGAAGGTCAGGGCGCTTTCGCACGCCGCCGTCGAGGTGAAGCCGGGATCGTAGGTGAAGGCGTCGGTCGCGCCGTAGAGCTTGCGGATGTCGATGACGTCGGGCCCCGTCGAGCCCGAAAGCACCGGCAATTCGACGCTCTTGTCGCCCAGGGTGAGCGTGGCCGAACGGGTGGCCTTGGCTTGGTCTGTCATGTCAGCCCCATGATGAAAGTGCGGGGGCCCGGCGAGGAGGCGTCGGGTCGCGGTTCGTGTGTAATGTCAGATAGTCTGTTGCAGCGCATCATCCAAGCGCCCGAGGCTTTCTTCGCGTCCGAGGGCGGCCAGCGTCTTTGCGATATCGGGCGAAACGCCGTCTCCAGTGAGGGCGGCGCGCACGGCGGGGCCGATCTTGCCGAATCCGACCGCCTCTTCCTCGGCAAAGACCTTCAGCTCGGCCTCGAGGGCGAAGACGTCCCAGCTGGCGAACAGTCTGAGCCGGTCGCGCAGCCGGCCGATCCGCTCGCCTGATTCGCCGCTCAGCATCGGCAGGCCCTTTTCGTAGATCGACAGGGGCCGGACCTTGAGAGCGAAGCCGGTCTGGTCGGCCAGTTCGAGCACGGTTTTCGCGCGGTCCTTGACGAAGGGCATGGCGCGCAGCAGCCGGGCCTCGTCGTCGGGGCCGAGGACATGGCCGCGGGCCAGGTGGACGTCCAGGGTCATCTTGGCCAGCCGATCGTCGTCGGCGAGGCGGATCCAGTGGGCGTTGACGTGGGCCAGCTTGTCGAAGTCCAGCCGGGCCGGGGCCTTGCCGACGCCGGACAGGTCGAACCACGCCCGGGCCTGGGCGTCGGTGAACAGTTCGTCGTCGCCATGGGCCCAGCCCAGACGGGCCAGATAGTTGCGCATGGCCTCGGGCAGATAGCCCATCTCGGCGTATTCATGGACCGCCTGGGCCCCGTGCCGCTTGGACAGTTTGGCGCCGTCGGGACCGTGGATCAGGGGGATGTGGGCGAAGACCGGGCGCGTCCAGCCGAGGGCGTCGTAGATCAGGCTCTGGCGGGCGGCATTGTTCAGGTGATCGTCGCCGCGGATCACGTGGGTGACGCCCATGTCGTGGTCGTCGACCACCACGGCGAGGTTATAGGTCGGGGCGCCGTCGCTGCGCAGCAGCACCAGATCGTCGAGGTCCTCATTGGCCCAGCTGACGGTGCCCTGGACTTGGTCCTCAACCGTCACCTTGCCGGGCAGGGGGCGGCGGAAGCGGACGACGTGGGGCAGCGTCAGGTCGTCGACCGTGGGGTCGCGGTCGCGCCAGGGCGACTCAAAGGTCCGGCGCTCGGCCTTGGCGAGGTCGCGCAGGCGGCCGGTTTCCTCGGCCGAGGTGAAGTCGCGATAGGCGGCGCCGCGCTCGAGCAGCTCATCGACAGCTTCGCGATGGCGGTCGGCGCGGCTGTACTGGAAGACGGGCTCCTCGTCGGCGAACAGTTCCAGCCAGCTCAG
>CAZFQC010000444.1:0-1803 GCA_964520795.1 uncultured Brevundimonas sp.
TGGTCTCGCCCGAGCGCGAGGGCGCCTCGATCCGCTACCGGCTCGAGATTTCGGCGGTTGAGGAGGCCCTGGCCTTCCTGCTGGCCATGACCGGCGCCAAGGCGCCCGAAGACAAGGGGGAAGCCCGATGACCACACCGCTGAAACCCACCCTCGCCGATGTCGCCGCCGGCCTTGTCGGCCTGACGATCGTCGGAGCCGGGGTCTGGGTGATCCTCGCCGGACCGACGGACATGCTGCCCGTCCACTACGGCCTCACCGGCGAGGTCGACCGGTGGGGCACGCGCGTCGAGATCGGCGGCCTGATCGCCGGCCTCGGCGTGCTGCTCACCCTGCTCGGCTTCGGCCTCGGCCTGGCCGCGGCGCGCGCGCCGGACCCGGCCCGTCGCCGCGGCCTGCGTGCGGCGCAGTTCGTGGCCTTCACCGCCATTGCGGGCGTGGTCGTCTTCGCCGGCGGGGCCAGTCTGGGCGGGGTGACCTCGATCGCAAGCGGCCTGCCGATGACGGGCCTCAGCCTGATCCTCATCGTCGTCGGTGCCCTTCTCGGCCGCGTCGGCCCCAATCCCTTCGTCGGCCTGCGCACGCCCTGGACCTACAAGAGCCGTCTGGCCTGGGACCGCAGCAACCGTTTGGCCGGGCGGCTGCTCTTCCTGCTGGGCCTGTTCGGCCTCGCTGCCTCCAACTTCGTACCCCAGCCCGCGGGCCTCATCGCCCTGTTCGCCGGCCTGATGATCGCCGTCGTCTGGGCGGTGATCGAGAGCTGGCGCGTCTGGCGCGCCGACCCCGACCGCCAGCCCTTCTGATCCCCGCCCACCGGAGACCCGCCATGCTCAGCCTCCTGCTCGCCGCCGCCCTGCTGGACCCCACCGCCACGCCGGTGGTCCTGCCGTCCGAACCGGCGCCGCTGCACGCGACCCTGCTGACGCCCGAAGGACCGACCCGGGCCGTGGCCGTCATCCTGCCCGGCTCCGGCCCCACCGATCGGGACGGCAACGGCCCCGGCGGTCTGGTCGCCTCCACCTACCGCCTGCTGGCCGAAGGTCTGGCGGAGCAGGGCGTGGCCACGGTGCGGATCGACAAGCGCGGCGTCGGCCAGAGCGGCCCGGCCATGGTCGCGGAACAGGACCTGACCTTCCAGGACTATATCGACGACGCCCGCGCCTGGGCCGCCGAAGCGTCCCACGTGACCGGCCAACCCTGCGTCTGGCTGATCGGCCACAGCGAAGGCTCGCAGATCGCCCTCGCGGCGGCGCAGGGGGACAATCCGTCCGTCTGCGGCCTTGTGCTCCTGGCCGGGGCCGGGCGTCCCGCCGGCGTCATCCTGCGTGAACAGTTCCGGGCGGGCCTGCCGGAAGCCCTGCAGGCCCCGGCCTTCGCCGCGCTCGACGAACTGGAGGCCGGCCGGCCGGTGACCGACGTTCCGCCCGCGCTGGCCGGCCTCTTCCGGCCCTCGGTCCAGCCCTATCTGATCTCGTGGATCGGCCTTGATCCCGTCGACCTGATCGAAAGCTACCACGGCCCGGTGATGATCGGTCACGGCTCGACCGACATCCAGGTCAGCCTCGTCGACGCCCAGGCCCTGTCCGCGGCCCGGCCGGAGGCGCAGCTGGTTCTCTGGGAGGGCGTGAACCACGTCCTGAAACTCGCCCCCGCCGACCGGGCCGGCAATATCGCCACCTATGGCGACCCGACCCTGCCGCTCGCGCCGGGCGTGGTCGACAACGTGGCGGGCTTCATCCTTCAGCCGCGCTAGCCCAGCGTCTCCTGGAACCGCACCGGCCGCCCGTGGGCCGTGCCGACCAGT
>CAZFQC010000445.1:0-1800 GCA_964520795.1 uncultured Brevundimonas sp.
CCGCCGCGCAACCACGCCGAAGTCCAGCTGACCATCGACAACGCCCAGCGCCGGGCGCCCCAGCCCTTCACCGACAGCCCCATGCTGGAGGTCTCGCGCCGCATCGACCGCGGACAGGGTTCGACCTATCGCATCAACGGCAAGGAGGTGCGCGCGCGGGATGTGCAGCTGCTGTTCGCCGACGCCTCGACCGGCGCCAACAGCCCGGCCCTCGTCCGTCAGGGCCAGATCAGCGAACTGATCGCCGCCAAGCCACAGAACCGCCGCCGGATCCTCGAGGAAGCGGGCGGCGTCGCCGGCCTGCACACCCGGCGGCACGAGGCCGAGCTGCGCCTGAAGGCGGCGGAGGCCAACCTTGACCGCCTGGACGACATCGGGCGGGAGCTGGAGACGGCCCTGACGCGGCTGAAGCGCGAGGCGCGGCAGGCCGAACGCTACAAGAAGATCTCCGCCGAGATCCGCGCCCTGCAGGCCGCCCTGCTGTTCGTGCGCTGGAACGACGCCCGCCTGGCCGCCGAGGCTGCGGCGCAGGAGCTGGCGGACGCCGAGCGCGCCGTGGGCGAGGCCACCACCGCCTCCAGCCGGGCCCAGACGGCGGCGCTGGCGGCGCAGGAGGCGCTGAAGCCTGCGCGTGAGGAGGACGCCGTCGCCGGCGCCCTGCTGCACCGCGCCTCGCTGGAACGGGACCGCCTCGACATGGCCGAACAGGCCGCCCGGGCCGAGGTCGACCGCCTGACCGCAGAGGCCGCCCGGATTGCCGCGGACATAGAACGCGAGACGGCCATGGCCGGCGACGCCTCCGACGAGCTGGCCCGGCTGGGCACCGCGCTGGAGACACTGACCGCCGAGATCGCCGGGGCCCCGACGCGCGGGCCGGAACTGGAGGCTGCCCTCGCCGCCGCCGAGGACGCCCGCAAGGCCGCCGACGCCGAGGTCGAGCGCGTCGCCGGCGCCGCGGCCTCGGTCGAGGCCCGGGTCAATGCCGAAAGCGCCCGCAAGCGCGACGCCGAGGCGCGCGTGGCCCGGGCGGAGGCCCAGCTGGCCTCGGCCGAGGCCGAGCGCGCGGCCCTTGGCCCGCTGGAGACGCCCGAGATCGAGGCGGCGAAGGCGGCGCTGGAGATGGCGCAGTCGGCGCTGGCGGCGGCCCGGACGGCGGTCGAGGCGGCGGAAGCGGAACGCGGCGACCGCGCCCGCGCCGAGGCCGAGGCCCGCACCGCGGCCCGCGCCGCCGAGGACCGTCTGGGGCGACTGCAGACAGAGGCGCGCGGCCTCGCCCAGTTGCTGGTCCACGGCAAGCGGGACCACGCCCCGGCACTCGACAGCGTCGAGGCCGCCAAGGGCTATGAGGCGGCGCTGGCGGCCGCGCTGGGCGACGATCTGGACGCGGCGCTGGACAAGAAGGCGGCGGCCTATTGGGCCGGTGCCGAGGTTCCCGCGCCCGTCTGGCCGACCGGCGTCGAGCCGCTGGCGAGCCATGTCTCCGCGCCCGACCAGTTGAAGGCGCGTCTGGCCCTGTGCGGCGTGGTGCCGGCCAGCGAGATCGAGCGGCTGGCCCGGGCCCTGCCCGTCGGGGCCCGTCTGGTCACTGTCGCCGGCGATCTGTGGCGTTGGGACGGCTTCGTCCAGCGCGCCGAGGCCCCCCGCCCCGCCGCCGTCCGCCTGGCCCAGCGCACCCGCCTGTCCGAGCTGGAAGCCGAGATCGACGCGGGCAAGCCGGCGCTGGAGATCGCCCAGACCGCGCTCAAGGCCGCCACCGAAGCCTTCCGCGCCGCCGAGGAGACGGTGAAAACCGCCCGCGCC
>CAZFQC010000446.1:0-1779 GCA_964520795.1 uncultured Brevundimonas sp.
GCCTGACCGGCGACACCGACGAGATCGAGGCCAATGTCGACAAGGTCCGCGGGCTCGTGCTGCGGACGGAGTTCGTCAAGAAGGCGTGACTCAAGAGCGTAACTCCACCCTTGAAAGTCTTGCCAAATATTAACTGGCGAGGCACCGGGTCCGTCGTCAGTCTGCCGGTGGACGCTTGGGGGGAACCGATGAAGCCTGCCGTGCTCGCCGCCGCTGCCTCGATCCTTGCGTCACCTGTCATGGCGCAGGTCGCAACCCCACCCGCTCCCGGCCCGGGCTGGATGGCCGCGCCCCGGGACTGGTCTGCCGCGTTGCGACAGGACGCAACGGCGCTGCACGGCATCATTATCGACAGTCATCCGGGCGTCCACGACAGCTTGAATCCGGAGTTTCGTGCCCGGGTCGATGCCGGTCTCGCCCTTGCGCTTCGACGGGCCGAATCGACCACGGACGCCGGAGGATGGTGGTGGGCCATGCGCGCCTTTGCCGCCGGCTTTGACGATGGACACGTCCAGCTGGGGCTGACGCAGACAGGGGGGTTCCCCACGCGCTGGCCGGGATTCCTGACGATTTATCGCGGCACTGACCAGGTCGTGGCCGCGCGCGACGACGCCGATCCAGCGGTTCCTCCGTTGGGCGCACGCCTGCTGGACTGCGACGGGATCCCCGCGTCGCAACTGGCTGAAGAACGAATCGGTGCCTTCCGGGGACGTTGGTTCCTGGAGTCGCAGCATGCCCTGTGGGGCGACTGGCTTTTCATGAGCTCTTCCAATCCGTGGATCGGCGAGATGGCGTCCTGTCGCTTCGAAAGCGAAGGCGAGGCGAAGGCATGGACGCTCAACTGGCGGGCCATTGAACCGGCAGACCTCTCGGCCCGGCGCGCGCGGCTGGTGCAGCGGGGCGGAGCGGATTTCAGCCTGACCACACTCGACCAGGGCGGCGTATGGATGTCGATGCCGTCGTTCAACGGCGACCCGTCGGACGACGCCCACAAGGCCTTGACGCCGATGATGGCCGAGTGGGCCGCGAAACAGGCCGAACTCCGCGCGGCGCCGTTTGTGGTTCTCGACCTGCGAGGCAATGGCGGGGGCTCCTCACACTGGAGCGAAGAGATCGCCGTCACCCTTTGGGGTCGGGACTGGGTCGATGCGCACAGGCCGCAACCCGTAGAGGCCATCGAGTGGCGCGCCTCCGATGCCAACCTCGCCGCTATCCAGTCCTATGTCGACGAATGGACCGCGGCCGGAGAGAGCGCCGGGCGGATCGAATGGGCACAAGGGATCGTCGACGGCATGAAGGCGGCCCAGGCGGCCGGCCGACCCTACTGGCGCGACCGCGATGGCGCACCGGCTCGTGACGGAACCAGAGGCTCGCCTGACCGGCTGGTGGGTGGGCCGGTCTATGTACTGACCGATCCCGTATGCGCTTCGGCCTGTCTGGATGCGGTGGACCTCTGGAAGGCTCTGGGGGCTATCCAGATCGGCCTCGAAACCTCGGCCGACACGGTCTACATGGATGTTCGGCCCGCTGCCCTGCCCAGCGGGCTGGCCAGCCTCGTGATCCCGATGAAGGTCTGGCGCGGCCGCCTGCGTGGCAACAATGAACCGCATCGTCCGGCCCATCATTTCGAGGGGGACATCACCGACAGTGCGGCCCTGCTGGCCTGGGTGCGAGCGCTGGCATCTTCTGGAACCTAGCTTTGCGCGTTGCGCACCGCCGCGGCCCCCGCAAACGGCGTGATCACGGCCGCGAACAACACATAAGCGCCCAGGAATGCCA
>CAZFQC010000447.1:0-1778 GCA_964520795.1 uncultured Brevundimonas sp.
GAGATCATGCAGACCGTGCGGGACGCGTTCAGCGCGTCGTCGCACCAGGCCAGGGCCGCCGAAACGGCCTCGAAGGCGATCCCCTTGCCCTGGAAGCGCGGGGCGACGCCCCAGCCGAGCTCGGGCGCGTCAAAGGCGGGCTCGAGGATACGGCGATAGTCCAGCACACCGACGCTGCCGACATAGTCGCCGGAAGCGGATTCGCGGATAGACCAGTTGCCATGGCCCTTGACCTGCCAGTGTCCGATGTCCCGCAGCAGGCGGAACCAGACATCCTCGGACGACAGGGGTGCGGGGAAGATGGAGGCGGCGAAGACCGGATCGCCCCACAGGGCGCACAGGTCGGAAAAATCGGATTCCTGTGCCGGGGTCAGGGTCAGGCGGTCGGTGATGAGGATGGTCATGGAGCCTCGAACAGGGCGCCGGCGCGTTCGATCCGGGTCTGTCCGGCGGCGTCGGTGACAGCATAGGTGAAGCCGGGCTGCAGGGCGAAGGCCCCGGCGCGGCCCTGTTTGTCGAGAGCCAGCAGGGCGACCTGGGCGGCCGCCACCCTCGTCCCGCGCAGTCGGGCCAGTCGTTCGATCACGCTGCGGCAGGCGGCGGTGGGATCGAGGCCGTGGCGCATGGCCTCGACCACCGCATGGGCCCCGGCGACGCGAACGACGTCCTCGCCGACGCCGGTCGCGGTCGCGCCGCCGACCTCGTCATCGACATAGAGGCCGGCGCCGATGATCGGGCTGTCGCCGACCCGGCCGCGCATCTTGAAGGCCATGCCGGAGGTGGTGCAGGCCCCGGCCATGCGCTGGTCGGCACCGATCGCCAGCAGGCCTATGGTGTCGTGATTGCCCGGTCCGCCGGGCATGGAGCGCCAGTCGGCGTTTTCGGAGTTGGGGCGGGGGGCGTAGTTCGCCGTCTTCAGCCATTCGCGCCAGACCGCCTCGGCGCGGGGGGTGAGCAGGGTCTGCGCCTCGAACCCCTGTTCGAGGGCGAAGGTCCGCGCGCCCTCGCCGACCAGCATGGTGTGGGGCGTCCGCTCCATCACCCGCCGGGCGACCGAGACCGCGTGGACGACGTCCTCCAGCGCGCAGACCGCGCCGATGTCCCCGGCCCAGGTCATGACGCAGGCGTCCAGCGTCACCCGCCCGTCGCGGTCGGGCAGGCCGCCGTAGCCGACGGAAGCGTTGCTCTCGTCCGCCTCGGCCACGCGTCCGCCGGCCTCGACCATGTCCAGCGCCGAGCCGCCATTGGCCCGCGCCGCCATACCGGCGGCGTTGGCCGCCGCACCGAAGTCCCAGGTCGAGACCATGACGGCGGGGGCGGCGGATTGGGCGGCGGCGGCACCGGCGAGAGCGGCGACCGGGACGGCCGCCATCAGGGCCCTTCGCGAGGGACCGCTCACAGCAGGCCCAGCTGTTTGAAGCTGGCCACGCCGTCGCGGCCGACGATCAGGTGGTCATGGACGCAGAGGTCCAGCGCGCGGGCGGCCTCGACGATCTGGCGGGTCATGTGGATGTCGGGCCGGGACGGGGTCGGGTCGCCGGACGGGTGGTTGTGGACGATGATCATCGACTTGGCCGACAGCTCCAGCGCCCGACGCACGACCTCGCGCGGATAGACCGGGGCATGGTCGACCGTGCCGCGATTCTGGATTTCGTCGAGGATCAACTGGTTGCGGTTGTCGAGGTAGAGCACCCGGAACTGTTCCCGCGCCTCATGCTGCAGCGACAGGCGGACATAGGCGACCAGGGCGGTCCAGGACGAGATGACGGTACGCTTTG
>CAZFQC010000448.1:0-1775 GCA_964520795.1 uncultured Brevundimonas sp.
CCCCCTTGCGGGGGAAGGTGGCTCGCGGAGCGAGACGGATGGGGGGTGAAACACTGCATCGTCCGGTTGGCGTCTGCTCCGACCATGGAGACGCCCGAAAAAGCCCCCCCATCCGAGCCGCTCCGCGGCCCACCTTCCCCCGCAAGGGGGGAAGGGATCACAATGTCAGCCACCAGTCCCATTCAGGCCGGCCGGATGCTGTCGGCCAGCAGCACCGTCTCACCGCCGCAGACGTTGCGCACGTTCGAGCCGCGGAACTCGATCCGGTGGTTCTCGGCCTGGTTCCAGCTGACGGTCGATCCGGTGATCGCCACCTTCTGACCCTCCAGGTCGCGAACCGCCTGGCGCATCAGATCACGTGAGGCGACGCCCGAGACGCAGGGGCGCGCGAACGGCCGCAGCACCTGGGCCTCGCGGTCGTACAGCTGGAACTCGCCGTCCGTGAACCGGACCCAGCCCACGGTCACAGTCGGGACGGGGTCCTGGTCACCGGCAACCGGCGCCGGGGCGAAACCGGCCAGCAAGGCACCGGCGGTCAGGATCAGGATCGTCTTCATGGCAGCAGCTCCTCTATTGATGCTTATCCGACGTGGGTCATGCCCTTGGGCATATAGGGGACCAGCGCCTCCGGAACCCGGATCCGCCCGTCCTCTTCCTGATAGTTCTCCATCACCGCGACCAGAGTGCGGCCAACGGCGAGGCCCGAGCCGTTCAGCGTGTGCACGAACTCGGTCTTCTTCTCCCCGGCCCGCTTGAACCGCGCATCCATCCGCCGGGCCTGGAAGTCCCCGCAGTTGGAGCAGGAGCTGATCTCCCGATACATCCCCTGCGACGGCAGCCAGACCTCGAGGTCGAAGGTCTTCTTCGCGGAAAAACCCATGTCGCCCTTGCACAGCAGCATCCGGCGATAGGGCAGCCCCAGCTTCTCCAGCACCGCCTCGGCGCAGCGCACCATCCGCTCGTGCTCGGCCTCGGAGTCCTCCGGCCGTGTGATCGAGACCATCTCCACCTTGTGGAACTGGTGCTGCCGGATCAGCCCCCGCGTATCCCGCCCCGCCGACCCCGCCTCGGCCCGGAAACAGGGCGTCAGGGCGGTGAACCGGATCGGCGTCGCCAGCTCGTCCTCGGACAGGATCTGCTCGCGCACGAGGTTGGTCAGGGAGACTTCGGCGGTGGGGATCAGGAACCGATCAGCCAGCTCGGTATCCTTGACCGTCGATCCGTCCGGCATCTGCCAGTCGATATCCATCCCCGGAATCTTGAAAAGGTCTTCCTCGAACTTCGGGAGTTGGCCGGTCCCGTACATAGCAGGTCGCTTCACCAGATACGGCGGATTGACCTCCAGATAGCCGTGCTCATTCGTCTGCACATCCAGCATGAACTGGCCGATGGCCCGTTCCAGCCGCGCCAGTCCGCCCTTCAGCACCGCGAACCGCGACCCCGACATCTTCGCCGCCGCCTCGAAGTCCAGCAGGCCCAGGGCCTCGCCCAGATCGGCGTGATCCTTGGCCGACCCGCCCTCACGCGGCCGCCCCCAGGGCTGGCCCCACAGCACGTTTCCAGCCTCGTCCTCGCCGTCCGGCACATCGTCCGCCGCCAGGCTCTTCTGCGCCGCCAGCAGGTCGCGCAGGGTCTTGCCGGCGCGCGCCTCCTCGGCCTCCGCCGCCGCGATCTCGCCCTTCAGGCTCTCGACCTCGCCCTTCAGCCGTTCGGCCTCGGCCAGGTCCTTGCCGCCCATCGCCGCCCCGATCAGCTTCGAGCTCTCATTGCGCTTC
>CAZFQC010000449.1:0-1773 GCA_964520795.1 uncultured Brevundimonas sp.
GACAACCAGCCCGGCCGTGACTGGCGCGCCCTGCAGGACACCACCAACCACAATCTGCTCGGCTACCGCACCTCCAACCCCTGGCCGTCGCACATGCGCGGCACGGGCGACTATTACCGCGAGGCCGCACTGATCTGGCTGGATGCCGACACCCTGATCCGCGAGGCGACCAACAACCGCAAATCCCTCGACGATTTCGCCCGCGCCTTCTTCGGCGTGGACGACGGCGTCTGGAGCCCCAAACCCTATACGTTTGACGATCTGGTCGCGGCCCTGAACGGCGTGCATCCGCACGACTGGTCCGGCTTCCTGCGCACCCGTCTGGACGCCGTTGGCCCCGGGGCCCGCGCCCCGATGGACGGCATCACCCGCGGCGGCTACCGGCTGGTCTATGTCGACAGCCTGACCGCGGCCGAGAAACAGGTCCAGACCGGCTGGGCCAACGACTTCCAGTATTCCCTCGGCTTCAATCTCAGCGGCCCGACCAATCGCATCGGCGGCATCCTCTGGGGCGGTCTGGCGTATCAAGCCGGTCTGGGGGCGGGCTGGGATCTGGTCGCCGTCAACGACCGCGCCGCCTCGGCCGAGGTCCTGCGCGAGGCCGTCACGGCGGCGAAAACCGGCACGGCCCCCATCACCCTGATCATCCGCAACGGCGACCGCTTCCGCACCGTCTCCTTCGACTACCGCGGCGGCCTGCGTTACCCCCGCCTCGAACGGATCGAAGGGACGCCGGATCGGCTGGGCGACATCCTCACCGCCCGGCGGCGCTGATCCGCCCAAAGAAAACGGGCCGGGGATCGCTCCCCGGCCCGTCCAGAACTGCCCCGGAGGGCGGTCTGTTACTTACTTGACCTGCACCTTGGCGCCGGCTTCCGTCAGCTTCTTGGCGACTTCGTCGGCGGCCTGCTTGGAGACGTTCTCGACGACGTTCTGCGGAGCGCCTTCGACCAAGTCCTTGGCTTCCTTCAGGCCCAGGTCCGAACGGACGCCGCGGACTTCCTTGATGACGTTGATCTTCTTGTCGCCACCGTCCAGCAGGACGACGGTGAACTCGGTCTGCTCTTCAGCAGCTTCGGCCGGAGCGGCACCGCCGCCGACGGGCATGGCCATGGCGACCGGAGCAGCGGCGCTGACGCCCCACTTCTCTTCCAGCAGCTTGGACAGTTCGGCGGCTTCCAGAACGGTCAGTTTCGACAGGTCTTCAACGATTTTGGCGAGATCGGCCATGGTGTGTTTCCTTCGGAGGATTGGGTTTCAGTAGAGAGTTTGCAGAGATGAAAGAGGCGGGTCCGCTTACGCGGCGTCCTTCGAGGCGTAGGCGCTGAACACGCGGGCCAGTTGGGACGCCGGGGCTTGCACGACGCCGGCGATCTTGGTCGCGGGCGCATTGAGCAGGCCGAGCAGCGAGGCGCGGATCTGATCCAGCGACGGCAGTTTGGAGAGAACCTCCACGCCCTTCGCATCCAGAACCTTCTCACCCATGAAGCCGCCCAGGACGATGAACTTGTCATTGGCCTTGGCGTATTCGGCGGTGATCTTGGCGGCCGTCACCGCGTCGTCAGCGTAAGCAATACCCACGGGACCCTTGAACAGGCCGTGGTATTCGCTGCCTTCAGCGGCGTCGAGCGCCTTGAGCGCCAGGCGGTTCTTGACCACCTTGAACGTGCCGCCGGCAGTACGCAGGCGTCCACGCAGGTCTTCCATATCCGCAACGGTCAGACCCAGGTTGTGGGTCACGACCACGGCGCCCGCGTCGGCGAAAACGCCCTT
>CAZFQC010000450.1:0-1771 GCA_964520795.1 uncultured Brevundimonas sp.
ACCCGGCCCATCGGTCTGCCTCCGGCCGCCGTGTCGCCGAGCCCATGGCTGACGGGGGCGCGCGACCGGCTCCTCGGCGAGCCCGGGCTGACCGTCGGTGCCCAGATCAATGACGGCGTCCTTGACGGTCGCCGGGTCTTCCCCGCGGGCCTTGTCGTCTCGACGCACCGGCCACTCGCGGCAAACGACGCGACCTTTGGGCCCTACAAGCGCGAGTCCTACGGCCTCGGCTGGCAGATCGGCCGCTATGGCGACGACGTCCTGATCCATCATTTCGGAAACTTCGCCGGATCCCGCGCCCACGTCTCCTTCATGCCCGCGCGGAGGCTCGGCGTGGCCGTCATGGTCAATGAGGACTTGGTGGCGGGTGATCTGGCCGATGTGATCGCCAACTATGTTTACGACTGGCACGCCGGTCGTCCGGACCTTGAGGCCTTTTATGAGGCCGCAGTTGGCGAATTGGTCGATCGCCGGGATCAGGCACGCACCGGGATTGCGCGGCAGCTGGCCGGGCGCGCCGCCCGACCGTGGATGCTTGCCCGGCCAATCGACGCCTATGTCGGGGTATATGACAATCCCTTGCTGGGCTCGGTCGAGATCGCCGGACGTGACGGATCGATGGTGGTCACGGTCGGCGTCATGCAGGCGGTCGCGGAGGCCTTTACCCAACCCGAGTCCATCCGTGTCGAGCTGGTGCCGATGCAGGGGCAGGTGATCCAGTTCGGCGGCGCCGGCGAAGCGCCCGACCGTCTGGTAATCATGGGCGAGACCTTCAACCGGCGCTGATCCGCCTCAGGCGTAGTTGAAGCTGATCGAAATCCGCTCGCTCTTCGCCGCGTTCGGCGGCACCTCGTGGCGCAGCCAGCTTTCCCACATCAGCACCGTACCGGCAGCCGGGGCCAGATAGACGAATGGCCGCTCGGCCTCGGGGGCGTCGGCGTGGACCCCCGGGCGGGCCATCATCATGGGCAGGCGCGGGTCTTCCAGCTTGAGGGCCGAAGCGCCGTCGGGAACCTCGACATAGACAGTGCCGCTGAGGAAGGCGTGGGGGTGGATATGGCCGGTATGGCCGCCGCCGGGCTTGAGGATGTTGACCCACAGACTGTCCAGCCTCGGCTTGCGCGCCAGATCAAAATTCAATGCCTTTGCATAGGCCTGGGCATGTTTGTCGAGGTGACGCTTCAGCTCCGAGAATTCGGGCAGGCGATGGGGCAGGTCCGTCAGGGAGCCGTAGGAGGTGTAGCCGCGATAGCCGTGCTCGCGGCACCAGGCCCGGCCGGCATGATCCTCGGCCGCCAGCATCCGGCAGGCGTCCGCAAGGCCGGCATTGAAGCCGGCGAAACCGGGGGAGGGGGCGAGGGAGGCCTCATAGACCTGGGTGACGAAGAGCGGGCGCAGGGACATGGGGGTGGAATAGACGCTCGGGCCGGGCCGGGAAAGGCGGGGGCGGGCTAGTGGCTAGTGGCTAGTGGCCAGTGGTCAGTGATTGTCGCCGCACCGTTGGCGGAAGGGCGGCGCGGACCGGTCCAGCGCGCCAGTCACCAGCCACCGGCCACTAGCCACTGGCCACTCCTCACCACTCCAACCCCGCCTCGCCCCGCAGCACCGCCTCCGCCTCCGCCGTGTGCTTGGACCCCGAGCGGTCGTGCAGCACCAGCGGCGGCAGCAGGCGCAGCGGCGCCTTGCCGGTCCTGATCGCGCTGACCAGCACCCGCTTGGCCGGCTCATCCGCATGGGGGTGCACCCCGCGCACGGCGAACGATCCCGCCCC
>CAZFQC010000451.1:0-1762 GCA_964520795.1 uncultured Brevundimonas sp.
CGTTGACGCGGCGTTACGTTGACAGGCCGGGTGAGGCGTACCATTCCCTCACCCAACATTCCGGCGCTTTCGTGGATAGCACAATGAAGGTTCTCGTCCCCGTCAAACGGGTGATCGACTATAACGTCAAGGCCCGCGTCAAGGCGGACCAGACCGGTGTCGATCTGGCCAACGTCAAGATGAGCATGAATCCGTTCGACGAGATCGCCGTCGAGGAGGCCGTCCGGATGAAGGAGGGCAAGGAGCACCATGCCGCCGGAACCGCGACCGAGATCGTGGTCGTCTCCATCGGCGTGACCCAGGCCCAGGAAACCATCCGCACCGCCCTGGCCATGGGCGCAGACCGCGGCCTGCTGATCCAGTCTGACGCCGACCTCGAGCCGCTGGCCGTCGCCAAACTGCTCAAGGCCGTGGTCGACGAGGAGAAGCCGGATCTGGTCCTGCTCGGCAAACAGTCGATCGACGGCGACAACAACGCCGTCGGCCAGATGCTGGCGGCCCTGCTCGACTGGCCCCAGGCCACCTTTGCCGGCAAGATCGTCATCGGCGGCGGCAAGGCCACCGTGACCCGCGAGGTCGACGGTGGCCTGCAGACCCTGTCGGCGACCCTTCCCGCCGTGGTCTCGGTCGACCTGCGCCTCAACACCCCGCGCTACGCCTCACTGCCCAACATCATGAAGGCCAAGAAGAAGGAGATCGCCGTCAAGGCGGCCGCCGACTACGGCGTCGACATGGCGCCGCGCCTGACGGTGAAGAAGGTCACGGCCCCGCCGACGCGCTCGGCCGGGATCAAGGTGGCCGACGCCGCCGAACTGGTTTCCAAACTCAAGACCGCGGGGGTCCTGTAATGGCCGTTCTCGTTATCGCCGATCGCGACGGCGACACCGTCCGCGACACCACCCACAAGACCGTCACCGCCGCCCTGAAGCTGTCGGGCGATGTCGACATCCTGGTCATCGGCCAGGGCTCCAGGGCCGCCGCCGACGCCGCCGCCAGGATCGCCGGCGTGCGCAAGGTCCTGCTGGCCGAGAGCGCCGGCCTGGGTCACCAGCTGGCCGAGGCGGTCGAGGCGACCGTGACCGGCCTGGCCGCCGGCTATGACGCCATCCTTTCGCCGGCCACCACCGACGGCAAGAATTTCATGCCCCGGATCGCCGCCAAGCTGGACGTCGCCCCGATCTCGGACATCATCGAGGTTGTGTCCAACGACACCTTCGTGCGCCCGATCTACGCCGGCAACGCGCTGGAGACCGTGCAGTCCTCGGACAGCAAGAAGGTCATCACCGTCCGCCCGACCAGCTTCGACGCCGCGGCTGAAGGCGGCTCCGCCAGGGTCGAGACCGTCGCGGGCGCCGACGCCGGCAAGTCCGCCTTCGTCAGCGAGGAGATGGTCAAGTCGGACCGCCCCGAACTGGGCGCGGCGAAGATCGTCGTCTCGGGCGGCCGGGCCCTCGGTTCGGCCGAGGAGTTCCACGCCGTCATGGACCCGCTGGCCGACAAGCTGGGCGCCGCCGTGGGTGCCTCGCGCGCCGCCGTCGACGCCGGCTACGCCCCCAACGACTACCAGGTCGGCCAGACCGGCAAGGTCGTCGCCCCGGCCCTCTACATCGCCATCGGCATCTCGGGTGCCATCCAGCACCTCGCCGGGATGAAGGACTCCAAGGTCATCGTCGCCATCAACAAGGACGCCGACGCCCCGATCTTCCAGGTCGCGGACTACGGCATCGTCGGCGACTACAAGACCGTGGTGCCGGAGCTGATG
>CAZFQC010000452.1:0-1752 GCA_964520795.1 uncultured Brevundimonas sp.
ACTGGGTCTCGGCCTGGTCGGCCATGGCGCGGGCGCTGGTGAACAGGTTCTGCAGTTCGCGGGTCCGCTGCACGATCTCGCGCGACAGTTCGTAGGAGTCGTTCTCGAGCTGGAACCGGTACTGGATGAACAGCACGGCCTGCAGGCCCCAGTAGAGGCCCAGGGAGGCGATCATGGCGCCGGCGGCGAGGCCGAGCCCGATGGGGGCCGACCCGGTCCAGCCGGTGAACAGCCCCGGCCCGAGGATGGCAAGGGCGGCGAAGGCGGCCAACGCCCCGGCCTGGCTCAGACGCTTGACCGTGACGTGCATGACCAGCGCCTTGAAGATCCGACGGCCGTAGCCGTGGATGCGGCTGCGGATGTCGGTGTCGACCGGGAACCGCTCCTCAATCTGGCGGCTGAACAGGACGTGGAAGCGATCCGGCTTTCCGTCGGTCTCCCAGAAGGGAAAGATGTCGAGCGGCTGGTTGAAATATTCGTCGATGTGCGAGCCGACGATCGCCTCGGCCTCGGGCGTGGCGGAGAAATACTCGCTCTCGGAAATGGGGCGCAGGATGCCGTCGCCGCCGCGAAGCGCCTCGCGCTTGTGGCTGGGCGTCGGCGGCGGAACGGAGCGGTGGGAACTGTCTGTGGCTCCGGGCGGGGGCGGGTTCGGCGCGGCGTGAAGCCGGGCGTCCTCGCCATGGCCGCCGTGGCCACCGTCGTGCGGTGCCCCGTGGCTGTCGTGCCCGTGGCTGTCGTGTCCGTGGCTGTGATCGTCGTGCGACATGGCGCTTCGGCGGTCCCTTGAGTCGTCAGCCCGTCAGTATGGCAGATCACGCCACCGGGCGGACGGCGTTCCCCTCGGGCGCGAAGCGGCCCTTGTGTGCAAATATCGGCGTTAACCCTGCCTTCGGGCAAGTGAAGTTTCGGTCAGAACGGATATCGGGCCATGGCGGCGGCGCAGGCGAGCAGCGGAACCAGTAGCAGCGCCTCCAGTCCGACCCACTGGCGCGCCCGCTTCAGTTCGGCGGCAGGCGGTGTGAAAGGGGCCGCGCCCGCCGCTGCCTTGCGCCAGCGGATGAACAGCAGCGTCGGCCCGATGGACACCAGTCCCAGGGCCAGAAACAGGGCCATCTTGCCCCAGAAGAACGGATTGACCTCGTAGAACGCCCATCCCTTTCCGCCCCAGATCACCCGGCAGACGCCGATGGCGACAACGAGGCCCGCGACCAGACCATATCGCCCGTCAATCCTGACCAGCCGGGCGGGATCGACCGCGCCATCGTTCAGGGCCAACCCTTCCATCGCCAGCAGGGCGACGAGCCCGAAGACGGCGATGTGGTGGGCGATGGCCAGCGCAAGATCGGGCACGTCAGACTCCTTCGCTTTGACGCCGGGTCGAGTATAAGCCCCGCATCATGACACGTTTTCTGATCGTCGCAGCCGGGGGTGCCCTCGGCGCTGTCGCCCGCTACGGGGTCGGACGACTCCTGCCCGCGGCGGGCTGGCCGTGGGCCACGCTGGCGGTCAATGTCGTCGGCGGGCTGCTGATGGGCTTGCTGGCCGGCTGGCTGGCCTTCCGGGGCGGCGCCCACAGCGAGAGCCTCCGCCTGTTCGCCGCGGTCGGCGTGCTGGGCGGTTTCACCACCTTTTCGGCCTTTTCGCTGGAGGCGGCGTTGATGATCGAGCGCCGTCAATTGGCCATGGCGGGGGGCTATGTCGCCGCCTCGGTGGTCCTGTCGATTGCCGCCCTGTTTATCGGCCTGATGG
>CAZFQC010000453.1:0-1744 GCA_964520795.1 uncultured Brevundimonas sp.
TGAGGATGATCACCATCCCCAACCAGTCCTCGGTGGCCAAGGCCTGGCAGGAGTTTGACGAACAGGGACGGATGAAGCCCTCAACCTATTATGACCGTATCGTGGATGTGATGGAGGAACTGGTGAAATTCACCCGCCTGACCCGAGACCGGTCGGACTATCTGGTGGATCGATATAGCGAGCGACGCGCGGCCGGCGGGACGACCTAGCGCCGCCTTGTCACCGCTGGACCTCCAAAGTCGACCGGCTGACCGTCGCCGCCCGCCCCTTGCCGCTTGCCGTCTGTCGCTTGCCAACGTCATCCGCCGCCCACCCGGTTGCGCCCGGTCGCGATAGAATGCATCTGGCCGCCGATGCCCGCTCTGACCTCCAAACCAGCGACGCCTGCAGCCAGGAGCCCGGGCTTTCCCGAGTTCGTGGCCCTGATCGCCATGATGATGGCGCTGAACGCTCTGGCCATCGACTCCATGCTGCCGGCCCTGCCGGCCATCGGCGACGCGCTGGGCGTGGAGTCGGAGAACAGCCGGCAGTGGGTCATCACCGCCTATCTGCTGGGCTTCGGCGTGACCCAGGTCATCTATGGCCCGCTGGCCGACCGGTTCGGGCGCAAGCCGATCCTGATGATCGGCCTCGGCCTCTATGTGCTGTTCAGCGTGCTGGCGGCCTTTTCGCCGACGTTCGAACTGCTGATCGCCGCCCGGGTCGGGACGGGGATCGGCGCGGCGGCCCTGCGGGTACTGGCCGTCTCGATTGTTCGCGACCGCTACTCGGGCCGGACCATGGCGCGGGTCATGTCGCTCAGCTTTCTGGTCTTCCTTGGCGTGCCCATCCTCGCCCCGGCGCTGGGCCAGCTGATCCTGACTGTGGCACCCTGGCCGTGGGTGTTCGGCGTGCTGGCCGTCGGCGGGGCGGCCTTCGCCCTGTGGGCCGGCCTTCGCCTGCCCGAGACCCTGGACCCGGAAAACAGGATGCCAATTCAGGTCGGCCGCATCGTCTCGGCCTTCCGTGAGGCCCTGACCAACCGGCGCTCCATCGGCTACACCCTGGCCGTCACTGCCATTTCGGGGACCCTGTTCGGCTTCATCAACTCCAGCCAGCAGATCTTCTTCGACGTCTTCCATGCGCCGCAGCTGTTCACGATCGTTTTCGGGGCGATTGCCGCCGGGGTCGCGGTGGCCTCCCTGCTCAATGCGCGGCTGGTCGAGCGGCTGGGCTCGCGGCTGATTTCCCATACCGCCTTGCTGGGTTTCATCGCCATGTCGGCGATCCATGCGGCCGTGGCGATGACCGGCCATGAAACGATCTGGACCTTTGCCGTGCTGCAGGCCCTGACCATGTTCTGCTTCGGCTTCATCGCCGGCAATTTCGGCGCGATGGCGATGGAGCCGATGGGCCATATCGCGGGCACGGCATCGTCGGCCCAGGGCTTTGTCTCGACCACCGGCGGGGCGTCGCTCGGCTTCCTGATCGGGCAACAGTTCAACGGCTCGGCCGCGCCCATGACCATCGGCTTCGTGGCCCTCGGCCTGGCCGCGCTCGGCTTTGTGCTGTTCGCCGAGCGGGGGCGGCTGTTCACGGCGCGGAACCGGCCCGCGGTTCTCGCCGCCTCTTGATCTTTTTGCCTCGCCGGGGCGTTGTCCCCGCAGGAAACGCACCCGGCCCGAACGACCGCACAGGGTCGACGGGTTCTTTGGTCAAGGACTTTCAATGATCCGCAAGTTTGGACTGGTCTCCGCGATGGCGC
>CAZFQC010000454.1:0-1742 GCA_964520795.1 uncultured Brevundimonas sp.
GCCTTGGTCCTGTCGCGCCAGCCCTGGGCCTGATCCAGCCAGTCGGGCCGGTTGGCGATATAGCTCAGCGTCCGCACCCCGCTCAGCCGCGCCGACAGCTGGTCGATCTGGCCGTCGTCGCGGTCCAGCTCGGCGAATCGCGGCGCGATCCAGTCGGCGGTCAACCGTCCGCGCTTGCCGGTCAGGGCCTGGAAGATCTCCTTCGACAGCCGGCCGTGCTCGTCCAGGGTAGTCTTCTGGAAGTCCGGCAACTGGCACGCCTCCCACAGCCGCATGATCGCCCCACGCGACCGGCCCACACGGGCGACATCCTCATCCTTGATCAGCCGGCGCAGCAGGGTCTCGTCCAGGGCCGGCTGGGTCAGGTTCAGGCCGCGCACGCCGGGCGTCACCGTCAGCGAGCGCAACAGATCGGGCAGGGTGTCGAAGTCCAGCCGCGCATTGCGCCACTCGGCCCCCTCGACCGGATCAAACCGGTGCTCGACCACCTGTTCGACCAGATCCTGATCCAGCTCCGTCGCTTCGCCCGTGACGCCGAAGGTGCCGTCGCGCAGGTGACGCCCGGCCCGTCCGGCGATCTGGCCGATCTCATGCGCGTGCAGCCAGCGCGTCCGCCGCCCGTCGAACTTCCGAAGGCCGGCGAAGGCGACGTGGTCGACCTCCATGTTCAGGCCCATGCCGATGGCGTCGGTGGCGACCAGGAAGTCGACCTCGCCCGACTGGAACAGCTCGACCTGGGCGTTGCGGGTGCGCGGGCTCAGCGAGCCCATGACCACCGCCGCCCCGCCGCGCTGACGCCGGATCAGTTCGGCGATGGCATAGACCTGGTCCGTACTGAAGGCGACGATAGCGCTGCGGGCCGGCAGGCGGGTCAGCTTCTTCGACCCGGCATAGCTCAGCGTCGACAGCCGTTCGCGCGACACGATCTCCACATCGGCGACCAGCGACCGGATCAGTGGTGCCATGGTCCCGGCGCCCAGGAACATGGTCTCGAACCGCCCGCGGGCGTGCAGCAGCCGCTGGGTGAAGACGTGGCCCCGCTCGGGATCGGCGACCAGCTGGATCTCGTCGACCGCCAGAAACTCCACCTGCCGCTCCAGCGGCATGGCCTCGACGGTGCAGACGAAATAATGGGCCCGCGGCGGGACGATCTTCTCCTCGCCCGTGACCAGGGCCACGGCCGAGGCCCCGCGTCGCTTGACGATCCGGTCGTAGATCTCGCGCGCCAGCAGCCGCAGCGGCAGGCCGATCATGCCCGAGGCGTGGCCCATCATCCGCTCGACCGCCAGATGGGTCTTGCCGGTATTGGTGGGGCCCAGAACCGCGACGACGCGCGAGGGGGCCTGTCCGGCGCCGCGATCACTCATGATGCCGGAAAGGTGGCCGTTCCCGCCCGGTTCCTCAAGCGGTGCCGCGACGATTGTCCACGGGCGTAAACGCCAGCGGGCACTGTAGCGGAACAGGGGCGAAACGAATCAGGACCGAATCACCGACACGGCCCGATTCGGGGTTTGTTCACCCCAACATATTGTATCTTAAGACGGATTAACCACAATCCGTAACCGGCACTCCGGGACGTCCGACCCGGCGGATTGCAAAAATCGAAAGCGGTCCGGCGCGCAGACGCTTCCACGCCGCGCCGTCACCCGCTAGGTCAGCGTACGTGACCCCGTAGCTCAGCCGGATAGAGCAAGGCTTTCCTAAAGCAGAGGTCGGGGGTTCGAGTCCCTCCGGGGTCGCCA
>CAZFQC010000455.1:0-1741 GCA_964520795.1 uncultured Brevundimonas sp.
GCCAACCGCATCTCGGCCGCCCGCCTGTGGCAGCTGTCCGAGGCGCTGGAATCGCCGGTCAGCTATTTCTACGACGGCCTGGAAGAGGCCATCGAACGCCGGGAGGCTGCCAACCAGGGCGGTGAGATGTTTTCCCGCAAAGAAACCCTCGACCTGATCCAGGCCTATTACCAGCTCGGCGAGCGTCCGCGCCGCCGCCTGCTTGACCTCGCCAAGTCCCTTCACGCCGAGGGCGACGCGGCGTGATGCTTGCCCTGCCGCGCTTCGCGCTGTTTGAGGGCATCCATTACCCTACCGCGCTTCGCGCTACTTGAGGGCCGGTCCGCGCATTGCACGGCGCGAGCTGCAACGGGCCTCAGGTAGCCGCGAGACGGTAGGCCACTAACAAAGTGACATGAGGGCGGGGCGTGAGTATCCCGCCTGTCATGACCGAGTACGAACTGTTCGCCATCGACCTGGCCCGCGAGGCCGCCCGCGTCTCCCTGCCCTATTTCCGCGGCGCGTATGAGGAGACCGACAAGGGCGGCCCCGGCGCCTTCGATCCGGTGACCCAGGCCGACCGCGAGGCCGAGGCGGCGATCCGCAGCCTGATCGCGGCCCGCTATCCCGACCACGGCGTGATCGGCGAGGAGTATGGCCAGGACCGGCCGGAGGCCGAACACGTCTGGATCCTGGACCCCATCGACGGCACCCGCGCCTTCATCGCCGGCCTGCCGCTGTGGACCAATCTGATCGCCCTGCGCAGCCAGGGCCGGCCGGTCGTTGGCGTCATCGGCCAGCCGTATCTGGATGAGATCTTCCTGGGCGGCCCGTCGGGCGCGCGCCTGCTCAAGGGCGGGACGGAGACGCCGCTGGCCGTGCGTCCCTGCCCCCGCCTGAATGACGCCCTGATCGCCACCACCGATCCCGACCTGTTCACCGGCGCCGAACTGGGGGCCTGGACCCAGGTGCGCGCCGCCGCCCGGCTGGCCCGGCTGGGTTGCGACGCCTATGCCTACGCCATGCTGGCCGCGGGCCGGATCGACCTGGTGGTCGAGAGCGGGTTGAAGGTCTGGGACTGGTCAGCGCTGGTCCCCGTGATCGAGGCGGCGGGCGGCGAGGTCACCAACTGGCGCGGCGCGGCGCCGGACGGCAGCGGTCAGATTCTGGCCGTCGGCGACGTCGGCATCCGGGATCAGGCGCTGGTGACCCTGCGGCGGGCGGCGATCTGATCAGGCCGCTTCGGTCGGTTCGGATGCGCTGACGGGTTCGGGCGCGGCGGGCCCCGCCACCGGCGACAGGTCCTCGACCGGCGAGACATAGGCGCCCATGGCGTCGAACTCTTCCAGGAAGACCGCGCGCATGTCGTCGGCCTCCATGATGATCTCGTGCTTGGCGCCGGGAATTTCGACATAGCGGCCGCGTCCGAGCCGTTTGGCGGCCCATTTGTTGGTCTGTTTCCAGACGCGGTCGTCCTCTCCCGCCTGGACCACGGCGACGGGAATACGCACGGCCTTCAGGGCCTTGGGCTTGAGCGAGCGTTCGCCGGCGTCGAGGGCGAAGGCCAGCCAGCCCCAGGTCGGCCCCCCGACCGCGAGGTGCGGGCAGGCGTAGAGCTGTTGCCGCCACTGTTCGTAACGGCTCTCGTCCGAGGTCAGGGCATCCTTCTCGAAGGTGTGGTCGAACGGATCGTCGGCGTCGTCGAGCACATAGTCCCCGGCCTTGCCGTGGCGCAGGTTCCAGCGCACCGCCAGCTTGACCG
>CAZFQC010000456.1:0-1732 GCA_964520795.1 uncultured Brevundimonas sp.
TGGTCGGAGTGAGAGGATTCGAACCTCCGACCCTCTGGTCCCAAACCAGATGCGCTACCAGGCTGCGCTACACTCCGGCGGCGGGGTTTGGCACAGTCAGTGCCGCGCCGCAACGCACGGAACGACTATTCCGCGAAGAAGGGGTGGCTGACCTTGTCGCCCGGCCGGGCTCCGATCTCGTCTGCGCGGCCGGCGCGCAGCTCCAGCACACCGCTGGCAGGGCCGTTCGAAGGGATAACGGCGTCGGACATCGGCGTGGCGTTCTTCGCGATCGACACGATCCGGCCGCGCGGGTCGATGTAGATGATGTCCAGCGGGCTGGGCGTGTTGCGCATCCAGAAGCCGCGCTCGGCCACATCCGGAAACTGGAACAGCATGCCCCGGTCGTCGGCCAGGGGTTCGCGCTCCATCAGGCCACGCTGGCGTTCCGCGTCGTCGTCGGCGATCTCGACCATGAAACGATGTTCGCCGCTGGCGGTGGTGACGGTCAGCGGCTCGAGCGGATCGCCCTTGGCGTCGCGCGGCGCGCCGGCCCCGGCGCAAGCGGACAGCAGGACAAGGCCGGACAGGGCACCCAGAAGTCCACGACGGTTCAACATCACCGATCCACCCTCACTGGGGCGGATGGTTCATCCGCCCGGTCTGATTTCCGCGACCACCAGCCCCTTGGGGCCCTCCGCGAATCGCACCGAGACGGTTTCACCGGGCAGCAGGTCATCCAGCCCGCAGCGGCGCAACGTCTCGACATGGACGAAGATATCCCCCGGTTCGCCATCGCGCACCACGAAACCGTAGCCCTTGGTGCGATTGAACCATTTGACCACCGCGGCCTCCATCGGCGCGCCGGAGGTCAGTCCCTCGAATTCAGTGCCGGCGCGAGCCGTCTGTTTCAGGCCTTCGTAGCCGGTACGGCGCGGCGGGGCGGCCAGTTCGGGATCCCCCTCGCCGAGATCATGGACCTCGGTGACCTGCCAGCCCTTGGGGCGACGGGCGCATTCACAGCTGATCGGTGCCCCTTCCGCCGCCACGTCCCGACCAGCGTCGCGCAGGCTGGAGATGTGCAGCAGGACGTCCTTCATGTCGGTCAGAGTCGGGTCATCCGGCACGATGAAGCCGTACCCCTTGCCGGGATCGAACCATTTCACCCGGCCGGCAATGCGCACGGTCGCGACTGTCTCAACGCCCTCGTAGTCCGACACAGCCTTCCCCCTGCCCGCAAACGAAGCGGACGGGGCTCATTTAACACGGTTCTGTGAAGCCCCGAAAAGCGAAAAATGCCGGTTTCAGAGCAAAAGCGTTTCGATCCGATCAGAACCGGACTGCATCCCGGTCCAGCAACAGGTGAATTTTCCGGACCAGATCGGTCTGGCGGTAGGGTCTTGCGATCAATTCCGCATCCGGAAGGTCATTCGCCTGGTCCCGGGGCCAGTCCGTCGCGCTCGCCCGGCATGACGATGTCGGTGAACAGCAGGTCGAACACCAGCCCGGCCTCGACCATCGCCAGGGCTTCCATGGCGTCGCCGGCCGAATGGACCGCATAGCCGGCGTCGCGGAGCAAGGTTTCAGGCATGTCGACCAACCGGATCGCCTGGGACGTCTGTCACCCGGACACGGCAGTGCAACGCGCCAGGCCCGGAAAGGTCCGGCTTCACACGTCTGACGATGAAAGGAGAGGCGCCGCGCTGGCAGTCCCTAGGGGAGTCGAACCCCTCTTTTCAGGTTGAAAACCTGA
>CAZFQC010000457.1:0-1717 GCA_964520795.1 uncultured Brevundimonas sp.
TGAGGATGATCACCATCCCCAACCAGTCCTCGGTGGCCAAGGCCTGGCAGGAGTTCGACGAGGCGGGACGGATGAAGCCGTCGGCATATTACGACCGCATCGTCGACGTGATGGAGGAGCTGGTGAAATTTACCCTGCTGACCCGCGACCGCTCGGACTATCTGGTGGACCGCTACAGTGAGCGGCGGGCCGCCGGTCGGGTGGTCGAAGGGGATCGCATTGCCGCCGCCGTACTCACCCCGGCAAGCTGACCGACCGCCTCGCACGCGACACCCAATTTCCGGTCAGACGGTTGCGTCCCGGGTGCCCGGCCCCATCTGCCCCCGATGACCTCGCCCGCCGCCGATCCCGACACGCCCTCGTTCAAGGGGCCGGGGTTCCCCGAGTTCGTGGCCCTGATCGCCATGATGATGGCGCTGAACGCGCTGGCCATCGACTCCATGCTGCCGGCCCTGCCGGCCATCGGCGACGCCCTGGGCGTTGTGTCGGAGAACAGCCGGCAGTGGGTCATCACCGCCTATCTGCTGGGCTTCGGCGTCACCCAGGTCATCTATGGCCCGCTGGCCGACCGGTTCGGGCGCAAGCCGATCCTGATGATCGGCCTCGGCCTCTATGTGCTGTTCAGCGTGCTGGCGGCCTTTTCGCCGACGTTCGAACTGCTGATCGCGGCCCGGGTCGGGACGGGGATCGGCGCGGCGGCCCTGCGGGTGCTGGCCGTCTCCATCGTGCGCGACCGCTATTCCGGACGGACCATGGCGCGGGTCATGTCGCTGAGCTTTCTGGTCTTCCTCGGCGTGCCCATCCTCGCGCCCGCGCTGGGACAATTGATCCTGACCGTGGCCCCATGGCCGTGGGTTTTCGGCGTGCTCGCGGTCGGGGGTGCGGCCTTCACGATCTGGGCCGCCATCCGCCTGCCCGAGACCCTGCATCCTGACGACCGGATCCCGATCCAGGTCGGCCGTATCGCCGCCGCCTTCCGCGAGGCGCTGACCGACCGGCGCTCCATGGGCTACACCCTGGCCATCACCGCCATCTCCGGTGCCCTGTTCGGCTTCCTCAACTCCAGCCAGCAGATCTTCTTCGACGTCTTCCATGAGCCGCAGCTGTTCACGGTCGTGTTCGGCGGCATCGCGGGCGGCATCGCCGTGGCGTCGCTGCTGAACGCGCGACTGGTCGAGCGTCTGGGGTCGCGACTGATCTCGCACACCGCCCTGCTGGGCTTCATCGCCTTCTCGGCCGTCCATTCGGCGGTGGCGATCAGCGGCCATGAGACGATCTGGACCTTCGCCGTCCTGCAGGCCCTGACCATGTTCTGCTTCGGCCTGATCGTCGGAAATTTCGGCTCCATGGCCATGGAGCCGATGGGCCATATCGCCGGCACGGCCTCCTCGGCCCAGGGATTCATCTCGACCACAGGCGGCGCGTCGCTGGGCTTTCTGATCGGGCAACAGTTCAATGGCTCGGCGGCACCGATGACGATCGGCTTCGTCGCCCTCGGCCTGGCGGCCCTGGGTTTCGTGCTGTTCGCCGAGCGCGGCCGACTGTTCACGGCGCGAAACCGGTCGACGGTCCCGGCCCCCTCTTGATCTTTTTGCCCCGCCGGGGCGTTGTCCCGGCAGGAAACGCACCCGGCCCGAACGACCGCACAGGGTCGACGGGATTTTTGGTCAAGGACTTTCAATGATCCGCAAGTTTGGACTGGTCTCCGCGATGGCGC
>CAZFQC010000458.1:0-1716 GCA_964520795.1 uncultured Brevundimonas sp.
TCTGATCGCGAAGGTGCTCCGTGGGTACTGGAGGTTGAAGAACAGCATCGCGCCGTCGGGCGAGAAGACGGACCCCGCGAACTCGCTGTTCCCGGTGAAGACGTTGCGGGCGATCGTGTAGAGTTTGCCGTCGGGCGTGACCCCCTTCACGTGGTTGCGGATGTCTGAGGAATAGTTGTCCTCGCAGACCACCAGATGCCCCCAGGGCGCGACGCAGAGATTGTCGCCCATGTTGATGGTCTTCTCGTCCGTGCTCTCGACGAACAGTTGAAGGCGACCGGGACGCAGGCGTTCGCCCAGCGCACCTTCGAAGCGCGAGGGGACGTATCGCAGAATCTGGCCGCGCCGGATCGGTCCTCCCGAGGTGGCGGTCAGATACAGTTCGCCGTCACCCCAGAATATGCCCTCGCCCCGCGCCACCAGGGTCGCACCGGCGGCATGGCCGCGCATGCGCAGGTCACCGGCAGGGCTTTCGACGTCTTCCATGTCGATCCAGACCACCTCGCGCCAGTCGCTGACGGACCAGAGACGGGTCTCGTTGTTCGAACTGTCCGAACCGCGCGCATCGCGGAAGGCCATGGCCTGCAGCCGGCCGCCCTCGGCCAGTTTCCCCGGTGTCGTCGGGATGAAGCGGTAGAACAGGCCGTCGGCCTTGTCCTCGGTCAGATAGACGATGCCGGTGCGCGGATCGACGCAGACGGCCTCATGCTCGAACCGGCCCATGGCTTTCAGCGGCACGGGATCGGCCAGGCCGGTCCCGTTCGCGGGCACCTCGAAGACATAGCCATGATCCCGGGTAACATCGCCGTTGGCGGCCGTCTCTTCGGTCTCCTCGCAGGTCAGCCAGCTACCCCACGGGGTCGCGCCACCGCAGCAGTTGGTGCTGGTGCCGGACAGTGACAGGAACTGGCGCACGACCCCGCGGGTCTCGAGATCGTAGACGAGGGTGGTCGTGCCACCCGGCAAGGGTCGACCGTCCTTGTAGGTGTCATAGCCCCTCGCCGGGTCCAGCAGACCGAGGCGTTCCTGATGAAAGCCGCCCGGGCCGAGGTTTCGGTGCAGACCGCTGGAGCCCTTCAGTTCGTGATTGCGCACCAGGGCGACGCGTGAGCCGTCCAGCGGGAAACAGCCCATGCCGTCGAACTGGCCCGGAACAAACAGACCGTCGTCCATGGTGTCGCCGCCCTGCGAGATCACCTGGTAGGTAAAGCCCTCGGGCAGGTCGAGCAGGCGATTGGGGTCCCGCAACAGCGGGCCATAGCCGGTCACCTGATTGACGTAGGTTTCCTCGGTCCCGGCCGTCTGCGCCGCGGCATGACGCGAGAGGCCGGTGAAGGCGAAGGCGGCGGCAGAGCCGGCGATCAGTTCACGACGGTGGGGGCGCATGGGAACTCCGGATTCGCTGGCGACGCTTATGGCGAGGCTGGACCTTGCGGTCATCATGGTTCTGTGACGGCGGCAGGATGCCACAGTCTCAGTCCTTCAGGGCACGTCCCGCAACCACGGCCCTGGCACCGAATTTGGCGCGGAGCCGGTCGATGGCGGTCTCCGTCTTCAGCGCCCGCGTTTCCGCGGTCTCAAACAGCGCATGCGTCTCCGGAGCATCCACCACCTCAGCCATGCCGATGCCGATCAGGCGATAGGGCCGGCCCAGCTCAGATGCCATCAACGCCCGACCCGCGGCGAACAGGGCGCGGGCGGTCTGGACCGGTTCGG
>CAZFQC010000459.1:0-1715 GCA_964520795.1 uncultured Brevundimonas sp.
GCCTGTCGCCTCCGCGCCTCATTCTCGATGATGCCACTTCAAGGCGGACCTTCCGGTCCGCCTTTTTCTTTGGCCCGGCTGGACAGCGGGCCGCGGCTTGCAGACTATGCGGGTTCACAAAGAAAACCCCATTCAGACCCGGAGATGGCCATGGCTCGCGTGAATCGTCAGTGGGTGTTGCGCCAGCGCCCGAAGGGCCTGATCCAGCCGGGCGACCTGGAGCTGGTCGAGGCGCCGGTTCCCGCCCTGAACGAATCCCAGGTGCTGGTCCGCACCGTCTATCTGTCGCTGGACCCCACCAACCGCACCTGGATGAATGACGCCGAGGGCTATCTGCCGCCGGTGCCGATCGGCGGCGTCATGCGCGGCCTGACCCTGGGCGTGGTCGAGGAAAGCCGCTCCAGCCGGTTCCGGGCCGGCGACGTGGTCACCCCCATGTCCGGTGGCTGGGCCGACTACGCCGTGGTCAATGAGATGGAGCTGCGACAGGTCCATCGCGCCCCCGGCATGCCGCTGACCGCCAATCTCAGCGTGCTCGGCATGACCGGCATGACCGCCTATTTCGGCGTCACCGATGTGCTCAAGGCCAAGGCCGGCGAGACGCTGGTGATCTCCGCCGCCGCCGGCGCGGTGGGCTCGATCGCCGGCCAGGTGGCGAAGGCGCGTGGCTGCCGCGTCATCGGCATCGCAGGCGGCGCCGACAAATGCCGCTGGCTGACCGGGGAACTCGGCTTCGACGCCGCCGTCGACTACAAGAACGAGGATGTCGGCGAGGCGCTGGACCGGCTGGCACCGGACGGGATCGACCTCAATTTCGAGAACGTCGGCGGCGACATCATGATCGCTGTCTACAACCGGCTGAAGACCCATGGCCGGATGGCGGTCTGCGGCCTGATCTCCGCCTATAACGCCACGAAGATGCCGCCCTCGCCCAATTTCGCACGCATCATTACCCACCGGCTCAATATCCAGGGCTTCCTGGTGCTCGACTATGCCCACCGCGCCCGCGAGATGGTCGCCGAAATGGGCCCGTGGCTGCAGAGCGGCGAGGTCAAATGGAAGGTCCATGTCGACGACGGCCTGGACGGGGCGCTGGACTCCCTGAATCGCTTGTTCACCGGAGACCACGACGGCAAGCTGCTGGTCAGGGTGTCGGAAGAGCCCGCGGGCTGATGGGACTGAACGGATGACCGAACCACTGCACGTCCATTTCGAGGACCTGGGCGTGGGCGAGGTCGTGCCCCTGGGGGCCTGTATGGTCGACCCCGGCGCGCTGGACGTTTTCGTCGAACGCTTCCTGCCCGGTTGGGACCCGTCCTACGGGGCGCCGGACGCCATGGTCTATGCCCTGTGGAGCCGACTCTTCGCCGACAAGGCCTCGGGCTGGGCCCAGTCCAAGGTGCTGGCGGTGGACGGTTTGCGATATCTGCGCAATCCGCCGTCGGGCGAGCTGATGCGCGGCCGGATGACGGTCATGGGCAAGGACCCCGTCGGCGACGAAAAGGGCATCGTCATCGCCCAGCACGATCTGCTCGATGAAGCCGGCCGGCTGGTCTTCTCGTGTTTGACGCGGGCGCTGCTGGCCCGCCGCTGAAGCGGCGGGAGTGACCAGTGGCCAGTGTGGGTCAGCCTGTTGCGCACCCAAGGAAAAACCCCGCCCGGCGAACCGGACGGGGCTTGTTCTCTCGCCTGTGGCGGCTTTGATCAGCCACTAG
>CAZFQC010000460.1:0-1708 GCA_964520795.1 uncultured Brevundimonas sp.
CCGCCCTCGACCCAGTCCCAGCCGTGCCAGGGCATGATCGCCGGCACGCCCATGCGGGCGAAGGGGAAATGGTCCGAGCGGTAGTAGAAGCCCTCCTCCGGCATGCCGTCGTCCGAGACATACCGTCCCAGCGGCTCGGCCAGGGCCTGGAGCCGGTCCTCGAGATCGTTCTGCCCCTTTCCGAAAATCGGAATGTCGCGGGTCGAGCCCGACAGCGGCAACATGTCGATATTGATGTCGGCCACGGTCGTCTCGAGCGGCCAGACCGGGTCGGCGGCATAGCCGTAGGCGCCCAGCAGGCCCATCTCCTCGGCCGCCATATGGGCGAAGACGATGGAGCGTTTCGGCCGCGGCGCGGCGCTCAGCTGGCGCGCCAGCTCCAGCACGCCGATGGTGCCCGAGGCATTGTCCCAGGCGCCGTTCCAGATCTGGTCGCCGGTCACGGTCGGGTGCTGGTCGACGCCGCCGACGTGGTCCCAATGGGCCGAATAGATGATGGTCTCGTCCGGACGCTCGGTCCCGGGAATACGGGCCAGCAGATTGTGGGTGACCAGGGTCTGGATAGTCTCCGAGGCCTCGACCGACAGGGTGACGCCGTTCAGGGCCACCGCCCTGAAGGTTCCGTCGGCGATGTTCGGCAGCTTGGTGATGTCGAGACCCGCTGCCGCCGCCCAGAGCGCCGCCAGGTCGTGGTTGATCGCACCGGAGAACTCCAGATTTGCCGCGCCGGGGACCATGGTCCGGGTGCGGGCGTTGCCGCGCACCGCGCCCAGCCACATCGGCGAAGCGGCGTCGGCCATGACCAGGGTGATCACCCCCACAGCGCCGCGCCGGAAGGCCTCGTCCGCCTTGTAGGCCCCGGCCTGGTAGTTGGTGGCGTACTGTCCGTTGAACAACGCGCCGTCCGGCTCGCCGCCGACCAGGATCACGACCTTGCCGCGGACATCGAGGTCGCCGTAGTCGTCCCAGTTCCGCTCGGGGGCATAGATGCCGTGGCCGGCGAAGACGAGGCCCGCGTTCTCGATGGAGGCCCGGCCGTCGTTGGTGACGGCGCGCACGGTGATGTCGGTTCCGACCGTCAGGGGATGGCTTGTCCCGTCGGGGCCGGTCCAGGCCGCGGTCGCACCGGCGACCGGCGAATAGCGCTTCAGGGACACGGGCTGCAGCCACTGGCCGTCCGGACCGCCAGGCTCCAGCCCCATGGCTTCGTACTGGGCCTGCAGCCAGGCCAGCACCATCCGCTCGCCCTCGGTGCCGGGATAGCGGCCCTGGTACTCATCGGCGCTGATGGTGCGGATGTTGTCGCTGATCCGGGCGGCGGAGAAGTCCTGCGCCGAGGCCATGCCGGCAGACAGCAGCACGGCGGCGGCGGCTACACCGCCCATCATCTTGCGCAACATATGGGAGGCTCCATCCCCGGACTGATGGTGGGCACTCTAGGGAGCCGGCCGGACGGTGTCCGTTAAGTTTTGGTCATGTGGACAGCCCCTCTCCCATTGGGAGAGGGCTTGAGCGCACGACGGCACCAGCCGTCGTCCTTGCGCGAAAGGGTGTGGGTCGACCGCCGGGGGGCGGCTTCGCCGCATCCACCACCCGACCCACATCCGAGCGGCTTCGCTGCCCACCTTCTCCCAATGGGAGAAGGAACCAAGTCTACCGTCGCTGCCCCGCGCTCGGTGCGCGCGCCGGGCCGAATTCCGAACCTGGC
>CAZFQC010000461.1:0-1674 GCA_964520795.1 uncultured Brevundimonas sp.
TCTGCGCCGTCGGCAACGCCATCGTCGACGTCCTCGCCCCCTGCGACCCCGCCTTTCTGACGGCCCAGGGCCTGACGCCCGGCTCCATGCAGCTGGTCGACGCCCAGCAGAGCGCTGCCCTCTACGCCGCCATGGCCGCGGGGGTTGAGGCCTCGGGCGGCTCGGCGGGCAATACCGTTGCCGGCATCGGCAGCTTCGGCGGCCGCGCGGCCTATATCGGCAAGGTGGCGGACGATGTGCTGGGCGGGGTCTTCAGCCACGACATCCGCGCCGCCGGCGTCGCCTTCGACACGCCTGTGCTGCCGGGCGCCGCCACCGGCGCCTGTATGATCAACGTCACCCCCGACGGCCAGCGCACCATGTGCACCTTCCTCGGCGCCGCCAACCAGCTCGAGGCCGCCGACATCGACGCCGACCTGATCGGGGCCTCGGCCATCGTCTATCTGGAAGGCTATCTGTTCGACCCGGCCCCGGCCCGCGCCGCCTTCGAGGCCGCCGCCGCCGCCGCCCACGCCGCCGGGCGCAAGGTCGCCATCACCCTGTCCGACACCTTCGTCGTCGCCCGCTGGCGCGCCGAGCTTCTGGCCTTCATCGAGGCCTCGGCCGACATCGTCCTGGCCAATGAAGGCGAACTGGCCGCCCTGTTCGAGACCGAAGACTTCGACGCCGCTGCGGGGCAGCTCGCGTCAATGGTTGACGTCGCCGCTGTCACCCGCGGCGAATCCGGTTCGGTGGTCGTCTCGGGCGACGAGCGCGTGGCCATCGCCGTCGTCCCTGTCGACAAGGTCGTCGACACCACCGGCGCCGGCGACCAGTACGCCGCCGGCTTCCTGCTCGGCCTCGCCCGCGGCCTGTCGCTGGAGGACTCCGGCAAGCTCGGCTCGCTGGCGGCGGCGGAGGTCATCGCGCACTGGGGCCCCCGGCCGATGACGTCGCTGAAGGGGTTGGCGAAGGAGGCGGCGCTGAGGCTGGAATGAGTGACTAGTGGCTAGTGATTGGTGATTGCTGGATCGGTTGCGGGGGGCGGCTCGGTGCCCGCGGCGTTCGCCCCTGCCAGTCTACCACTAATCACTAGCCACTAGCCACCACTCACCCCCTCCGGATCGTCACATACAGCGCGCCGTCGCCGCCGTGGTGGCGGGCGGCTGCTGCGAAGCCGGACACCACCCCGCGCAGCGCCGGCACCTGCAGCCATTCATGCACCGAGGCGCGGATCACGCCGGTGCCGCCGCGCCGGCCCTGTCCGGTCACCACCAGCACCGAGCGATAGCCGCGCGCCTGGGCCCCGATCAGAAAGGCGGTTAGGGCATCCTGGGCCTGGAAGCGGCCATAGCCGTGCAGGTCAATCTTCGCCTCGATCGGATCGCGTTCGCGCGACAGCCGGCGCTGGCGGCGTGGTTCCAATTCCTCGGGATGGCCGCGCGGCCGGGCGGGAGGCGGCGCGGGGGTGAAGGACGGCGTGACGCTCCTGACCTTCACGGGCCCCTTGGGACGCGGCGCGGCGGGTGGATCGACCACGGCGGCACCGGGAATGACCAGGGCGGACTTCTTCGGTCTGCGGGGGACCACCGAACCGGCGACGCGGGTCCAGATTCGGCGGTCGTCGGGGCTCAGGTCATCACGGCGGCTCATGTCGTGCCGGGGGCGTTCCCGTCCGGATCCTCGTCCGAGCCG
>CAZFQC010000462.1:0-1658 GCA_964520795.1 uncultured Brevundimonas sp.
GATTTCGTTGAAAAAGGCGGCTCTCTGTCGGGCTTCGGTAGGAGCGCGCGTTGTCGCCGCAGCTCCTCAGGCGGTCACTGGCGCGGCTGTCGGGATGAGCTTGGCGAGTTTGCGGAGGTTTTGGGCGGTAGCTGCGAGGTGGAACTCGTCTCGTGCGCCGCAGGGACCGCGTAGCCGCAATCGGTCGACTTTCAGGATGCGCTTCAGGTGCGCGAAGAGCATTTCGACCTTCTTCCGCTCGCGTCTGGAGGTGACGTATGCGTCGGTCTTGGCGATGTCGCGGGCGAAGTCCCTGGCGGCTTCGTAGATCGATCGGGTCACCTTTCGCGCGGGCGTGTTCGGACAGCAGCGGGTCTTGAGCGCGCAGGCGTCGCAGTCAGCCTTGGTCGCCCGGTAGCGGTGGGTGTCGTCGGGTGGAGGAACGGTCCTGGGTTCCGAGAACGGACGGCGATACCGCCTCAGCTCATTGCCGCCCGGGCAGCGATAGAGGTCGGCGGCGGGGTCATAGTTGAAGTCGCTGCGGGAGAAGGTCCCGTCTTCTCGGTTGGACTTGTCGATCACCGGGATGTGCGGCTCGACGCCCTGCTCGTTGACCAGCCAGTCGAGCATCTCGGCTGAGCCATAGGCAGTGTCGGCGGCCAGCCGCTGCGGCGAGAGATCATGGCGCTCGCGCACCCGCTCGATCATGGTCCGGGCGGCAGTGACCTCCGCCTGGCGCACAGCGGTCGAGGCCTCGACGTCCACGATGACGGCATGGTCGAGGTCGATCAGGTAGTTGGTGGCGTAGGCGAAGAACGCCAGTCCCTTGTTGGCGCCAGTCCACCTGGACGCCGGATCAGCCGGTGAGATGAACTTCGGGGTGACCGGCGTCGCACCTCCGAAGGCCGCGTCATCCAGCACCGCCAGATACTCGTCGATCGCCCGGTTCGCCGCCTCGGGCGGAAGACCTTGCACGCCCGGCACGCAGCGCTGGCGGTTGGCGTCGGCCGCAATCAGGCTGGCGTCGACGGCGAAGCCTTCCCCGCCGACCAGGCCCTCCGCCATGCAGCGTCGCACCACAGTCTCGAACAGCTGGCGCAGCAGGTCGCTGTCGCGGAACCGGCCATGGCGGTTCTTGGAGAAGGTCGAGTGATCCGGCACGTCGCCATCCAGGCCCAGCCGGCAGAACCAACGATAGGCGAGGTTGAGATGGACCTCCTCGCACAGCCGCCGCTCGGAACGGATGCCGAAGCAGTAGCCCACCAGCAGCATCCGGATCAGCAGCTCCGGATCGATCGAGGGGCGCCCGATGGCGCTGTAGAACGGCGCCAGTCCCGCCCTCAGCTCCTCCATATCCACGAAGCGGTCGATTGACCGGAGCATATGGTCGGACGGGACGTGGCGCTCCAGCGAGAACTCGTAGAACAGCCCCGCCTGATCGACTTGCCGCTGACCCATCATCGCCGCATCTCCTGCCGTCGGGAGAAGTGAATCAGGCCGGAGTCATCGCCTCAAGAGGCCTTTTTCAACAGAATCGGCGCAAAGCAGTCTTCACCCCCTCACCCCCACCCCAACGCCTTCCGATCCCGCGCCCGCTTGAGGATCTCCTTCTCCGGCCGGTTCATCAGGTTCTGCACCCCCTCCTCCCAGCCCTTCTCCCGGGCCAGGCTCTCCAATCC
>CAZFQC010000463.1:0-1657 GCA_964520795.1 uncultured Brevundimonas sp.
GACATGCGGCGATAGCGGTCCTCCATCTCGCGCACGGTCCATTTCAGCGCGACGACGGCCTTCTTGGGATCGGTGACGACGGGGGCCAGCAGGTGCGGGATGCCGTCATAGACGCTCAGCTCCAGCATCTTGGGGTCGATCATGATGAAGCGGCACTCCGCCGGGCTGTGCCGGTAGAGAATCGACAGGATCATGGCGTTGACCCCGACCGACTTGCCCGAGCCGGTGGTGCCGGCGATCAGCAGGTGGGGCATGCGCGCCAGATCGGCGACATAGGGCTCGCCGCCGATGGTCTCGCCCAGCGCCAGCGGCAGCAGATGGGCCGGCTTGTCGTATTCGGTCGAGGCCAGCAGGTCGCGCAGATAGACGGTCTCGCGCTTGGCATTGGGCAGTTCGATGCCGATGGCGTTCCGGCCGGGCACGACCGAGATGCGGCAGGCGCGGGCGCTCATCGAGCGGGCGATGTCGTCGCTCAGGGCCACGACGCGGCCGTGCTTCACGCCCGGCGCAGGCACCAGCTCATACAGGGTGACGACCGGGCCGGGGCGGATCTGGTCGATCACGCCGCGCACACCGAATTCCTGCAGCACGCCCTCCAGCATCTTGGCGTTCTGTTTCAGGGCCTCCTCATCGACCGAGGCCACGCGCTTGGCCGGCTTGGTCAGCATGGACAGGGGCGGCAGGTCGAAACCGGTCGAGGGGCGGACGAAGTCGAAGGCGGCCTGGCTGTCGTCGGCCTCGCGGCGCGGCTTCGGCGCCCTGGCGGCAGCGACCCTGGGCTCGGGCGCGCCGCGCACGGGATCGGGGGCCTCCCACGGCGGGGATGGATCGAGGACGACGGGGCCGTCATCCAGCTCCAGCGCGGGGCGGGGACGCGGCGGGGCCTTGGCGGCGGGCCGGCGGGATTTCGGTGCCGGTGGCGCGGGACTGCGGATGCCGCGGACCCAGGTCAGGCCCTCGGCCAGGTCGGCGAACCTCAGGCCGACGGCATAGCCGATCCCCCACAGGGCCAGCGGCAGGAACAGCAGGCCGGCGAAGACCGGCGCGCCGGGCAGGCGCAAACCGTCGCAGATCCAGCGGATCAGGCCGACGATGGCGTCGCCCCACAGGCCCCCGAGGCCAGCGGCCAGCGGCCAGGCGGCGGGGGCGGCGAGGGCCGAGAGGGCGGCCGACAGGGCCAGGACCCCGCCGGTGGCCGACAAGGCCTTGAGCGGGGAGGGCTTCAGGCGCTGCTGGATGGCGTCGCCGATGGCGGCTGCCAGGCCGAAGGCGATCATCAGCAGGGCCCCGGGCCAGGCGGCCAGACCCAGCGACTGCATGAACAGGTCGGCGAACAGGGCTCCGTTCAGCCCGAGCCAGTTGGTCGGCTCCGCGCCCGAGGCCGCATTGAGGCTGGGATCGGCCGGATTCCACGAGATCAGCGCGACCAGCAGCAGGGCCGCCAGCAGGGCCTGGAGCACACCGCGGAATTTCACCGTGATCGGCGCGCCCCACAGGATGCGGGCGCTGACCCAGGCGCGCTGGCCGATGGCGAGGGCGGCGGACATGCGACGACGAACTCCGGACGGACGGGACAGTCCGCTGTTGTCGCGCGGGGAGGGTTAAGGGGCTGTTTACCAGAGGAAGGTGGTTGATGGTTGGTGATTGGAACGGCGGC
>CAZFQC010000464.1:0-1656 GCA_964520795.1 uncultured Brevundimonas sp.
CTCGAGGAAGGCCTCGATCAGCTTCAGGCGCTTGGAGGCCTTCTTGGCCTTCATTTCCGAGGGGCTGTCGGCCAGTTCGCCGCGGTGCTTTTCAGCCTCGGCGTGCAGGTCGATGCCGATCAGCAGGTTGCGCACGGCCTCGGCACCGATCTCGGCGGTGAAGCCGTCATCGCCGAACTCGTCCTGGTAACGGTAGAACTCGTCTTCCGTCAGCAGCTGGTTCTGCTTCAGCGGGGTCAGGCCCGGCTCGGTGACGATGTAGTTCTCGAAATACAGAACCCGCTCGACGTCCTTCAGCGCCATGTCCAGCATCAGCGAGATGCGCGACGGCAGCGACTTCAGGAACCAGATGTGGGCGACCGGGGACGCCAGTTCGATGTGGCCCATCCGCTCGCGGCGAACGCGGGCCAGGGTGACCTCAACGCCGCACTTCTCGCAGATAATGCCCTTGTATTTCATGCGCTTGTACTTGCCGCACAGGCATTCGTAGTCCTTGGTCGGGCCAAAGATACGGGCGCAGAACAGGCCGTCACGCTCGGGCTTGAACGTGCGGTAGTTGATGGTCTCGGGCTTCTTGATCTCGCCGAACGACCACGACCGGATCTTCTCCGGGCTGGCGAGGGCGATCTTGATCTGGTCGAAGGTCGGAGTGACCGGGACCGCGTTGAAGATGTTCAGGACTTCCTGGTTCATCTTGAGTTCCTTGCTGCGGCCGGGGCCGCGTAAAAATCGGTGGCTGGTGACTGGTGACTGGTGGGGGACCGGCGGCCGGGGCGGGACTGCATTCCAGTCACCAACCACCGGCCACCAATCACCCCTTCAACCTCAGCTGTTCTCCAGCTCCACGTTCAGACCCAGCGAGCGCATTTCCTTGACGAGCACGTTGAAGCTCTCGGGAATGCCCGCCTCGAAGCTGTCGTCGCCGCGGACGATGGCCTCGTAGACCTTGGTCCGGCCGGCCACGTCGTCGGACTTCACCGTCAGCATTTCCTGCAGGGTGTAGGCCGCGCCGTAGGCTTCCAGCGCCCACACCTCCATCTCGCCGAAGCGCTGTCCGCCGAACTGCGCCTTGCCGCCCAGCGGCTGCTGGGTGACGAGCGAGTACGGACCGATCGAGCGGGCGTGAATCTTGTCGTCGACCAGGTGGTGCAGCTTCAGCATGTAGATGTAGCCGACCGTGACCGGACGCTTGAACTGCTCGCCGGTCTGGCCGTCATAGACGATCGACTGGCCGGTGCGGTCGAGACCCGCCTTCTCCAGCAGCTCCTCGATGTCGTTGATGTGCGCGCCGTCGAACACCGGGGTTGCGAACGGAACACCCTTGGACAGGTTCTTGGCGAGCTCGATCAGGTCCTCTTCCGACTCAGGAAGCGGGGTGTCGGGGCCGTAGATGCTGGTCAGGTGATCGACCAGCGCCTTCTTCTGTCCGCCCTGTTGCCAGGCTTCCAGAAGGCCCTGGATCTGCTTGCCGAGACCGGCGGCGGCCCAGCCCAGGTGGGTTTCGAAGATCTGGCCGATGTTCATGCGCGAAGGCACGCCCAGCGGGTTCAGAACGACGTCCACCGAGGTGCCGTCTTCCAGGTGCGGCATGTCCTCGATCGGCAGGATCTTGGAGATGACGCCCTTGTTGCCGTGACGGCCGGCCATCTTGTCGCC
>CAZFQC010000465.1:0-1648 GCA_964520795.1 uncultured Brevundimonas sp.
TCGGCGCGGTCCTGCGTGACCTCCAGCCCGCGGTGCTTCGCCTGCGGCTCGTCGAACACCTGATCGATCGTATTGACCGGACCGCAGGGCACCCCCGCCGCCTCCAGCGCCGCCATCAGGCCGTGCATGGTCCGGCCCGCCGTCAGCGCTGAAAGCTCGGCCGTCATCACCGCGCGATGCTCGATGCGCAGGGCATTGGTCAGGAAGCGGGGATCGGCGCCGAGGCCGGGCGCGCCCAGTGCCCCTGCCAGCGCCCGGAATTGGCCGTCATTGCCGACGGCGATGATCACCATGCCGTCCGTACACGGAAAAGGCTGGTAGGGCGCGAGGTTCGGGTGGGCGTTGCCCATCCGCGTCGGGGCCTTGCCCGATACGAACCAGTTGGTCGCCTGGTTGGCCAGCATGGCGGCCTGGACGTCGAACAGGGCGATGTCGATATGCTGGCCCTGACCCGTGGCCCGCGCGTGCAGCAGGGCGGCCATGATGGCATTGGAGGCGTACAGGCCGGTGAACAGGTCGACCACCGCGACCCCGACCTTCATCGGCTCGGCCCCCGGCGCGCCGTCGGGCTGGCCGGTGATCGACATCAGTCCGCCCATGGCCTGGATCATATAGTCATAACCGGCGCGGTGGGCGTCGGGTCCGTCCTGTCCGAAGCCGGTGATGGAGCAATAGACCAGCCGCGGATTGATCGCCGACAGGGCGGCGTGGTCGAGGCCGTACTTCCTCAGCCCGCCGGTCTTGAAATTCTCGACCACAACGTCGCAGGACTTGCTCAGTTCCCGGATGATCTCCGCGCCTTCGGGTGTCGCCAGGTCCAGCTCGACCGACTTCTTGCCCCGGTTGGCGCACAGGAAATAGGCGGCGTCGCCCTTCGATCCGTCGGCCTTTGTCGTAAATGGCGGGCCCCAGGCGCGGGTGTCGTCGCCGACGCCGGGCCGCTCGATCTTGATCACCTCGGCCCCAAGGTCCGCCAGCATCTGCGTCGCCCACGGCCCGGCGAGGACGCGGCTGAGGTCGAGGACGCGAACGCCGGAGAGGGGGCCGGCAGGGGTGGTTGGTAATTGGTGATTGGTGACTGGGAAGGCCGGGGCGAGTTCGGAGGTCATATTGTAATCTCTACCGCCCGTTCAGGGCGCGATCCACCAACCACCACTCACCAACCACCCGCTCAAAGACCCGGATCCCACACGCCCGCATCCCGCATCCGGCATTCCCGCGCCTCGCGCGCCCGGCCATCCATCTCTTCGGCCATGCAGCAGACGGCCTTTGACACCGTCGCCTTGTGCACGCCGGGGATCAGGGCATGCATGAAGGCGCAGCTGGCCAGTTTCAACAGGCGGAATCCGAACCGCGACGAGGCCGCCATATGTTCGAAATAGCTCTCTTCGACCTCGCGCGGGTGTTGAACGAAGAGGCGATGGAAGGTGCGGCTCATGACGCTATCCTGAACTGCGTCGGGCCGTCCCACTACCCGACCGGAGCATTTTGGCCTAAACCGCGCGCCTCCGCCACGCTCACGAAAGACGACCCATGGCCGACGGCGCCTCCGCTTCGCAAAAGACCTTCCGCTGGGACGATCCGCTGGACCTGTCGGGCCGGCTGACCGACGACGAGCGGATGATCCAGGACGCGGCGCGGTCCTACG
>CAZFQC010000466.1:0-1636 GCA_964520795.1 uncultured Brevundimonas sp.
CAAGCCTTGGGCTTGGCGGACGCGGCGTCAAGCGCCTAGCCTCCCCTGATGCAGACCCTCGCCGCCGTTCTTCGCACCACGGGCGCCGCCCGCCCCTATGCCGACAGCCGGCCGCTGTCGCTCGAGACGGTGACGCTTGATCCCCCCGGCCGGGACGAGGTGCTCGTCGCCATCAAGGCCGCCGGCCTGTGCCACTCCGATCTCAGCGTCATCAACGGCGACCGGCCGCGGCCCCTGCCGATGGCGCTGGGCCACGAAGCCGCCGGCGTGGTCGAAGCGCTCGGTCCCGGCGTGACCGATCTGGAGATCGGCGACCATGTCGTCATGGTCTTCATGCCCAGCTGCGGCCACTGCGATCCCTGCGCCGGCGGCCGCCCGGCCCTGTGCGAGCCGGGCGCGGCGGCCAACGGCAAGGGCGAGCTGCTGGCCGGCGGACGGCGCCTCCACGATGCGGCGGGCGATCTCAATCATCACCTCGGCTGCTCCGCCTTCGCCGGCCACGCCGTGGTCTCGCGCCGGTCGCTGGTGAAGGTCGATCGCGACCTTTCGTGGGAGCACGCCGCCCTGTTCGGCTGCGCCGTGCTGACCGGCGTCGGGGCGGTCGTGAACACGGCGCAGGTCAAGGCGGGCCAGTCGGTCGCCGTCATCGGCCTCGGCGGCGTCGGCCTGGCCTCGGTGCTGGGGGCGCTGGCGGCGGGAGCAAGCCCGGTGATCGCCGTCGATCTCAGCGAGGACAAGCTGGCACTGGCCCGTTCCCTCGGCGCCGTCCAGACGGTCAACGCCGCCGCTCCCGACGCCGTCGAACAGGTGCGAGCCCTCACCGGCGGCGGGGCCGACTTCGTGTTCGAGATGGCCGGCTCGGTCGCGGCGCTGGAGGCCGCCTGGCGGATGACCCGGCGCGGCGGGACGACGGTCACCGCCGGCCTGCCCCCGCCCGAGGCCGCCCTCGCGGTCAACATCGTCCAGCTGGTCGCCGAGGAGCGGTCCCTCAAGGGCAGCTACATCGGCACCTGCGTCCCCGCCCGCGACATCCCCCGCTACGTCGCCCTGTTCCGGCAGGGGCGGCTGCCGGTCGACCGGCTGCTCAGCGGCACCATCCCCCTGGCCGACATCAACGCCGCCTTCGACGATCTGGCCGAGGGCCGGACGGTGCGCACCGTGGTAAGGTTCTGAACCATGACCCAGCCCCCCCGGAACCCCGGCAGCCTGCGCCGCCTGATCGACCTGCCCGGCATCGACGATCTGGAGATGAAGGCGTTGATGAAGCCGCGCCTCGCCGATCCGGACGAGCGGCATGAATTCCCCGAGATCGCCGAGGCCGTCGACGCCGCCGCCCGCGCCGCCTTCGGCCTGACCCCGGACGAGGCCGCCGCCGTCGACCGGCCCGCCGACTGGGACGGGATCGAGCGGCTGGACCCCGCCGACATGACCGAGGCCTTCGCCGCCGAAGGCTGGGACGTCACGGACGCGCGCCGCAAGCCCCTGCGCATGCTGGGCTGGTGGGCCCTGCCCCTGGCGCTTTCGATGCGCGGCGTCGCCGGCGAACTGCCCTTCCACGCCGAGCCCGACCGGCCGGTGACCGACTGGGGCTCGAACCTCAAGGCCGAGGCGACGCGGTTCCGGAAAAGATAGAGGG
>CAZFQC010000467.1:0-1636 GCA_964520795.1 uncultured Brevundimonas sp.
CCCCGCGCACCAGGGTCCGCGCCCAGAAGAACAGCTGCGATCCCCCGGCCACCGGGGTCGTGCCCGCCCCCGTTCCGCCTTCCAGCAGGGCCATCGCCGCATAGGTTTCGCGCATGATCGGCTGTACCGCCGACAGCTCGCCCCAGGGATCACCGACCCGGGCGGTCAGGGCCGCGTCGGCCGCGACGCGCCGGCGGAAATCCGCCTCGCCCTCGGCCCGTGTCGCCATGAAGGCCGGATCGACCAGGGCCCGCATCCGCCCCAGGCCACGCTTGTAGGTGTTCTCCAGCCCGACGATCGGATCCATGGCGATGAACGCGTTCTGCTCGCTCTCTTCCGAGAACCGGATCAGCCGCCCGCGCAGCTCACTGGCCAGCAGCTGGTCCATCGGCAGGACCACGTCGCGGATGGTGAACAGCTGCTCCTGGGTCAGCAGCCGCTGGGTCGCGCCCGGGCTGCCCGAGACGAACACCGGCGTCCCCTCGACCGGCTGGGAGGCGTTCCAGACGAAATGGGTCGGCGTCGCCGCCGGGGCGTCGTTCTCGTAAAGCCGGATGAAGGCGGCATCGATGGCGAAGCGGGGGAAGCTGAAATTGTCCAGATCGCCGCCGAAAGTCGCCGCCCGGTCCTCGGGCGCGAATGCCAGCCGGACGTCCGAGTATTTCTTGTAGGTGTAGAGCTTGAACTGGCCGCCACGATACAGGCTCACGACCTGACAGCGTTTGCCGGGGTCGCCCCCACAGGCTTCCTGCTCGATCCGGCCGGCCTCGGCGTCGCGCGCCCGGGTGAAGGCCTGGCCCTCCAGCCCCTGACCGACGGCGTGCATCCGCTCGGTGACGTCGCTGATGTCGGTCAGGATCTCCGCGGTCCCGCCCGGGCATTTCAGCTCTTCCTCGCGGGTGCGCGGGGTGAAGCCGGTCTCGGCGTAGTTGACGGCCTGGGTCGACAGATTGGCCACGCAGGTGGCGACGCAGTGATTGTTGGTCATCACCAGCCCCTCGGCCGAGACGATCCCCGCCGAACAGCCCCCGAACTTGACCGAACTCAGCCGCACCCGGTCCAGCCAGGCCTGGTCGATGCTGGTCCCCAGCGTCGCATTGGCCCGCGCGATGGGGAAGTTGTCGAACGTCCACATGCCTTCTTCCGCGCTGGCGCTGGAGGCGGCGAAGGCAAGGACGGCGAACGATGCGGCGGCTGTGAGGTGACGCATGTTTTTACTCCTTCCTTCTCCCCTTGAGGGAGAAGGTGGCCCGCGCAGCGGGCCGGATGAGGGGTGAGACACCCATGAAAGACGTGAGGGGTGAAACACGCAAGTCATCTCTGACCGTCGCGTTTCACCCCTCATCCGTCAGGCTACGCCTGACACCTTCTCCCGCAAGGGGAGAAGGATACGAACTTACCGGACCCCCAGCTCTTCCAGCAGATGCGGGCTCGGATAGATGTTGCGCAGGGCCTCGGTGATGGCCGCCGTCGACACGGTCACCGTCCGGTTCAGCTCGGCGTCATAGCCGTACGAACCGCCCAGCGAGTGGATGTTGCCGTCGAAGGCCGCGCCGATGACCTCGCCGGCGGCGTTGATCACGGGCGAGCCCGAGTTGCCGCCGATGATGTCGTTGGTCGAGGAGAAGTCATAGAC
>CAZFQC010000468.1:0-1634 GCA_964520795.1 uncultured Brevundimonas sp.
ACAGCGTCTTGAGGCCGACGCCGAGGATGACCTCGAGGATCTGCTGCGAACCGAACCCGGCATCGAGGAAGGCGCGCACATCGATCTCCGAAGGCCAGCCGCGGGTGACGACGACAGCGGCAGTGAACTGGCGCAGGGCCTCCAGGCGTTCATCCGGCAGCGTGCCGCCCTTGCGCAGGGCGTCCACGACATCGGCGGGAACGCGTTGCATCGCTGCGATCGTTGAATGGGCGGCCATGCAGTAGGCGCAGGTATTCTCGAAGCTGGCCGTGAGCAGGACGACCTGACGTTCTGCTGGCGTCAGCGAGGTCTCGTCATAGATCATGGCGAGCGTGGTGTAGGCGGAGACCAGGGCGGGTGCCGTGGCCATCATGCCGAGAAGATTCGGCAGGAAGCCGTAACCCTTGAGGGCCGCCTCAAGCGTAGGTTTGGCGGCGTCCGGGGCCGTCTCAACCGTGTGGACCGGAAAGTTCATTGTGGTTCTCCTGAAAAGGCGGCGGAGCCGCGACAAATTGGAACGTTCGTTCCAAACTAGATCAAAAAAAGGGGTTACCTTAGCCGGCCGAGCGCCTCGGATACGACAGCTCTAAGCAACGCCTTCTCGGGCCGGCTGCGGATCAAGACCATCAGACCAACAAGGCTGGCCAGGAGCCCTTTGGCGGTTGTAGCCGCATCGAGCTCAAACCGAATCTCTCCCGCGACCTGTCCAGCCTGGATCCGGTCCCTGAGAAAACTCTCGATCTCCGTTTGTGCGTCGGCGACAATTCCGGCGACCTCAGGGTCATGAGCGGCCAGTTCGAGAGCCGTATTCGTGATCAGGCAACCGCGGTTGACCCCCCCATCCATGGCCTGCTCCAGGAAGCTCTCGAAGAGTGCCTTGATGGCGGCGGCTGGCTTACGACCACGGCGAAGTCGGGAAAGCACCTCGAGGCGAACGGAGGCGTCAAACATCCTCAAGGAAGCCAGGAACAGGGATCGCTTGTCACCGAAGGTCGCATAGATGCTGGCGCGATTGATCTCCATCGTGTCGACCAGATCCTGCATCGACGTGGCCGTATAGCCCTTCTTCCAGAAGGTCTGCATCGCCCTGTCGAGGACGACATCCTGATCAAACTGTTTGTCCCAAGGCATGGCGTACAAATAGGCTTTCGGAACGCTCGTTCAATACAAAGTGCAAAATTTCTTTTGGGTACGGGATCAGAAAGGCATCACGCCGACCCGCTCGAGAACGCGAACGATGCCGACCGACACGGCAAACATCAAGGTCATGGTCAGGACAATCGTGGGACCACCGCGCAAGGAACGCGGTAGGAAGAAGAACGCACTCGAGATCAGCATCATCAGCCCAAGCGGCGGCATCACTTTCCAGGTGTCACGTCGGGCACCTCTTCCGGCCGCAGCATGGACGGGAGCCATGAATCCGATCATCCGGGCGACCGCCGTCATCGTCGAAGTCGCTTCCCGGTATCGGATTGGCCGCCCCTGCGCCAACGCCGCGAGCGCCTGTGCCAGAGGCTTGTCGACGTTCGCCCACTGCGCGCGGAACAGAATGACGCCGTCTCGGTCGACGATGTAGGCACTGTTCGGACGCGCCCCCAGCAGGCGATGAAGCCCGCCGTCAATGTCATCGACGG
>CAZFQC010000469.1:0-1630 GCA_964520795.1 uncultured Brevundimonas sp.
ACCAGCCGGTCCTTGCCGCAGACGATCTCCAGCGCCATCGGCTGGGCGCAGGCGGCCACGGACCAGACTCCGCGCGCCGGTCCGGCGACGTCGGCGGCGATGGTCAGCAGCGGGCTGCGAATACGGGCGACGCCCCCCACGATCCGGCTGTGAAGGTCGGCGGCGGGGGCTTCGTCATGGGCGCGGGCGGCGGCGACCCGGGCCGCTGTCGAGGGGCCGCCGCCCTGCATGGTCACCAGCCGGCCGTCGGGCAGGGTCAGCAGCCGCAGGGCGACGGTCAGCCGCTGGATGGCGGCGCGGATCGCATCGGGACCGGCCTCCGACAACTGCGACAGGGCGTCGTCGAGGGTCAGCAGATCGAGCAGCAGCTCCAGCCCGGCCTCGGGGCTGCGCGAGGCATGGCCGCCGTCGGCGCCGACGGTCCGTTCCAGCGCACCGGGCAGGCGGCGCAGGGCAGCACGACGCAGGGAGACGCCGGTTGGGCCGGCAAGGACGCAGCCGGCCACGGCCGCGGCGGTCAGCCGCTCGGCGCTTCCCGCCGGTCCGCCGGGCGGACGCAGCAGCTGCCGTCCCTGACGGCCGAGGATATCCGCCAGCCGCAGCCGTTCGGCCTCGGCCGCGACCTGCCCCATACGTCGGGCGGCGCAGGCGAGATTGAGGGTCCGCCGCGCCAGAACCTCGGGGCCCCAGGCGAACGGCGACCAGCGCGCGAAGGCGGTGCCCCAGGCCAGGGTCAGGCGGACGGCCTCGCGCGCGCCGCGCTCGCCCTGCAGCATCAGCGACGGCAGCCAGGCAAAGGCGTGCAGTTCACTCGCGAAGGCGCGGCTCGGGCTGGGCCGGTTCCAGGGGTCCTCGGGCGCGGCGGCCTCGAGGCTGGATCCGGCGAGGATGAAGCGGCCGTCGACCGCGGCCTTGCCGGGGGCGGGATCGGCGGGCCGGAAGTCGCGGGGCGTGGCCGCGAACGCCTGCACCGGCGGGCCCTTCAGCGTCAGGCTGTAGCCCGGCAGGCCATACAGCTCGATCCAGAGCTGGCGGACCAGCATCCGGCCGATCACCGTCGGCCACAGGCCGGGACCCGTCGCGGCGCCGGCGCTGCGGACGGGCGTCCGCATCGGGGCGCCGCGCAGCCCCGGGATCTCGCCGGGCGGCGGCGTATCGGCTTCCCTGCGGGAAAAGGCGGCGAGCGGATTCACGCGGTTTTCAGCGCCTGGATATTGGCGGCATAGGCGGCCGCGCCGCCCCGGAACACCGCGGTGCCCGCGACAAGGGCGTCGGCCCCGGCGGCGACACAGGCCCCGGCGTTGGCGGCAGTGACCCCGCCGTCGACCTGCAGATGCGCCTTCGACCCGGCAGCGTCGAGCAGGGCGCGGGTCCGCTCGATCTTGCGCAGGGTCGTCCCGATGAAGGACTGGCCGCCGAAGCCCGGATTGACCGACATCAGCAGCACCAGATCGACCAGGTCGACGACCTCCTCGAGCACGGTCAGCGGGGTCCCCGGGTTCAGCACTACCCCGGCCTTCGCCCCGAGCTGGCGGATGCGGCCGAGGGTGCGGTGCAGGTGCGGCCCGCTCTCGGGGTGGACGGTCAGGATGTCGGCGCCGGCCTCGCGATAGGCCTCCAGCCAGGGATC
>CAZFQC010000470.1:0-1622 GCA_964520795.1 uncultured Brevundimonas sp.
AACGTCTGCGGCGGTGAGACGGTGCTGCTGGCCGACAGCATCCGGCCGGCCTGAACGGAGTCCGATGCGTATTCTCCTGACCAATGACGACGGCATCGAGGCCGAGGGGCTGGAGTGCCTGGAGCGGATCGCGCGGACCCTGTCGGATGACATCTGGGTCTGCGCGCCGCAGGTCGAGCAGTCGGGGAAGGGGCGGGGGATCACCCTGACCGAGCCGCTGCGGGTCAATCAGATCTCGGAGAAGCGGTTCGCGGTAACGGGAACCCCGACCGACTGCGTCGTGCTGGCGGTCAATGACCTGATGCCGGAACGGCCCGATCTGGTGCTGTCGGGGGTCAATCGCGGGCACAATGTCGGCGAGGACTGCTCCTATTCGGGCACGGTGGCGGGGGCGTTGCAGGGGATGGCGTTCGGCATCCGCTCGATCGCCCTGAGCCAGTCGCTGGAGCGGTTTCACGACGAAGTGACGGCGCACTGGGAGACGGCCGAGGCGTTCGCGCCGGCGATCATCTCGCGCCTGCTGGCCCAGCCCTGGCAGGACGGGGTGGTGATGAACCTGAACTTCCCCGCCCGCGCGCCGGAGGCGGTGACCGAGGTCGAGGTGACGCGGCAGGGCTTCCGCGACATCGGCGAGATGCATGCGGTGAAACGCACCGACCTGAGGGGGCGCGACTACTACTGGATGAGCTTCCGCGGGACCAAGCACGACCATCCGCCGGGGACCGACCTGCGGGCGATGGACGACGGCAGGATCTCGGTCACGCCGCTGCACATCGACCTGACCCATGCGCCGAGCATTCACGACCTGAAGGGCGTGCTGGGCGGGGCGCCGCCGAAGACGGTTGTGGCCGTATGAAGCTGAACGACGACCGCGCCGGACGTCTGATCCTCGGGCTGCGTCAGCAGGGGGTGATGGATGCGCGCGTGCTGGCGGCGATGGAGTCGATCGACCGCGCCGTCTTCGTGCACGAGAAATTTCTCGACCAGGCGTGGGAGGACCAGGCCCTGCCGATCGACTGCGCCCAGACGATTTCGCAGCCCTATATCGTTGGGCTGATGACCCAGGCGCTGGACGTGCAGCCGCGCCATCGGGTGCTGGAGATCGGCACGGGCAGCGGCTACCAGGCCGCGGTGCTGAGCCGGCTGGCGCGCTATGTCTATTCGATCGAGCGCTATCGCAGCCTGCTGAGCGAGGCCGAGGCGCGACTCAAGGACCTGAAGATCGACAATGTGATCACCCGGCACGGGGACGGCGGTCTGGGCTGGCCCGAGCAGGCGCCGTTCGACCGGATCATGGTGACGGCGGCCTCGCCCGGCGAGCCGACCGAACTGCTGCATCAGCTGAAGCCGGGCGGGATCCTGGTGTGTCCGGTCGGGCGGTCGTCGGTGCAGCGGCTGCACCGCTACGTCGGCCAGTCCGACGGCAGCTTCCAGCGCGAGAGCCTGGCGGAGGTGCGGTTCGTGCCGCTGGTCGAGGGGACGGCGAAGGAGGGGTGAGGGAGTGGCTAGTGGCCAGTGGCTAGTGACTAGCGGTTGGCCGACACCGGTGCGAGGGCTCCGCCAGCGCCGCCCTTCCGCAATCAGTCGTGCTGCAAGCACTAACCACTAGCCACTAGCCACTA
>CAZFQC010000471.1:0-1590 GCA_964520795.1 uncultured Brevundimonas sp.
GCCTCGGCTCCAAGATCGGCCTCGACGCCACCGACAAATGGCCGCCCGAGACGAAACGGGAGTGGGGTGAGGAAATCCGCATGGATGCGGGGGTCGTCGAGCGGGTGTCGGAGATGTGGGACACACTCGGATTGCCGGGTGACAAGACGCCGATCTGGAAATAACGCCGTCTTTCGTTGCCCGATTGTGTCCGAAAAGCGCTTCACAAGTGACAGAACGGTAATCTAGGGTCGGCGTTTCGCTTTCCTCCCGTGTCTGAGGCCTGTCATGAAGCTTCCGTTGATCGCCCTGCTCGCCGTTGTTCTCGCCGCGCCTGTCGTGACCGTTCCGACCGCGGCTGACGCCCAGGTGCGGGTCGGCAGCGGTGCCCGCCGGGACCCGCCGCGCCGGGTGCGTCCGGCGCCCCGCCTGACCGAGGCCGAGGAGGACCGGATGTTCGCGGCCCAGGACGAGATCCTCGACGTCGACGCCGAGGTCGCCTCGATCCGGCAGGCGGGCGAAGCGGCCGGTGGCCTGTCCCCTGAGCAGCAGGCGCAGATCGACGCCCTGGGCGTCCGCCGCACGGCCGCCCAGCAGGTCGTCGACCAGCTGCAGGCCAAGCTCGACCGCTGAACCGTCAGTCCCGGTAGATTTCCGCCAGTCGCCCGGCGACGCCGCGCATCGCCTCTCTCAAGGCGGGCGGTGCCAGCACCTCGGCCTCGGGACCGAGCCGCAGGAAGTCAGTCGCGGCGTGCTCGATGGATTCGATCGGCACCGTCACTTCGGTCCAGCCGTCGCCGGCGTCCGCCGTCGCGGCCAGCCGCGCCTGTTGGGCCCCCAGCTTCGCCAGCCGCTTAAGCCCGGTGCCTGAAAGCTTCAGCGTCGCGGTCCCGGTGAAGATGTCGGCCTCGAACCGCCGCGAGGTCTCCGCCCACCAGGCGGCGAGATCGAACCCGGCCGGGCGTTCAAAGGTCGCCTCGCTGACGCTCAGCTCCAGGATGTTCGACACACGGTAGGTGCGCGGCTCCCGTCGCCCCTCGACCGCCCGTGCCGCCAGATACCAGAGCCCCGCCTTCAGGATCAGGCCGAGCGGCTCCAGCTCGCGGGACACCTCCCCCTTCCAGCTTTCATAGCGCACCGTGATCCGGCGGCAGGTCCAGACCGCCTGGGCGATGGCGGGCAGGCGCTCGGCCTCGTCCGGATTCTGGTACCAGCCGACGGGATCGAGGTGGAACCGGCCCGCCAGCCGCTCCGCCGCCGCCTGCCTTTCCGGGGGAAGCGCGGCAAGCAGTTTCAGCTGCATGGTCGTGACCGCGCCGGAGAAACCCATCTGCGCCGCCGGACCGGACAGGCCGCCGAGAAACAGCGTCTCCGCCTCGGCATCGGTCAGGCCGGTCAGCCGGGTGCGGTAGCCGTCCATCAGCTGGAAGCCACCCGCCCGCCCGCGATCCGCATAAACCGGCGCGCCGGCCGCGCTCAGCTGGTCGATGTCGCGATAGATGGTGCGCACCGACACCTCGAACTCGGCCGCCAGCGCCTCGGCCGTCATCCGCCCCCGGGTCTGGAGCAGCAGCAGGATCGAAAGCAGTCGGCTGGCGCGCATTTTTCGAC
>CAZFQC010000472.1:0-1573 GCA_964520795.1 uncultured Brevundimonas sp.
GCGCTGAAGATGGATGACGATTGAGGGCGCTGTCTCCCTCTGGTCAGGGCCGGACAGAGGCGTATCGGCCCCTGATGTCCACGAAGTTCCGTGCGCTGGCCCAGTACTCCTCCAGCGTATCGGGCTGGGCGCGCAGTTCGCGGGGAAAGCGCCGGCGCGCGTCCGCGAAGGTCGCAGGCGTGACATAGTCGAAGTCCAGTTCGCAGCCTTCGAGGCGCGCCAGACGATCAAGAACAACATAGCCGTCGGCGAAGTCGCGCATGGTGAAGTTGGGGTCGCCCGTCGCGTGGGCGCTGGCGTCATGCAGGTCGCCGGCCGGGCCGTGCAGGTCAAAGGCGCAGGGCCCTCCGTGGGCCGCGAACGCCTCTTCCAGCAGCCCGCCGGCGGGCTGCAGCAGGGCCATGGCGTCGGCGGAGACAAAGGGCGCATGCAGGATGACGCTGCGGATGCGCCCCGGATTCCCGGCATGCAGGATGTGGCCGAGATTGCGGTTCTCCCGGCGGAGGAAGCCCGGCGCATTGTGGTCGTAGAGCGGCAGCTCGAAGCGGGTCATTGCGTGCGGCCATCCGACGAAGGCCAGCGTCTTGTCCCCCCTGTCCAGCACCTCGCGCTGGATCACCCGGGCGCGGTACGGGTCCACCGGGCCCTCATGAAAAACGCGGCGCGCCGTAAGGGGCGTAAGGGGACCGGCCAGCTCTTCCCACGCCAGCCGATAGGTCAGGTTGAGGATTCGGAAGGGGCGGGCACCGGCTGGCAGGGTCCGGTTGAAGGCCCAGGCCGCACGATAGACGTCCCAGTAGTCGCGCAGCGGCCAGCCGGAGTCGTAACGGAACATGAGGTTGCGAGCGGCCGCTGCATCGTAACGCGGCGCCGTCACGAGACGATCCAGCTCCGCCTGGTGATCCGCGTTGCCGAACTCCATGGCGATCGAGCCGACGCCCGCCTTGTGGAGCGCCGGGATCAGCGACTTCAGGAAGGCGAGGTTCTGACGCACGCCGTGATCTTCGGACAGCAGGACCACGTCCGCCGCCGCGAACTGGCGAACGATGAAGGCTTCAGGCACCTCTGGCACAAGGTCCGGGCCCGACAGCGCTGCCGCGCGCGCCGGCCCCGTCGCGGCGAGACCCAGCGCGCCTGCGCCCGCCAGCACGGTGCGTCGACTCGCGCCCGTCACGCTCCGGTCCGCTCGTCGCATGACAGCGCCTCCTGCTTCCGTGCAGCGCTTCTGTCCGGAGCAACAAGGCGATCGGCGACGCGCACGACGCGATCCTTCTAGAGCCATGCCGGGATCCCTGTAAATCCACGACGCCAACCCGTGACCGGGCCCCGGCTGCTCGCAAAACAGAAGGCCGGCAGGCGGGGCATGCACCGGTTCGTCCAGGTCGAGGCCCTCTCATGAGGCTTCATCACGGCGTTGAAAGAGGGACGACGATTGACGCCACGCCCCCGCTCCCCTCTTGTGTCCGACCCTTCGACTTCGAGCCCGCCCTCATGACCGACGCCGCCACCACCCCCATGACCTTCACCGACAATCCGCTGAACCCGCTGGAGGAGCTGCTCTATGAAGGGCTGG
>CAZFQC010000473.1:0-1569 GCA_964520795.1 uncultured Brevundimonas sp.
CGTTGGCGGCGTAGTCGAACGGGCTTTCGACCTTCAGCGTCCGGGCCGGCTCGATAAGCCGGGCCGAGCCGGTGCGCAGTCGGGCCATGTCGAACGGATCATCCGCGTTCGGATCGGACAGGGTGGCGCTGGTCACCAGCACGCCATGGGCGGGCATGATGACCGCGGCCTCCAGCGGCACGGTCGGGTCGATCCAGTGGCGGCGCAGGGCCACGTCCATGATCCGGCCGAAGGCGGCCTCGGCCGACAGCCAGTCGAGGAAGTCGGGGTCGGGCTCGTCCGACGACACCTCCAGCGCCGCCAGCATCGAACGCCAGCCGGGCAGGGTCATGCGGGCGCGGCGGTCGAGGCCGCGCAGGGCCCCCTCGATCCGGGCCCGGGATGCGCCATCCAGATCGGCGGCCTCGTCGTCGAGGATGTCCTCCAGATGCCGCGACAGGGCCAGCAGCGGGGCCTCGACCGCGGCCAGGGCCTGGGCCGCCTCGCGGGCGGCCTCCAGCACCGGCTCGGTGACGGGGCGCAGGGAGCATTCCATGCCGAACTCGATGCCGCTGCCCGAGGCGTTCTCGCTCGTCCGTGCACGGAGCTGTTCCAGCGCGGCCAGCAGGAAGCGTTCGATCGGCCCGACCGGATTGACCTCGCCCGAGGCCGGAGCGATGCGGCCCGAGACGCCTTCGCCGGGCAGCTGGGCGGCGGCGCGGACGGCGTCCTGAAGCGCTTTCGTTGCGGCCTCATTGTCGGCGCACAGGTCGCCGAGCCGCTGCTCAAGACCGCGCCCGCGCCGGCCCCGACCTTCCGGGCCTCGCAGCCAGCGGCGCAGCTCGGCCGCCTCCTGACCGGACAGACAGGCCGAGAAGGCGCTGTCGGCCGCGTCGAACAGATGGTGACCCTCGTCAAAGACGATCCGCTTCAGCGCCGCCGTCTCGCCGTCCTGCTTCAGGCCGCGCGCCGAGCGGGCGCCGTCGAAGGCGGCCTGGGTCATGACGAGGGCGTGGTTGGCGACGACGAGGTCGGCCCGGCGGCTGGCGCGAATGGTCTTTTCGACGAAACAGGTGCGGTAGTGGGGGCAGGCGGCGTGAACGCATTCGCCGCGCCGGTCGACGAGGTTTGCGGCGCTGGCCTGATGGCTGGGCCCGGTCGCGAACAGGCCCGGCAGCCAGCCCGGATAGTCGCCGCCGGTCATGTCGCCGTCACGCGTATGCATGGCCCAGCGGCTGACCAGGGCCATGCCGACAAGGTCGCCGTTTCCCAGCTGCGCCGCCTGCACCATGTCCTGAAGGTTCAGCAGACAGAGGTAGTTTTCGCGCCCCTTGCGGACGACGGTCTTCTTTTTCCGTTCGACGGGGTCGGGCCAGAGAGCGGCGCTCTCGCGGTCGATCTGGCGCTGAAGGGCGCGCGTGTAGGTCGAGACCCAGGCCGCCCCCTGATTGCGCTCGGCCCACAGGCTGGCGGGGGCGAGATAGCCGAGCGTCTTGCCCGTGCCCGTGCCCGCCTCGGCCAGCAGGAAGCGGGGACGGCCCTCCTCATTGCGCGGCGAGAAGGCATAGGCGGCCTCGGCGGCGTAGTCGG
>CAZFQC010000474.1:0-1559 GCA_964520795.1 uncultured Brevundimonas sp.
GCCATCCGGCCCGAGCCGAACACACTCTCGACCGTGGTGGTCATGCTGACGGCATTGCCTTCGGCGTCGACGATGACGAAATGCGAAGTGCCCGCCGGCTCGTGGGTCGCATCGGGCCCGGCCAGCACCCCGCCCGGCGGCGTCCCGGCTTCGGCCGCGCCGGTCAGACCCGGTGCCAGGGCCGCGCGCGCGGCCGTATAGCCGGGATCGAGCAGGCCCTGCACCGGCACGCGGACAAAGCCCGGGTCGCCGACATAGCGGTCGCGGTCGGCGTACATCAGCCGCTGCAGCCGGGCGAAGGCGGTCCAGGCCCCGGCGCTGTCCGGACCCAGGATGACGTCGGGCGTCGCCTCGGCCATGGCCAGCAGTTGCAGCACCGCCACGCCACTGGACGGGGGCGGCGGCACGCAGATGACATAGATGCGGTACGGCCGGCACAGGGCCCCGCGCTCGACCGGCTGATAGGCAGCAATGTCCTGCGCCGTCAGGGCGCCGGGGCGCGGCGTCTCGGCCACCGTGGCGGCGATCTCGCCCGCGATCCGGCCGTTGTAGAAGACCTCGGCCCCGCCCGCCGCCAGCTCGGACACGGTCGCGGCATAGGCCGGGTTCCGCAGCACATCGCCCGCGACATAGCGCTGGCCGTCGGGCCTTGTGAAATAGGCGTCGGCCCAGCGCGTCCGGGCCTGTCCCCGCGTCGCGGCGATGAAGCCGGCCAGCCGCGGGCTGACCACGAATCCGTCACGCGCCAGCCGCCCGGCGTCATCAAACAGGGCGCTCCACGGCAGACGGCCATGCGCCTTCTGGGCCATGGCCAGCATGGCCACCGCCCCGGGCGCTCCCGTCGAACGCCCGCTGAGCACGGCGTCGCCGACCCCGAGCGGCCGTCCGTTCTCGTAAAACAATTCGGGCGTCGCCGCCGCCGGCGCGGTCTCGCGCCCGTCATAGCTGGTGACCTCGCCGGTCCGGGCGTCGAACACCATCATGAAGGCCCCGCCGCCGAGGCCCGAGGACTGCGGCTCGACCAGCCCCAGCACCGCCTGCACGGCCACGGCCGCATCGACCGCCGAACCGCCCTGGCGCAGCACCTTCAGCCCGGCCTCGACCGCCAGCGGATTGGCCGCGGCCACGAACGGCCCGCGCGCCATCGGGGCCTGGACCGCCGTCGGGACCGTCGCGGGTGGGGCGGACGACGCCCAGGGCCCGGGCAGTCCACCGGCGCAGCCCGCCAGAGCCAGCGTCGCCGCGACGACGGCGGCCGTGACCGCGCGCAGGGGCCGGGTCGGGAAGGCGATCATGGCGGACTCATTCAGGCGGATACGGGAAGGCGCGCCACCTTGGCCCGCCGTCCGCACGAACGAAAGCCCCCGCTCCCGGGCGGCGTCGCAGCGGGGCGGGAAATGATCGCCGAAAACCCGTCCGACAGCCCTTGCCCCCCGCCCCCGCCTCCGCTAGATACCCGCCCTCGCCGTTCGCGGCCAAGCGCGCCCGTAGCTCAGCTGGATAGAGCATCAGACTACGAATCTGAGGGTCGGACGTTCGAATCGTTCCGGGCGCGCCAT
>CAZFQC010000475.1:0-1548 GCA_964520795.1 uncultured Brevundimonas sp.
TGCAGGAGAACGCCATGAAGGTCTGGCGCGGCGAGGGCCGCTTCCTCGACTTCCTGAAGGCCGATGCCCGTGTGACCCTGGCCGATGCCGAACTGGAGGTGCTGTTCGATCTCGGCTACCACACCAAACACGTGGACACGGTGTTCGCGCGCGTGTTCGGAGAGTGAAGCCATGGTCTGGCACCTGATCGTGCTGCTGGCGGCCCTGGCCGGACAGGACCCGGCGTCGCAGTCCGGAGCGCAGATCCCGGCGGGCTGGGTGGTGGCGCAGCCGGACCAGCGCGGCTGGCAACGGTGCATGGACCCGCTCGGCGCCGACGGGACAGCCGCCTCCCGGATGACGGTGCGGTGCGAGCGCGTTGAGAACGGCGAACCGAAGGCCTGCCAGCTCGAAGGCGGACGCGAACATCCGGTCCGGCATCGTGCGGCCGCGCGATGCCTGGCGCCTCTCTACCGGTTCGCCGATGCGACCGGCCAGCCGGCGAACGGTGGCCCCGTGACGATTCCGATCCGGCTCAACGTCTCGGTCACCACCTACCACTGACCCCGTGACCCTCAAGCGCGCCTTCGATCCCGTCGTCGACGCGCATACGCGCCTTCTCATCCTCGGCAGCCTGCCCGGCGACGCCTCGTTGAAGGCGGGCCAGTACTACGGCCATCCGCAGAACGGCTTCTGGAGACTGGTCGGCGGGGTGATCGGGCATGATCTCGTCGCCCTGCCCTACCCTGAACGGCTCGAGGCGCTGAAGGCCGCGGGCGTGGGCCTGTGGGACGTGATCGCCAGCGCGGAACGGCCGGGCAGTCTGGACGGCGCGATCCGCAACGCCGAGGCCGCTGACCTGAACCGCCTCATCGACGGCCTGCGCGCGCTTCGGACCGTCGCCTTCAACGGCGGAACCGCCGCCCGGCTTGGTCGCCGCAGCCTGACGCCCCGGCCGCACATCGACCTGATCGACCTGCCCTCATCCAGCCCCGCATACACGCGGCCACTGACGGAGAAGGCGTCGGCCTGGGCCGTGCTGGGACCGTTGCTGCGGGACCGCTGACGGACCGGCGATGCATCCGCCGGACGCCTCGACGAGTAGCTGCCCCAACAACTGATCCCCGGCGCGGACCCTCACGCGCGACGGGAGGCCGGGCGCCCCCGACCCGGCAAACGAAAGGGCCGCCCGACCGGGCGGCCCTTTCTGAATTTAACCCGGCCCCGCGGACTATTCGTCGTTGCGGATCTGCTCGCGTGCCACCGACGACAGTTCGTCCATCTTGCGGCGGATTTCGCCTTCGGAAACGGTCAGACCCGCACCTTCCAGATCCTGGGCGATCTTGCGGTAGACGTCTTCCTCGCCCGGCTGTTCGAAGTCGGCCTTGACGATGGCGCGCCCGTACTCCTGGGCGCGGTCTTCGTTCAGCCCCATCTTCTCGGCGGCCCAGAGGCCCAGCAGCTTGTTGCGCCGGGCGACCGCCTTGAACTCCTGTTCCTGATCGAGGGCGTATTTGGACTCGAAGCCCTTTTCCCGATCGTCGAAGGTGGTCATGGGCGTTGCGAGGC
>CAZFQC010000476.1:0-1548 GCA_964520795.1 uncultured Brevundimonas sp.
TGGCCTTCGTCACCCGCTTCGCGCCCTCGCCGACCGGCCGGCTGCACCGCGGCCACGCCTTTTCCGCCCTGACCGCCTGGCGGGCCGCACGCGACGTCGGCGGTCAGTTTGTGCTGCGTATCGAGGACATCGATCCGACCCGCTGCAGGCCCGAGTTCGAAGCCGCCATCCTCGAGGACCTGGCCTGGCTGGGTCTGGACTGGGACGGACCGGTGCGCCGCCAGTCCGAGCACCTGGCCGACTATTCAGCCGTGATCGAGACCCTGAACGGCCGGGGTCTGCTCTATCGCTGCTTCAGGACGCGCAAGGACATTCTCGACGCCATCGGCGACGCGCCGCATGGACCGGTCGAGGCCGCGCGCCCCGGCCCCCATCCGGCGGACGAGGAGGCGGCGCTGCTGGCCGAGGGGCGGCCGTTCGCCTGGCGGCTTTCGCTCGACCGCGCGCGGGCGGCGCTGGGCGAAGCCAGGTGGGAGACCCTTTCCTTTAGCGAGGAGGGCCGCGAGCCCGACGGTGGGTATGGTCTGATGAGGGCACGTCCGGAGACGGCGGGTGACGTGGTGCTGGCCCGCAAGGACGCCGGCACCGCCTACCATGTCGCCGTCACCCATGACGACGCCCTGCAGGGCGTGACCCACGTCATCCGCGGCGAGGACCTGTTCGAGGCGACCCATGTGCAGGTGCTGATCCAGACGCTGATGGGCTGGCCGACGCCCGCCTATCGCCACCATCGGCTGCTGCTCGGCCCGGACGGGAAGCGCTACGCCAAGCGCGACCGGTCCGTGACCCTGGCCGAACTCCGGGCCGGCGGTCTGGACGCCCCGACCCTGAGAGCGGAACTGGGCTTCTGATCAGGTCGCCAGCCGGCCCCTGGCCTTTGAGGCCGGGAAGACCACCTCGGCATCCGGAGCCTCGGCCGCGGCACCGGGACCGCCCACCGACCGCAAGATCTGGCGGATGATGTTGAGTCGGGCGACCTTCTTGTCGTCGGTGGCGACCACGGTCCAGGGCGCATGATTGTGGTCGGTCGCATCCAGCATCCGGTCGCGGGCCTTGCTGTAGTCCTCCCAGCGTGCCTGGGCCTCGGCGTCCAGCGGCGAGACCTTGAACCGCTTCAGCGGATCCTCGATCCGCTCGGCCAGACGACGCGCCTGTTCGGCCTTGGAAATGTCGAGCCACAGCTTGATCAGCACGATCCCGTCGTCGGCCAGGATGCGCTCGAACGACGGCGCGTCCGACAGGAACTGCTCATATTGCTCCGGCTTGCAGAAGCCCATCACCGGCTCGACGCCGGCGCGGTTGTACCAGGAGCGGTTGAACAGCACCGTCTCGCCGTCGGCCGGCAGGTGCGGGACGTAGCGCTGGAAGTACCACTGGCTGGTTTCGCGCTCGGTCGGCTTGGGCAGGGCGACGATCCGCGTCTGGCGCGGCGACATATATTCCGTGATGCGCTTGATCGCCCCGTCCTTGCCGGCGGAATCCCGGCCTTCGAAGATGATCAGCGTCTTGCGGCCCTGTTCGATGGTCCAGTGCTGGGTCTCGACCAGC
>CAZFQC010000477.1:0-1539 GCA_964520795.1 uncultured Brevundimonas sp.
TCTGCGGGTCCTTCATGCACTCGACGACGATCAGGGGCGGGGTCGGCTCGTGCTGGTAGGCCTCGACGGCAGCGGCGACACCGCCGACACGGATCTGGGTCGTGGCCCGCGACAGGCGACGGTCCTGGCCGGCCCGCTCGGCCGCGGCGAGCGTATCCTGCCGCTCGGCGAAGACATGGATGGCGATGCGCGGAACGGACACCTCGGCGGTGTGGCCGCCGGTGATGATGGCAGGCGAGAAGGCGGCGCTGGCCCCGGCGACCAGATCACCCACCGGGTTGAATCCGGCAACCGGCAGGGGTGCCTCGACGGGCGGCTGTTCATGCACCGGCTGGAGGGCCGGCACCGGGGCGGTCGGGGGCGTGAACTGCAAGGCCTGCCGCTGATCGACCGGCGCGTCGTCGGGTGCCGCGAACCCGGCATTGGCCGGCCCCGGGCCAACGGCTCCGGGCACCGTGTAGCCAGCGTCGAGGTCGAATTCGTCTTCGAACTCTTCAAAGGGACGGGGGGCGAAGGCGTTGCTCATGTTACGCTATTCCACGGCCCCGGAGATGCGGCCGCTCACCAGGGGTTCCTGCGGCGTCGAACTGATCTCACCCCGGCGGTAGTTGTCGAACACCACGGCGGCGCGGCCGGAATCCGCCGGGGTCATCGCCCGGGCTCCGAGAATGTCGCGCGGGTCGGCGATCTGGGCCGCCATATTGGCGGTGATGGCGCAGCCGAAACCGCCCGAACTCTGGTTGGAATACCTTGCGCCCAGATTGCGGGCCTCGGCCGCACAATCCGGAACCGAGGCGCGGAGGGTCTCGAATCCGGCCAGGACCGGCGCGCGCGGATCCGGCGCGGCATAGGCGGCCATCTGGATACGGTCTTCCGGGACGCCGGAGGCCTGGAGTACGGCCCGGACCGCATAGGCCTGCTGGACGGCCACAGGATCGTCGCCGGCAGGTGACTCGATACGGACATGGCCGGAACCCGAGGCACCGTAGCGCGCCGCCAGGTCACGCAGGGCGGCATGCTGGTTCGACGACAGGCCCTGATCATGAACGGCCAGGGCGATGCGATCGAGGCCGGGCTCAACCTGCAGGGCGTATCGCGACAGGGGCGTGACCGGGGCATCGATGTCGCCGGACATGGAGGCGCAGCCCGAGGCCGCCATGCCGGCGGCGAGGACGAAGATGGCGGATGCGAGGGCGCGCTTCACGGGGATCCTCATTCGATGACATAGCCCACCGGGCCGCTCCAGCCGCTGTCGGCGGCAGCCGGGTCGCCGGCGCGGCGATATTGCTGGTTCAGCTGGCCGAACAGCAGGGTCTGGGCGTCGTTGGCGATCACGAGGCCGTCGGCCGGGGTCTGCATCCGGCCAGGCGAGGTCGGCGAGACGATGTAGGCCTCGAGGATAATGACCAGTTCGGTCTCGCCCGACAGATAGTCGCGCGAGCGGAACAGGGCACCGAGGACCGGGAGATTGCCGATTCCCGGCAGCTGGTCGATGTTCTGTCGGGTGTCCTCGCGCAGCAGGCCGGCGATCATCATCGA
>CAZFQC010000478.1:0-1539 GCA_964520795.1 uncultured Brevundimonas sp.
GTCGGCTGGTGGAGCCGGGCGGCGGCGCAGATGCTGACCCTGAACAGCGCCCTGCTGAAGGGCCAGGCCGACGCCATGCGCCCGATTCACAAGACCGCCGTCGCCAATGCGAAACGGTTGAAGAAGTAGAGGCCGGCTTTCCCTCCCCCGGAGGGGGAGGGAGAACCTGAGGCGTCCCTATCTGAACGGCGGCTCGTCGAAGGCGCGCAGTTTGCGGGAATGCAGGCGGCTGCCCTCGGCGCGGAGCAGGTCGATAGCGTGGATGCCGATCTGCAGGTGTTCCGAGATCGACCCCTCATAGAAGCGGTTGGCCTGGCCCGGCAGTTTGATCTCGCCGTGCAGGGGCTTGTCGGAGACGCACAGCAGGGTGCCGTAGGGGACGCGGAAGCGGTAGCCCTGGGCCGCGATGGTGGCGGACTCCATGTCGATGGCCACGGCCCGGCTCTGGTTGAACCTGAGCGCCGATTTGGAATAACGCAGCTCCCAGTTCCGGTCGTCGGTGGTCACCACCGTGCCGGTGCGCAGCCGTCGCTTGACCTCCTCGCCGGGCGCGCCCGAGACGATCTTGGCCGCGTCGTACAGCGCCCGCTGGACCTCGGCGATGCTGGGGATGGGGATGTCCGGCGGCAGGACCGCGTCCAGCACATGGTCATCGCGCAGATAGGCGTGGGCCAGCACATAGTCGCCGATGCTCTGCGAGGGCCGCAGTCCGCCGCAGTGGCCGATCATCATCCAGGCGTGCGGGCGGGTGACGGCCAGGTGATCGCAGATGGTCTTGGCGTTGGACGGCCCGACCCCGATGTTGACCAGGGAGATGCCCGCCCAGCCCGGCGCGGTCAGGTGATAGGCCGGCATCTGGTGCTTCTTCCAGGCCGCATCCATGACCGCCGCCTCGGGGTTCGGCGTGTCGCGGGTGATGACGATACCGCCCGCGCAGACCAGTTTGTCATAGGGGCTGCCGGGGTCCTGCAGCTGGCCGCAGGCCCAGCGCACGAACTCGTCGACGTAGCGATTGTAGTTGGTGAACAGGATGTAGGACTGGACGTCCTCGACCGGGGTGCCGGTGTAGTGACGCAGGCGGGCCAGCGAGAAGTCGGTGCGCAGGCCGTCGAACTGGGCCAGCGGGAAGTCCTTGCCGAGATCGAACATCCCGTCGGAGATTTCGTCGCCGATATGGGCGAGGTCCGTGGTCGGGAAATAGCGGGCGACGGCGGACGTCTGGCTGCGGTCCAGCGCCACGTCCGAGCCGTCCATCACATAGGGGAAGGGGATTTCCTGGTCTGACGGGCCGACGTCGAAGGTGGCCCCGTAGTCGGCCTCCAGCAGGCTCAGCTGTTCGGTCAGATAGGGGCGGAACAGGTCCGGCCGGGTGATGGTGGTCGAATAGACGCCGGGCCGCGAGAGGCGGGCGTAGGCGCGGGTGGCGAGGTTCTGGGGCCGGTCGCCGAACCAGCTGACCCTGAGCTCCGGATAGGAGAACAGGCCCTTGGCCCGCGCTTCGGGATCGGCGCGTTCGCCGGTCCGCAGGAAGGTCCCCAC
>CAZFQC010000479.1:0-1539 GCA_964520795.1 uncultured Brevundimonas sp.
TTCGTCTCGGGCGGCCATTTGTCGGTGGCGTCGAGGCCGATCTTGGAGCCGAGGCCGCTCTCGGGGCTGGCGAAGTCGAGATAGTCGATTGGTGTGTTCTCGATCAGGGTGATGTCGCGGGCCGGGTCCATCTTGGTGGAGATGGCCCACATGACCTGTTTCCAGTCGCGGGCGTCGATGTCGTCGTCCACGACGATCACCCACTTTGTGTACATGAACTGGCGCAGATAGCTCCAGACGCCGAGCATCACCCGCTTGGCGTGGCCGGGATAGGCCTTCTTCATCGACACAACGGCGATGCGGTAGCTGCAGCCCTCGGGCGGCAGCCAGAAGTCGGTGATCTCGGGGAACTGGGCACGCAGCAGGGGGATGAAGACCTCGTTCAGCGCCTCGCCCAGCACCGAGGGCTCGTCCGGCGGGCGGCCGGTGAAGGTGGTCAGATAGATGGGGTCCTTGCGCATGGTGATGGCGCTGACCTGGAAGACCGGGAAGGTCTCGACCGAATTGTAGTAGCCGGTGTGGTCGCCGTAGGGACCTTCCGGGGCGTGCTCGTCGAACAGGACGTGGCCCTCCAGCACGATCTCGGCGTTGGCAGGGACCATCAGGGGGATGGTCTTGCAGGGGACCAGTTCGGCCTTGGCCCCGCGCAGCAGGCCGGCGAACTGGTATTCCGACAGGGTGTCCGGCACGGGGGTCACGGCGGCCAGGATGGTGCCGGGGTCGGCGCCGAGTACGACCGCGCAGGGCAGGGGGCCCTTCTTGCCCGCCTTCCTGTGCCGGGCGTAGTGCTGGGCCCCGCCGCGGTGGGCCAGCCAGCGCATGATGGCCTTGTCCTTGCCCAGCACCTGCATGCGGTAGATGCCGAGGTTGAAGTCGTCCTCCCGGTCCTCGGACGGCCCCTTGGTGACGACGAGGCCCCAGGTGATCAGGGGTGCGGGCTCGCCCGGCCAGCAGCCCTGGACGGGGAGTGAGGTCAGGTCGATCCGGTCGCCCCTGAGCACCACCTGCTGCACCGGGGCGGTCTTCACTACCTTCGGCCGCATCGACATCACGGTCTGCGCCAGGGGCAGCATTTCCATGGCGTCCGACAGGCCGCGCGGCGGGGTCGGATTGCGCAGGAAGGCCAGCAATTCGCCGACCTCGCGCAGTTCGGCGGCGGTGGTGCGGACCTTCTTTTCCATGGTCACCCCCATGGCCACGCGCTTCACCGTGCCGAACAGATTGGCGAGGCAGGGGATGGGGCTGATCGAGCCGTCAGGCATGACCGGCTTTTCGAACAGCACTGCCGGGCCGCCGTTGCGCAGCAGCCGGGTCTGGATCTCGGTCATTTCGAGATGGGTGGAGACGGGTTCGGAGACGCGAACCAGTTCGCCCTCGGCCTCCAGCATGGCCATGAAGTCGCGCAGGGATTTGTAGGCCAATTCAGGACGCTCCGTCAGAGCGTCTGGATTAGGCGGACGCGGCCGTCCTGTCACGCCGTGCGAGGGTGCGGTCGATCGCCACGACGATCAGGCCGACGATGCCGAAGAAGGCCAGCAG
>CAZFQC010000480.1:0-1538 GCA_964520795.1 uncultured Brevundimonas sp.
TCCGATCCGTCGCCATCGTCGGCGCAGGCCAGATGGGCGCAGGCATCGCCCAGGCCGTGGCCGCGGGCGGCTATCAGGTGCTGTTGTACGACGCCGCTGCCGACCGCGTGCCCCAGGCCCAGGCCGCCATCGCCGCCAGCCTGGCCCGCCAGATCGAGCGCGGCCTGACCGACCGGGCGTCGGCCGACGCCGCCCTGTCGCGCATTTCCGCTGCGCCGTCGCTGGCTGCGGCGGCCAAGGCCGATCTGGTCATCGAGGCGGCGGTCGAGGACGAGGCCGTCAAGAAGTCGCTCCTGGCGGACCTGGTCCCACATCTGGGGCCTGACACCCTGCTGGCGTCGAACACCTCCTCGATCTCGATCACCCGGCTGGCTTCGGTCACGGACCGGCCGGAGCGGTTCATCGGCCTGCATTTCATGAAGCCGGCACCGGTGATGAAACTGGTCGAGATCGTGCGCGGCATCGCCACCTCGGCGGCCACCTATGAGGCGGCGGTGGCCTTTGCCGAGTCGCTGGGCAAGACCACGACCAATGCCGAGGACTTCCCCGCCTTCATCGTCAACCGCATCCTGGTGCCGATGATCAATGAGGCGATCTACACCCTTTACGAGGGCGTCGGGAACGTCGCCTCGATCGACAAGGCACTGAAGCTGGGGGCCAACCATCCGATGGGGCCGCTGGAGCTGGCGGACTTCATGGGGCTGGACGTCGTGCTGGCGATCATGAACGTCCTCTATGAGGGCCTCGCCGACAGCAAATACCGGCCCTGTCCGCTGCTGGTGAAATATGTCGAGGCCGGCTGGCTGGGCCGCAAGTCCGGGCGCGGCTTCTACGACTATTCCGGCGAGACGCCGGCACCGACGCGGTGAGCCGCATGAGGATCCCGATCCCGGAAAAGGCGGAGGACTTTCCCGGCCAGGAACGGGTGGTCTGGCGACAGGAGCCGTACCGGCTGGCGCTGGCCGCCGTGCTGGGAGCCCTGTGGCCGCCGATTCCGATCACGTTGATGATCTGGCCGCCCAACAACTGGATGCCCTCGCTGGAGACCGACCCCCGGCTGGTGGCCCTGGTCATCGGGCTGATGGCCGTGCCGGCGGGCCTGTGGCTGCTGCGCCGCGAGCGGGACCGGACCGGGCGACCGTCGACGCGACTGGGCGTGGTCTGGCGCTTCATGTTCTACGGCGGACTGCTGGCCGCCGCGCTCGAGGCCCTGTTCGCCCTCATCCTGTGCATCATCGGCTGGTTCGAGGCGGGCGGCATCGCCCAAGCGGCGGGCGCCACCGAGACGACCCTGCTGATCTATGGCGTCGGCCTGCTGCCCGTGGCGGTCATGATCGGCGTCAGCTACGCCCTGTGGGCGGGGCTGTGCGCCGCCTTCATCGCCTTCCGGCTTCAGCCCGAGGTCCGCGACCGGCTCGGCGTCATGGGCGACCTCGACGAGGCCTGACCCGCCCGGCCGGCGCGGATTGTTGCGCAGAATTCAGTTTCAAGACCGCGCCGCTTCGGCCAAGCTGGCATTCGCCAGGATGGGGGGAAAT
>CAZFQC010000481.1:0-1530 GCA_964520795.1 uncultured Brevundimonas sp.
CAAACTCATCCTCGTCGGCCAGGTCGCCGGCGGGTTCGGGGTCAAGGGCGAGGTGCGGGTCACCGCCTACACGGCCGAGCCGATCACCCTGCTGTCCTGGGGCGTTCTGCTGCGCGCCGACGGCTCAACGGGCCTGACCCTGACCGGAGGGCGGGCGGAGAAGTCCGCCGTCGTGGGCCGGGCGAAGGAAATCGCCACCAAGGAAGAGGCCGACGCCCTGCGCGGGCTGAAGCTCTACATCCCGCGCGACAGGCTGCCCGAGCCGGATGAGGACGAATTCTACCTCGCCGATCTGGTCGGGCTGGAGGCGCGCGACCCCGAAGGCCTGGTCCTCGGGACCGTGAAGTCGGTGCAGAATTTCGGCGCCGACGACATGCTGGAGATCGCCCCGGCGCAGGGCGGCCCGACATGGTACCTGCCCTTCACGAAGGACGCTGTGCCCGACCTGCATATCGCCGACGGCTGGCTGCTGGCCGTCAGACCGACCGAGATCGGTGAGCGCGAGCCGGACTAGGCTTCCTCGTCCGCCGCCATGCCCATCATGTGGAAGCCGGCGTCGACGTGGATGACCTCGCCCGTGGTCGAGAAGCCGAGGTCCGAGCACAGCCACAGGGCGGCGCCGGCGACGCCCTCCATCGAGGTGTCCTCCTTCATCGCCGACATGGCCCGGCCCTGGCTGATCATGCCGCGGCCGCCCGAGATGCCGGCCAGCGACAGGGTGCGCATGGCCCCGGCCGAGATGGCGTTGCAGCGGATGCCGCGCGGGCCCAGGTCGCGGGCGATGTAGCGGGTCGCCGCCTCCAGCGCCGCCTTGGCCACGCCCATGGTGTTGTAGTTGGGAATGGCCCGCTCCGAGCCGAGATAGGTCATGGTCACCAGCGAGCCGCCGTTGGGCATCAGTTTCGAGGCGCGTCGGGCGACATCGACGAAGCTGAAGGCCGAGATGTTCATGGCCAGCAGGAAGCTGTCGCGGCTGGTGTTGTCGACGAAGCTGCCCTTCAGCTCGTCCTTGTTGGCGAAGGCCACCGAGTGGACGACGAAGTCGATCGTGCCGAAGGCCTTTTCCAGCTCGGCGAAGGCCTGGTCCATGGAGGCGTCGTCGGTGACGTCGGCCTGGATCAGCAGTTTGGCGCCGACGCTCTCGGCCAGCGGGCGCACGCGACGCTCCAGCCCCTCGCCGAGATAGGTGAAGGCCAGTTCGGCACCCTGGGCGGCCAGCTGGGAGGCGATGCCCCAGGCGATGGAGTTGCTGTTGGCGACCCCCATGATCAGGCCCTTCTTGCCCTTCATCAGGTCGCCGGTGGGCATGTTCCAGCCGCTCTCGCTCGCCATGGGTCGTCTCCTTCTTGTTGGCCTGTGCTCGCAACGCGGTTGCTCGCGACTTGAGGCCGATCGTGATCTTGTCTGTCTAGACCTTGCTGAGGATCAGCGTGCCGTTGGTCCCGCCGAAGCCGAAGCTGTTCGACATCACATGTTTCAGCTCGCCGTCGTGGCGTTTGCGCAGGATCGGCATGCCCTCGAACTCGGGGT
>CAZFQC010000482.1:0-1519 GCA_964520795.1 uncultured Brevundimonas sp.
TCGCCTCTCCCGCCTTCCGCGACGAGGTCGCCCTGCTCCAGCGCCGCCTCATGCCGCGCGCGGCTGACTTCAGCCTTCCGGTGCGCAAGCCCGCCACCGTCTACCGGGTCACGGGCCGGGCCTTCCCCGACATGGGAGTGATGGCGCGGCGCGCCTATGACTGGATGATCGAGGAGCGGCAGTTCGCTGTGGAGGACCTCGTCGCGGAACTGGACTCCCTGTCGGAGGCGGCCATTCGTGACGCCCTGGCCGCGGCTGAGGAGGCCGGTGCCGTTCAACGCCTGTGACCCTTGTCGGGCCCTGGTTGCTGATCTAGCTGTGAACGATGTTGACCCTGGCTGACCTGTTGGCACCCATCTCGCCCGAGGTGTTTCACGCCGAATATGATGATCAGAAGCCGCTGCATATTCCGGCCACGACGGGGACGAACAAGCGCGAATTGCTTGATTGGCCAGGGTTGAATGCGCTGCTCGGCCAGCGCTCGGTCTGGACCCCGCAGACGCTGAAGGTAGCGTTGAACGGCGACCCGATTTCACCCACGCTCTACTGTGTGGAGGCCAACGGAAAATCAGGCCGTGCGCTTCGCCCCTCGCCGTCCATGGTTCAGATTCTGATGAGCCAGGGTGCCAGCATCATCGCCGACGACGTTCAAGACCTGACTCCGTCTATTCGCGTTCTTTGCAGAAGCCTTTCCGAGAGCTTCGCCGGTCAGGTCGGCGCGCACATCTACAGCTCATTCAGGGGGGTCCAGGCCTTCGGCACACACTTCGACCTCCATCACGTCTTCGCCGTCCAGACCGAGGGAGAAAAAACCTGGCGCCTTTACCGGAACCGGGCCGACAGCCCGTTGACGTTTCCCTTCGACTCTCCGGAGGTCCGCCGGTGGCTGGCCGAGAGCCGCGGAGAGGTGATGACCGAGGTGAGGATGCAGCCCGGGGACGTGCTCTACCTGCCGCGCGGCTGGTACCATGACGCCGTAGCCACCGACGACGCATCACTGCACGTGACATTCTCGATTACCCCCCTGTCAGGCCAGGCATTCTTCAAACTGCTCGAGACCCTGGCGATGGAGGATCCGGCCTTCCGGTCCTGGCTGAGACCGGCCGCTGAGCGGGACGGCGCAAGTCTGAAGGCCCAGATCGAGGGGCTGGGCCGGGCGCTTGCAAACCTGACCGGCGGACAAGGCCTGTACGAAGAGATTGCCATGGCCCAGGCGCGTCTGGTTCCCCGGGGTGAGGAATTCTCCCTGCCGGACCGGATTGCCCTGACCTTTTATGAGCGGACGACCCTTGCCGCGCCGCCGATCGAGGGGCCCGCCGCCCGCGCGATCGACTGGGCCCTGGGCCAGCCGAGAGTTCTCCTTGAAGAGATGATCGCGGAGTTTGACTTCGTTCCCGAAGCGGACCTTCGCGACGCTTTCGCGCGGACGGTGGCTGCCGGGGCCCTGAGGCGGATCTGAACCCTTGGCCTTCGTCACCCGCTTCGCGCCCTCGCCGACCGGCCGGCTGCACCGCGGCCA
>CAZFQC010000483.1:0-1516 GCA_964520795.1 uncultured Brevundimonas sp.
CGCCCGGCCGCGCGCCCGGCGAGGCCGGCCACTGGCTGCGGTCGATCACATCGATATCGAAATCGACATGGATGACCTCGCAGAGCCCCGACAGCCGCTCCAGCTCCTCGGCCACGACCGCGGCCAAGCCCAGTTCGCGGCAGGCCCGCGCCGTCCGCACCGATATTCCCGCGGCCTTCGCCTTGTCGTGCGCCCGTTTGGTGTTGGCGAAAGGCGCCAGGCCGATCTGGCTGATCCGCCTGCCGTCCAGCCCGTCCTCGAGCAGGGCCTGCACGGGATTGCCGTTGGTCAGGCCCTGGTCGGTGTCGCGAAGGTCGAAATGGGCGTCCAGCGTCAGCAGGCCCGTCCGCCCCAGCCCGAGACCGTGCACGCCGGGCCGGGTGATGGCGTTATTGCCGCCGATCAGCACGGTCAGACCGCGGTGCGCCTGCGCCGCCACAGCGTCCCGTACGGGCTTGAAGGCGTCGGCCGGCGTCACCGCCTTCAGCGGCAGGTCGCCGGCGTCATGGACCTGAACAGCCAGCGTCTCGCCGGTTTCCACATCATAGGTCGAGAACCGCGGCAGCACGGCCCGGAACGCCTTCGGCCCAAGGTCGCACCGCCCCGGCGTCAGCGACCGCTCGTTCAGTCCGGCGCCGATCAGGGCGACGTCCGCTTCAGGGTGATCACCGATCAGGTCGGCGACGCTGCGCCACGAGAGGGCTTCGGAGTCGGTCATTTCGGCGCCTCGCCGAAGTGGGTCTCGCTGCAACTGATGAGTTTGTCGATCGCAACAGACATGTTGGCGAGCCCGTACCCCCCGATCTGATCGGATCCCACATAGGCCCAGAAGCCGTCGGCGGCGCGAAAGAGCGGCAACAGTTCCTCACCGCGATCGGCAGCGAGGCCCCGGCGCTCGTCGTCGCCCGGCTGGGCGAAGCCCTGCGCCGGGAAAGTCTCCCGATAGTTCGGGGACTGGGTGAAGGCCAACTGGACCATGTATTGCTGCCCCACCGTGACGTCGTTCCAGGGGCCGCCTACGAGGGACACGAACACCGTGTCCTCGTGGCTGCGATAGCTCACCCGCAACATCACGTCGTCCGCATAGTCCACATACAGCGCGCAAGACTGCGCCTCGCGATACACGAAATTGGTGTCATCACTGTAGAATAGCTCTGATTGGGCCGCTGCCGTCGTCGCTCCGGCGCAGGCGGCAAGCCCGAGCGCGAAGGCTACGGTTCTGAGCATTGTTCGGCGCCTTTCAAATCGTGACTTCGACAGCGTAAACAGCCTCCCATGACGACTCAACAGACGAACACCCGCGTGATCCGCAGCCCGCGTGGCATGGAGATGACGGCGAAGACCTGGGCCGCCGAGGCCGCCCTGCGCATGCTGATGAACAACCTCGACCCCGAGGTGGCCGAGCGGCCCGAGGACCTGGTGGTCTATGGCGGCATCGGCAAGGCCGCGCGCGACTGGCCCTCGTTCGACCGCATCGTCGCCGAGCTGCGCAATCTCGAGGCCGACCAGACCCTGC
>CAZFQC010000484.1:0-1508 GCA_964520795.1 uncultured Brevundimonas sp.
ACGGATTTATGCGGGCGAACCCGCACCGCTCCTCAGAGCGAGGCGCGCGTGTAGCGGATAAGGGGCGGAAAAGCAAACCAGAGCGGTCAGCCGGGCTCGCAGCATTCCATTTTATAGAGATCCGGTTTGCGGACGGTCTCCGGAGTTGGTCCCGAACATGCAGGCCAGACCTGGTCGATGCAGGATCGTTCGATCTCCCGGTCCATCAGCTCGCAGGGATTTTGCGGATTGCACGGCGGATGCGTCGCTCCGGAAACGTATCGACACCGATTGGCCAGAACCCTCGCGGACTCCGTTCCTCGCTCCGTTTCGCAAGACATGGCGGACGCGGAAGGAGCGGGATCCGCTCCTTCGGGTCGCGTTGAGGCGACTTTGGTAGCGCCTTCCGGGCTCGCCGGGCGCGTTTCGTTCGAGGCTGGCGAACAGCCCAGAACGAAAAGACCGGCCAGCGCAACAAAGGTAGCGAGCGACGGTGCCCGCCTTCGCATCAGCCCGCGTTCTTCTCGACCTGATTGTATTCCAGATCGACCGGGGTCGGGCGGCCGAAGATGGACACGGCCACGCGCAGGCGGGCGTTGTCCTCGTCGACGCTCTCGACCTGACCCTCGAAGCTGGCGAAGGGTCCGTCGATGACCTTGACCGTCTCGCCGATGTCGAAGCGGATGGTGGGCTTCGGACGTTCGACGCCCTCCTCCACCTGGCCGATGATGTTCTGGACCTCACGCTCCGAGACCGGCAGCGGCTTGGTGCCGCCCGCGGCGCCCAGGAAGCCGGTGACCTTCGGCGTGTTCTTGACCAGGTGATAGGCGTCGTCGGTCATCTCCATCTTCACCAGCACATAGCCGGGGAAGAATTTGCGCTCGGAGTTGACCTTCCGGCCACGGCGGATCTCGACCACGTCCTCGGTCGGCACCAGGATTTCAGAGAAACAGTCCTCCAGGCCCTGCTGGCGCGCCTGGTCCGTCAGGTGCTGGGCGACCTTCTTTTCGAAGTTCGAATAGGCGTGGACGATGTACCACTTGTGGCGGGGATTGGCGGCGGGCTTGGGGGCGGCGTCGGTCATGGGGGTGTTTCCTACTGGCCGATCGCGAGGATGAAGCGCGAAGCCACAGACAGACCGGCGTCGACCACGAAGAAGAAGATGGCGGCGATCACGACCATGATCAGCACCATCACCGAGGTGATCCAGGTCTCCTTGCGGCTCGGCCAGACGATCTTGCGCCCTTCGGCGCGGACCTGGCTGGCGAACTGGGGAATCGAGGTGCGCGGCTTCTTCGGCGCGTTCGCTTCGGCCGCCACGGCGTTCCCGGCGATCGCCGGCTGGACGGGCTGGGTGCGGCGCCCCGAGGGGCTCTTGGCCTTGGCCATGGTCTTCTGGTCTCGTTTCAACGGGCTGGCGGTGCAGATAGGAACCCGCGCCGTCAGTGAAAAGTGGCAGGAGTGGAGGGACTCGAACCCACGACCCTCGGTTTTGGAGACCGATGCTCTACCAGCTGAGCTACACTCCT
>CAZFQC010000485.1:0-1504 GCA_964520795.1 uncultured Brevundimonas sp.
TGATCTTCTTGATGAGGATCGGACGATCGCTCAGGGACATGGGAACGGGAACCTTCGGCGGAGAACTCTGACGCAGGGTGCGGGGCCAAGGTTAAGACCGCGTTTCCCATGACGCGCCTTGCCCGGACGCAGGCGGTCGCCTAGTCGTCGGGCGTGAGCACCTCCGATCCCGCCGCCTTCGACCTCGCCGCCTATCGCCGGGCGCTCGGCGGATTCGCCACCGGCGTCTGCGTCGTCACCGCCCATACGCCGGACGGCCCCTATGGCATCACGATCAACTCCTTCACCTCGGTGTCCCTGAAGCCGCCGCTGATCCTGTGGTGTCTGGACCGGGCTTCGGACCGGCATGACGGCTTCGCCGGGGCCGAGCGGTTCGCGGTGCACATGCTTCCGGTCGAGGACCGGGAGATGTCCGACCGGTTCGCCTGGGGGATCTGCCGGCTGTCGTCCGACGAATTCGACAGCTCCAGCATTGAGCCACCCCGCCTGAAGAACGCCCTGACGCGGTTGGACTGCGTCGCCACGGAGCGGATCGTCATGGGCGATCACCTGACCATTGTCGGGGCGGTGAAGGGGTTTGAGACCCGGCCGGGGGCAGGGCTGACCTATTTCCGTGGACGCTACGGCGTTGCTGAGGAGCCCGGGGCATGAAGATCGGTTTCGCGGGGCTCGGCGTGATGGGCGGGCCGATGGCGCGGCATCTGGTCCAGGCTGGACACGAGGTCACGGGCTTCAACCGGTCGCCGGACAAGGCGCGCGCCTGGTCAGACAGGAACGGCGGTCGCTTCGCCGCCACGGTCGCCGAGGCCGCGGCCGGGGCCGAGGTGTTCATTCTGTGCGTCGGCAATGACGACGACGTGCGGCAGGTCGTGACCGGGGCCCTGTCCCGGCTGGCGGACGGGGCCGTGATCGTGGACCACACCACGACTTCGGCCCGGGTCGCCAGGGAACTGGCGGAACGGGCGTCGGGGCAGGGTGTCGCCTTCATCGACGCGCCCGTCTCGGGCGGTCAGGCGGGGGCCGAGAACGGGCAGCTCAGCGTCATGGCCGGCGGCGACCCCGACGCACTGGCGCGGGTTGAGCCGGCGCTGATGGCCTATTCGAAGGCGGTGAAGCACATGGGGGCGTCCGGCTCCGGACAGCTGACCAAGATGGTCAACCAGATCGCCATCGCCGGCGTGGTCCAGGGTCTGGCCGAGGCGGTGCATTTCGCCGAGGTCGCCGGCCTCGACACGACGGCGGCCTATGACGCCATCTCCAAGGGCGCGGCGCAGTCGTGGCAGATGGACAACCGCTGGAAGACCATGTCCGAGGGGAAATTCGATTTCGGGTTCGCCGTCGACTGGATGCGCAAGGATCTCGGGCTGGTGCTCGACGAGGCGCGGGCCAACGGGGCGCATCTGTCGCTGACGGCGCTGGTGGACCAGTTCTATTCGGAGGTGCAGTCGATGGGCGGATCGCGCTGGGACACCTCAAGCCTCGCGGCGCGTTTGCAGGCGCGGGC